>JAFOKO010000148.1 GCA_017419715.1 Oscillospiraceae bacterium | reverse complement strand
CCGCAGTACGAAGTATCCTTGCTCATATTGTACCGCTTTTTGTTGCCGTTGGAAAGACTTTATCTCATTTGCTTATTTGCTTTTCGTCATTTTGCCATGTGGAAATCTCTTCGACTTTCGCGTGGCTACTGAATAGATACCCTTTGCGTTCTATCGAAGCCTTCATAAGCGTCTGTTCGGGGATTTATACGAATGGGCCGGTGAACTCAGAAAGGTTGATATGTCGAAGCAAGGAACTTCATTTTGCCGTGCGGAAAACCTGGAAGATATCGGCAACGCGATTTTTCAATGGCTCCGAAAGCAAAAGGAGCTCCGAGGTATGAAACGGGAGCGCTTTGTAAAAGAGCTTGCGGATTTGTATCATAGAATCAATATGCTGCATCCCTTTCGCGAGGGAAACGGAAGAACGCAAAGATTGTTTTTCACGGTTTTAATTCGCAGAGCAGGATATGAAATCGACTTTTCAGCAACGGATACGGATGAATTAATGATTGCAACTGTCTATGCCGCCCAGGGTGTGATGGACTATCTGTACGGATACTTTGACAAGGCAATCACGGATTTGTCTGAAAGAAACGCTTTTGATTCTGATCATGCACGAGAATAAAAAAAATGTACAAATCGCCCTCGGCGGCGTGTTTGCCGCCCTGGCGGCGGTGATCCTCCTGGTAGGCGGCATCATCCCGGTGGGGACCTATGTAGCCCCGATGCTGGCAGCTCTGCCTCTGGTGATCCTGCTGGCGGAGCTGCCGAAGGCCCTGTGCTTCGGCTGGTACTGCATCGTGTCCCTGCTGGGCGTTCTGCTCTGCCCGGACAAGGAGACGGCCTTCGTCTTCGTCTTTCTGGGCTGGTATCCGCTGGCCAAGCCCGCTCTGGATCGGCTGCCCAAGCTGCCGGGCCTGCTGTGTAAGCTGCTGCTTTTCGACGCCGCCACAGCCGCCCTCTACGCCCTGCTGATCCTGGTCTTCCAGCTGGAGGCTCTGGTGCGGGAGGCCCAGGAGACCGGCCTTGTCATGCTGCTCGCCATTCTGTTCATGGGCAATTTGAGCTTTCTCCTGTTTGACATTCTGCTGGCAAGGCTGACAGGGCTGTATCGAATTAAGCACAAAAAATGAACGGCTACCTGCCGTTCTTTTTTTGTGCTCACACCGTGCTTCGGAACTCTACCGTTTGTAGCGCGGGCAATCTGCCCGCTAAATCTGCTTTCCCTTTTGTCATTCCGACTTGAGATCATAAAACCGACAGAGGCCAGGGCATAAGAACGGAACGGCCCCGCCAGACTGTGCATGACAGTCTGGCGGGGGGATTTTACTTGGTGTTTTTATTTGTATAAGCAGCTGATCCAAACGACATAAAAAGGCAACACATAGCAGCCACCCAATCAATGTCGGTTATTCCAGTGTGCATCAAGCCGACAACTTCACAGAGCCCATAAATGCACCCTAACAACACGAATAACAGAAAACTGAACCTATGAATTTTTGCGAATAACGGTCTGGGACCTGTGACCTCAGAAGCTACAAGCCCCAAAGACATCAGTAAGAGCACGACCGAAAGAGTATGTACAAAAGGAACAAACTTTGCCATGGGGACCGAGCTTGAAAATGTGTCATTCACGACATTTAGCGGAATGACATAGCAAACAAAGAACAAACAAACTAACGAAATCAGCCAAATGCGCTTTCCCAATTCTCTGCTAAACTCTATTTGTTTCGGAGCTCTATCATTTGCAGATGCAGAATCTTTCATGCGATCCACGGATTGGGCAGGTTGTTGTTTTGCATTTCTTTTGGTACCGGTGTTTGCAGAATCAATCATGACAATTTACCCTCACTTTTGTAATGTGTTCGATTCTATCCTTGATTGTGGAGAAGGCATGATGGAGAAAAATGGTGCGCATACTATCTGTTTTTATATTCCTTCTCATAAACATTTCTGGCTGCATCCTTGGCCACATAATAGTCCAGCGCTACATCAACTATGACATCGGTAAGGGTCGGCCCGGGCTGTGGGGGTGGTGTCGATGCAGTTTTGGAATCATCACAGCCTATTCCAAGCAACGACATAAACGCTGCAGCAAACAGAGAAATCCATATGCTGTGAATTGCGCCTTGGACCTTGATGAAAACATATATCATCAATATTACCGATACCGCGCTCTTAAATCTTTGCCACATACCTTCGTCTGAGAAAAAAACTATCCAGAGATTTACAAAAAGGCCAAAACCAGCAAGAAGTATTAAAATACCAAAAATAACATAACAAGCCAGATTAAAAATTGTACCGATCATTGGTTTTCACCTCCGTTCAACGAATAAACAGCCATCTAATTCCGTAATCAATAGCTTCTTTGCAATTTTACCCTCCTTTCTTATGTCGCATTTTCGCAGGAATACTACCAAATAGTAGCATTCTTGAATAAATCATACCACCAAATGGTAACATTGTCAATGGGGTGATATGATGTATTTCAAAAAAATAGAAGATTTAAGGGTCGATCACGACATGACGCAGCAGGATGTTGCGGACTATTTGGGTTGCCAGCGTGAGGTGTATCGGCGGTACGAAAAGGGCTCACGGACGATTCCGGTTGATTTTCTGATTCGACTGGCAGATCTGTACAAAGTCAGCGTAGACTATATTCTGGATCATGAAATAAAATGAAACATATCTGTTTCGTCGCCCCTTCCCTGCGTAGGGTGGCCAGACCTCTGGCCGCCCTACGCACAGAACCGGATGGCGCGGCGGCCTGGGCTCAGGCCACCCTACGAAGCGATTGAATCGATACAATGAAAAAAGCCGGGGCGGCTCCGCGTGCGAATGCGCACTGTGGAACTGCCCTTAGCTGTTTTCATATTTGGCCGACAGATTGCCGGCGCTGCATTTTATTCCCATACCTCCGCCGTGAGAAACAGCCGATCCTTGCGGCTTTTGCCGCCGATTTCTGCAACAGTGGCCTTGCCGTAGCCCTTGAGTGAAATCACATCGCCCTCGGAGACGGGGGCGTCGTTTTTCAGGCAGGGCAGGTAGTTCAGACTGGCGGCTCCGGCGGCGATCAGCTTCACGGCCTGCGTGCGGGAGAGGCGGAAGGTCTCGCCCAGAACGGCGTCGAAGCGGAGGCTCTGAACCGTGAATTTGACCTCGCGCCGCTTCCGCTCCGGGGCAGAGACATCCGAGAGCGAGGCAATCGCCGTCTTGACGCTGACCCGTCCGGCCTGCTCCAGGCCGGAAAGCTGCCCCGCCACGGAGGGCAGGCAGAAGACCCAGGCAAACTGCCCCTGGATCCAGATATCCCCCACCCATTCCCGGCGAACGCCAAGGGCCAGCAGGGCACCAAGATAGTCCCGGTGGCCCGGGGTGCCGTAGAAGGCCTCTATGCGAAGGACGGAGAGGTATTCGTCCGGGAGGAAGTCCCCTTCCTCCATCCAGGACGGCAGGAAGAACGCAGCGCGCCGTTCGCAATCCGGTTTCCCGCCGTTCAAGATCATCCGGCAGCCGGAAAGACCACGGGCGTATTGGACCGCCGCCCCCTGCTCGGCAGGGGTGAGAAAGGTCGTATGGGTCACGGCATTGGTTTTTTCACATTGCCGGTACAGATCGTCGATTCGTTTCAGTAATGCTTCATGTTCCATAGTTTTCCAAGAATTTCTTTGTGCAGAAATGAAAGCGCTCAATCCAACAGCCCCACCTCATCCGCCCCAGTGTGCGCCCTGGGGCGCCTTCCCCTCGAGGGGAAGGCTTTGTTTTAAAACAGGAAAGCTTCCGGTTACTTTTATCTCTTACATATTTTCATTGTTCGGGGCGTCGAGGACGCCGCCCCCTACCGCGCACTGTGTTCGGGGCGTCGGGGGACGCCGCCATGGAGTGCGTGCGATACGGGAAACGGGTTCGTTGTTTTGTTTTTGTATGTTGTCGATATGTTCGGGGCGTCGGGGACGCCGCCCCCTACTATGTCATTTGTCGCCTGTTGCTTGTATGTTCTCCCTGACGGTGCCCATTTTCTCCCGGCGGGTGGATTTCAGAAAGCTGTCGATGTCTCCGTAGATGCGGTCGATCTCCTCGCCGAATTCGCGGGCCGATTGGCGCACCGCGCCGGTGCGCAGGGCGGAAACCTGGATCAGATTGTCCGAAGTGACGATGCGCGCCCGAGTATTTTTGCCAAAGTCCTGCAGCAGGCGCTCGATGTAGGCGTCGCCAGTCTCGTTTTCCTTGGTGTAGACCACGCGGACGCCGTGATAATCAAAGCGTTCGCCCTTGCCGCCCTTGACCCGGTAGGCGTCAAAGACCAAAATGGTCTCCGTGCGGGTGAAGGCGGCATAGTTGGCCAGGATCTCCATAAGCCGATCCCGGGCCTGGGCCAGGTCTGTTTCCGCCAGAGCTGCCAGCTCCGGCCAAGCAAAGATCACATTGAAGCCGTCCACGATCAGAATCTGCCTTCCCCCTTGGGGGAAGGTGGCATCAGTGCGCCCACTGGTGACGGATGAGGGGTTTTCCGTTGTGCGCACCGCTTCCGAAGAAGTCCCACGCCAAACTGCCGCCGAATACTGGGGCCGCTTGATGGGGCCGAACTCCCGCTCCAAGATCGCCTGCAGCTCCTTCTCGTCGATGCTCAGCCGCCGTCTGGGCGGGAGTGCGCTCTCCCGCTTGGGAGCCAGGACGCTTTCTAAGTGCATATTGGCAAAAACCTTGTCCCACTTGACCGTGAAACCGCCCCCGTGGGCGCAAAAGACGGAGTCGGGAGTGTTGTCCAGGTCCGCTTCCGGGTCGTAGGGATGAGCGGCCCGGACGGCCTCCGGGTCGTGGCAGAGCTCGTAGCCCTCCACCTGCAGAGTCAACTTCCCGAGACCACGGGTATAAGCCGCGACCTCGCGGGCATAGTCCGTCATGGACGCGACGGGGGCGTGGCCCCGGAGCAGGCTCGTCCCGCCCAGATCCTCCGGCGTATCGAAGCTGCCGAAGCGAGCCTTGATGTCCGTGATGGCCCGGCCGATCTGGGCCGTGGGGACCTCCAGACGGAAGCTGTACCAGGGCTCGAGCAGCACGGAGGGCGTCTGCATCAAGCCCTGGCGCACGGCCCGGTAGGTGGCCTGGCGGAAGTCGCCGCCCTCGGTGTGTTTGAGATGCGCCTTGCCTGCAGCCAGGGTCAACTTGACATCTGTAAGGGGCGCGCCGATGGCCGTGCCGAGGTGCTCCTTTTCGGCCAGATGGGTCAAAATCAAGCGCTGCCAGTGGCGATCCAGCCTGTCCTCGCTGCAAGTGCTGGCAAAGGCCAGGCCGCTGCCCCGGGGCAGGGGCTCCAACAGCAGATGCACCTCCGCATAATGGCGCAGGGGCTCGTAGTGGCCCACGCCCTCCACGCTCCGGTCGATGGTCTCTTTGTAGAGGACCCGGCCCTGCCCCAGCTCCACAGCCAGGTCAAAGCGGTCCAGTATCATACTTTTCAGCACCTCGGCCTGGACCTCGCCCATGAGGCCCACGGAGAGCTCCTGCAGGCGAGGGTCCCAGCGCAAGTGCAGCATGGGGTCCTCGGCCTCCAGCTGCCGCAGCTTGGGCAGCACCAGCCGGGCGTCCGTTCCGGCGGGCAGCTCGATCCGATAGTGCATGACAGGCTCCAGGACCGGGCTGTCTGCAGCGGCCTCCATGCCAAAGCCCTGGCCGTTGCGGGCGGCTGTCAAGCCCACCACGGCACAGACCTGGCCGGGAAAGAGCTCCTCGACTGCTGTGAAGCGGCCGCCATGATAGACCCGAAGCTGGGTCGCCTTTTCCTCGAGGCCTTCATAGCACAGCGTATCGCGGACGCGGAGCATCCCGCCCGTCACCTTCAAATGTGTGAGGCGGACGCCCTGGGCGTCGTGAGTAATCTTAAAGACACGGGCCCCGAACTGCTCCGGCCATTGCCGGGGCTGCAGCAGCGCCGTGAACGCATCCAAAAACTCGTCGATCCCATCCAGCTTCAGGCCCGAGCCAAAGAAGCAGGGAAAGACTTCCCGGGCCGCCAGCATATCCCGCACGGTCGCGGGAGCGATCGCGCCGCCCGACAGGTATTCCTCCATAGCAGGCTCGGCGCACATGGCAAGGGCCTCGTCCCGCTCGGCGTTGCCCGGGGAGAAGTCCACCACCCCGTCGCCCAGCTCCCGGCGAAGACTTTCCAGCAGTTCGGCCTGGTCCACACGGGCCAGGTCCATTTTGGTGACGAAGAGCAGAGTGGGGATCTGATAATGCGCCAAAAGCCGCCAGATCGTCCGGGTGTGGGCCTGGACGCCGTCTGTGCCGCTGATGACCAGGATCGCGTAATCCAGCACCTGCAGTATGCGCTCCGTTTCGGCGGAGAAATCCACATGGCCCGGGGTGTCCAGGAGGGTCAATTCCCAGTCCTTCCAGCTCACATGGGCCTGGGCGGCAAAAATCGTGATGCCCCGCTCCCGCTCCATCGGGTCATAGTCCAGCGTCGTGTTGCCGTGGTCTACGCGCCCGAGGCTCCGCAGCAGACCGCAGCGATAGAGGATCGCCTCCGCCAGAGTCGTCTTGCCCGCGTCCACATGGGCCAGCAGGCCGACGCAGGCATGCTTCGATACATTCATTAATTCTTTCATGCTTTCATTTTTACAACGGCTTCTGTTTCATGCGCGCCCAGCTTCTGGGATACTGCTCCGGGGTCTTGCCGGTCTTGTGGATGACGATAACGGAGTGAACCGCGCCGCCAATCTCAAAAGTCTCTGTGCGCTCATAAGAGCCGCCCAGGAGGCGGATCGCGCTCGCGGCCTCATGCAGCTCCTTCTGGGCCAACGCGCCCTTCATGGCGAGGAAATATCCGCCCCGGTGGACGAAGGGCAGACAGAGCTCGCAGAGCAGGTCCAGCCGCGCCACGGCGCGGGAGGCCACCACATCGAAGCTCTCCCGATGCTCCCTGGCAAAATCTTCGGCCCGACCCGGCAGGAAGCGGGCCTCCACGCCCAGGGCGGGCAGGGCTTCCGCCTCCAGCCAGTGCATCCGTTTTTGGAGGCTGTCCAACAGGGTCAAGCGGAGAGTCGGCTCCGCGAGCTTCAAGGGCACGCCGGGAAAGCCCGCCCCGGTGCCCACGTCCAGCAGGGACTTTCCCGCCAGCGGCAGCACCTTGAGCAGACTCAAGCTGTCCAGCAGGTGCAGCTCCGCCGCCTGCTTTGGCTCTGTGATGGCCGTTAGATTCATGACCTTGTTTTTCTCCAAAACCGCCTCGCCAAAGCGGACAATTTCGTCCACTCGCTCCTCGGGCAGCGAAATATTCAGCCGGGTCAAGCCGGCAAGCAAGCACGCTTTCATATCGCATTCCTCCGCTGTTTTTCCGTCATTATACCATGTTTTTTTGTCCGATGGAAGCCCATTTTTCCGGTGCTTGACTTTTTTCACACCCAGTGCTAAACTATGCGAAAAACAAGGAGAGATGCGGCATGGAACGCACAGAAATGATCAACAGCTTCTACGACGGCTATTACGAGGACACCCGGCTGGAACGCTCCCGTCACGGGCAGTTGGAATACCGCACCACGATGCACTATATTCAAAAAGTGATGCCAACATCCGGAACTGTACTGGAAATTGGCGCCGGAACGGGCCGCTACTCCGTCTCCTTAGCCAAAATGGGCCGCCGGGTCACGGCGCTCGAACTGGCGGAGCGGAATTTGGAGCTTCTGCGCCAAAACGCGCAGGGCATCGGCAATCTGACCGCCTTGCAGGGCGACGCGGTCGATCTGAGCCGCTTTGCCGACGACAGCTTTGATGTAACGCTGTTGTTTGGGCCGATGTACCATCTCTACGACGAGCAGGAACGGGACGCGGCGCTTCGGGAAGCAGTCCGGGTCACGCGGCCCGGCGGTCATATTTTGACGGCCTTTCTCTCCGTTCACGCGATCCTGTTTGACAACTATCTGCGGGGCAATCTCAAAGACGGGCTGTCGGAAAACTTCGACGCGGATTATCGGGTCCTGCATTTTCAGAACCAGCTTTTTACCGGCTACGACATCCCGGAGCTGGAAGCGCTGTATTGCGGCCTGCCTGTGACGCCCGTCACGCTGGCAGCAACCGACGGGATCCTGGAGCTGGCCGGGGGCCGTGCGGACTTTGCCATGTCGGACGAGGAGTTTGAGGCCTACACGGCCTACCATCTGCACTTCTGTGAGCAGCGGGAGCTGCTGGGATGTTCTTCTCACCTGCTGCATATCTGCCGGAAAAATACCGTGCTTTGAAGCAGGTAAACCAAATAAACGACGGGAATCTATCTTGCGCACAAGATAGATTCCCGTCGTTTGTCTTTATGGCCGAAGCCGCTGTACGGCTTCGGCGACAGCCTCTATTAGGGCGTCCGCCTCTTCTTCCGTCGTGAACCGGGACAGCGACGCCCGGACGGAGCCGTCGATGACTTTGGGCGCAACGCCCATGGCCTCAAGGACATGGCTGCGATGGCCCTTGGCACAGGCGGAGCCCGCCGAGACATAGACCTCCCGATCCTGGAGGCAGTTGATGATGCCTTGGGAGCGGACGCCGGGGATGGCAAAGCTCACGATATGCGGCGCGGTTTGCGCCCCGTTCAGCACCACGCCTTCAATGGCCAATAGTCCGGCGCGGATGCGCTCCTTGAGTTCGATCTCATGCGCCAGGTCCTCCCGCAGGGTCGGCAGGGCGGCCTCACAGGCCGCGCCAAAGCCCAGAATATTCGGGACGGCCTCGGTGCCGGAACGAAGCCCGCTCTCCTGCCCGCCGCCGTGGATCAGCGGCGGCAGAGACAGGCCCTTGCGAATATACAGGGCCCCCGCTCCCTTGGGGCCATGGATCTTGTGGGAGCTCACGGTAATCAAGTCCGCATCCAGCGTGCCTGCACGGAAGGGTACCTTCAGGAAGCCCTGCACGGCGTCGGTGTGAAAGAGCGCGTTCGGGGCAACGCGGTGGGTCAACTTCGCCATGCTCTGGATGGGCATGAGCGCGCCGACCTCATTGTTGACCATCATAACGGACACCAGAATAGTATCCGGCCGAAGCGCGGCGCGCAAGGCCTCCAGGCTCACCGTTCCGTCGCCCTCCGGGGCCAGATATGTTACCTCAAAGCCCTGGGCCTCCAGCTCCTGCATGGGGTGCAAAATGGCGTGGTGCTCGACCTGAGTGGTGATGATATGCTTGCCCCGCTTGCCCAGCTTTCGGGCGGCGGAGAAGACGGCCCAGTTGTCGGCCTCGGTGCCCCCGGCCGTGAAGAAGACCCGATCCGGCTCCGCGCCGAGGGCCCGGGCCACGGACAGGCGGGCCCCCTCGACCCGGCGATGAGCCTCCGTCCCCAGCCGATGCAGGGCGCTGGGGTTGCCCCAGGCCTCGGTCATGGCTGTCATTACGGCCCTTACGGCCTCGTCGCAGGGCTTTGTAGTTGCGGAATTGTCAAAGTATGCAGTCATTTTATTCTCCTGTTTCTGTTTCCCGGTACATATCGGGGTGCCGGCTTCTCCGCTGCCCCATAGCTTTGCAGACGATCTTCTTAGACGGGAAGCTCCGTATTGATCTCATCCAGTAAATGGATGGTTCTATAGATCTTATTGCAGTTTTTACACTGCCAATCGCAACAATTTTTCTTCGCTTTCCGATGCAAATGCTCCAGCTTTTGCCCGCACAACGGGCAGTCGGTTGCTTCCTCCCGCCAGAGCTTTTTCAGAAAAACAATCGCTTCGTTTCTGTTCTTGAATCCCAACTCCTGACGATAAACATGTTGCATCGTTCCTTCTCTTTCCTAATCATCTTCGACTTATTTTCCGACACAGAAGCGCTCAAAAATGCGATTCGTGATATCCTCCCGGACGGTGCGGCCGCTCAGCTCGCCCATGGCCTCCATTGCGGCCTCCAGATCCGTGAGCACGGCGTCGGGGGTGATCCCGCTCTGCATAGCGTCCAGCGCACGGTCGATGGCCGCCGCGGCCCGGCGCACAGCCTCGCTCTGGCGGGCGTTGGTCAAGATGGAGCCGTCGCATGGCAGCTCCATGCCGAAGCGCTGTTCGATCCAGCGGCAAAGCTGTTCCAAGCCGTCGCCCCGCGTGGCGGAGACGGCAAAAATGGGGTCAAAGGGAAGCTGGACCCGAAAGACACGCGGTTCCAGATCCGTCTTGTTCAACACAGCAATGGCGTTTTTTGCCTCCTTGGCGGCGGCCATAGCCTGCCAATCCTCTTCGTCCAACGGAATGGCCCCATCACAGACGAAGATCGCCAGATCCGCCTGCTCCGCGGCGGCACGGGAGCGCTCCACACCCATAGCCTCGATCCGATCTTCGGTCTTACGGATGCCGGCGGTGTCGGTGATCCGGGCCAGGACCCGGCCAAAGCGGGCAGTCTCCTCCACGGTGTCCCGCGTGGTGCCGGGGACATCGGTGACAATGGCCCGGTCGAAGCCGACCAGAGCGTTGAGCAGGGAGGATTTGCCCGCGTTGGGCTTGCCCACCAGGGCAATGCGCACGCCCTGCTTCAAGACCCGGCCGCGCTCACAGGTGGCCAGGAGGCGTTCGAGCTCAGTTCGATACGCACGAAGGCTGTCCGTATAGTCTGAAAGCCGGAAGTCCGGAATATCCTCATCCGTGTAGTCCAGGACGGCGTGATAGTGGCTGCAAAGGTCTGTTAGGCCCTCGTAGATGGGCAGCAGCTTCCGATCCAGTGCCCCGCCCACCTGGGCGGCGGCATTGGCCGCCATATCGACCGTCTGGGCTTCGATCAAGTCAATGACCGCCTCCGCCCCTGTTAGATCCATCTGTCCGTTCAAAAAAGCCCGCTTTGTAAACTCACCCGGCAGAGCCAGCCTGGCTCCGGCACGGCAAAGGGCCTCCAGCCCGGCCGCCAGCACAGCGGGCGAGCCGTGGCACTGGAGTTCCACGGTATCCTCCCCGGTGTAGCTATGGGGCGCTCTGGAATAGACCGCCAGCGCCTGGTCGATCTCCCGGCCCCGTGCATCATAGAGGGTCCCCAGAACCAGCTTCCGATCCGGCGCATCGGAAAGGGGCTTCCCATTTTTACAGTGGAAAACTGCCCCCGCCGTTTCGGCACAGCCTTCGCCGGACAGGCGTAGGATCCCGATGGCGCAGGGCTGCTTGCCGGTAGAAATCGCGGCGATCACATCTGCCATTCGCACACGCACCCCCTGTTTTTTGTCCTATTATATCCTCTTTTCCCCCACAAAACAAGCCCTTTTCGGTTGCTTTTTCCCCTGTCTTCTGTTAGAATAAAAAACAAACTGAATTTATAAAAAGACCGCAAGATGGTTTTGGTAAGGAGGCGCGCATGAAACGCTGGAAAATCGTGATCCTTGACGGCGAACGCACAAACCCGGGTGATCTGCATTGGGACAGCCTGCAGGCTCTGGGCGATTTGACCGTTTACCCTGCCACCGCGCCGGAAGAGCTGATCTCCCATATCGGCGGCAATGAAATCGTCATTCTGGACAAGCCTGTGATCACCCGTGCGGTACTGGAGGCCTGCCCCTCCGTGAAGCTGATCACGCTCTTTGCCACAGGCTTCAATCACATCGACATTGAGGCCGCCCGGGAGCTCGGCGTCACGGTTAGCAATGCCCCCGGCTACTCCTCTTGGGCCGTCTCCCAACTGGCCGCCGCCCTGCTGCTGGAGATCACTACGCAGGTGGGACTGCACAGCGCAGTGGTCCGGCGGGGCGAATGGACCGACAGCTCCTATTTCTGCCGCATTGCGCCGAGCTTGACGGAAATCGCAGGGAAGACCGTCGGCATCATCGGCTACGGCGGGATCGGGCAGGCCTTTGGCCGGATCATGAAGGCTATGGGCGCGGAACTGTTGGTCTATTCCCGCCATCCCCACCCGGAGCTTGAAGACGAGCACACCCATTATGTGAAACTCGATCAGCTCTATGCGGATTCGGACATCATTTCTCTGCACTGTCCCATGAACATGGACAGCGCCGGAATGATCAACCGGGACAGCCTGGCAAAAATGAAGGACGGAACGATTCTGATCAATACCTCCCGGGGCGGCCTGATCGTGGAGGAGGATGTGGCAGAGGCCCTGCAGAGCGGCAAGCTCCGGGCGCTGGGCCAGGACGCCTTTACCGTGGAGCCCATTCGCCCGGACAATCCCCTGCTCGCCGCGCCGCATACCTTCCTCACGCCGCACATGGGCTGGGCCCCCCGGGAGACCCGGGCACGGCTGATTGAACTTGTGGCGGAGAATGTTCGCACTTTCCAGGCGGGAAGGCCGCAAAATGTGGTCAGCTGAGCTTTTTTAGAATGATTCTCCCGAACCATTCTTGTTTGGAGCGCATACTGTTTTAGTAAGCAACTCAAACAAGGAGGGAGAACGATGTCCTCCACTTTTGATGCGGAAGCTACTGCCAGGCAAGCCCTGGCCCGGGAAACGGCCCTGGCGCTGGGCAAGCTGCAGGTTCCGACGGGCCGGGATCGCGTTGGGCTTCGAGCGCGGGCGGAACGCTTGACAGATTTTTTGATCGACGCCATGTTCCCCCGCCATGCCGACACCAGTGGGGCCGGAAATGCGAAGCGCCTGGAGCTGGCCCTCGCTTTACTGGAGCTCTGCCTGCATCAGACGGAAGTCCCCGATCCGTATGCAGTCGCAGAAACCCTATTCCTCAGCTTGCCGGAGCTGTGCAGGCAGCTCAGTACCGACCTGGAAGCGGCCTATCGGGGCGACCCGGCGGCGGCAAGCCTGGACGAGATCCTGCTCTGCTACCCGGCCTTCCGGGCCATCGCCACCTATCGTCTGGCCCATATCCTCTACCAGCAAAGCGTCCCTCTGCTGCCTCGGATCATGGCGGAGTATGCCCACCGGCGCACCGGCATTGACATTCACCCGGGCGCAAGCATTGGTGATCACTTTTTCATCGACCACGGTACCGGTGTGGTCATCGGCGAGACTGCTGCCATCGGCCACGATGTCAAGCTCTATCAGCATGTCACCATCGGCGCAAAGAGCTTTGAGCTGGGGCCGGACGGCGCGTTGGTCAAGGGTGTCAAGCGGCATCCGGATATTGGAAACCGGGTGGTCATTTACGCGGGCGCGACCATTCTCGGCGGTGACACGCAAATTGGCGACGACTGCACCATCGGCGGCTCGGTGTGGCTCACCCACTCCGTCCCCGCCGGGACCCTGGTGCTGGCCCGTCCCGCCGTCACGACGACACAAGCCAGTAAATCGGCGAACCCCTAAGCAAATCACACCATGCAGGAGGAGCCAATGGATAATCCAGATACCAAACACCCAACGGCGCGGTGGAAGATCGTTGCAATGATCCTCGTTCTGGCCCTGCTTGCAGCCAGCATCGCCCAGATCATCTGGTACCATTCCTGGTACAGTTTCTGGAGGCCGACCAGCTATTTGCAAACCACAGACGAGATCTATGTCATGGAAGCCGGGATCCTGCAAAACAATTTAGAGTTTCAAGACGGCATGGGCTGGATCTTTCAATATAATTTTTCGCACGAATCGTACCCAAGCCTGATCGCAACATATCACATTGATCAAACCGCCGGAGACGGCTCAGAATTCGACCGTGCCCTCCGCTTAATGGACGAATACGCGCCGCGTCTTTCCCATAAAGGCGACTTTGATTATCATATTGAGATGTCTGCAACGGCCCTGCTGGAATACTGCCTGGATCAGAGCGATCACGGAATCAACTGCCGCTGCAAGGCACAGATCCTGAACGAAATGTGCCTTGCGCTGGGGATCTATGCCAGGAAGCTGTGGATCAGCCCCTATTCCGGATATGATCCCGACTGCCATGTGGTCAACGAGATTTGGGACACTGAGCTGAATAAATGGATCATGCTGGATATCACAAACAACCAATACTGGGTAGACGAAAACGGCACTCCCCTTTCGGTCTTGGAGATTCGGGAGAAGGGCGCCGCGCAAGAATTCTGCACGCCCGTGGCGCCCGGGGACGGTCTTTCCGATCTGCAGGCATTGCAGCGCCAGCACATGGCGGAATTCCTCTATATTATGAAAAACATGGTGTATCTGCAGTATTGCAGCATATACACCGTGGACGAGGTTTGGCCCATTTTCGGTCTGTTTCCCAAGAAGATGGAAGGCATCGATCAAGTTATGCCGATCTCCAGAGAGGCTGTTGAGCGCTCACCTCTGCAGCCAGTTTGAATAAGGGAAAGATACAATGATCTTTCCCTTATTCTTTGTTTATATTGCTCAAAAGATATCCGAAAATGCGGCTGTCTTCTGTTGTTTATAACGGCGTTTTTGCGAATTGTGTTAAAATTGGCTTCTCACATTTAAAATGTTGCGAAAAGCAATCGTGTGAAAAAGGGGTAATCGTGTGAAAGCAGTTGCTATCGTGTGAAAGTGCTTGAAAAAAGCCACGACGGTTTCTCTTTGGGAGATTGGTGCTGACAATCTTCCAATTCTATGCTATAATAATATGTGCTATTTTTGAATTAATCTGCAACGAATCGAGGCACTATCATGGCTGACATATTCCAAAAAGATAAACGATCGCAAGTAATGCGGCAAGTTAAATCACAGGGCAATAAAACCACGGAAATGAAACTCATTTCCTATTTCAAATCGAAAAAGATTACTGGGTGGAGACGAAATTATAAAGTTAAAGGTCACCCGGATTTTGTTTTCTTAAAAACTAAAATTGCCGTATTTGTTGACGGGTGTTTTTGGCATGGACACGACTGCAGAAACATTCATCCTGTAACTAATGCAGATTTTTGGGATAAAAAGCGACAGTATAATATTGAACATGATAAAAGGATAACCTCCGAGTTCCAAAGCAGAGGTTGGCAAGTAATTAGAATTTGGGAATGCGAATTGAAAAAGAAAAACCGAAGCGTTCTTGAAGCAAAACTCGCTTCACTCGAGAATGGCAAACAAAAATGAATCCAAAAAGTATAAGTTGACGTTGACGTTGACGTTGACGTGACTTTGTGGTATAATTCAATTATACTGATCGGAGGTGTCCGTATGGGTGATAAAACCTTTTACGATTGGCTTATTGATGTGAAAAAATACACGCACTTTGCTGCCAAAGACACTATTTCACGCTGTAATAGAATTAAAAGGATTATTAACTCTGATGAACTAAATGGCGACTCGGTGATGCTTCTAAATTCCAACGAGGAGTTTTGCCACTATTCTAAATTTGTCAAATCTCAGTTGAGAAGGTCCTTGGTTCTTTTCAATGAATACCAGGAGGCCAAATGAGTATCGAATACACAGTAGGAAGTATGTTCGCCGGAATCGGTGGAATATGCTTAGCTTTTAAAGAAAATGGTTGCAAACTGATTTGGGCAAATGAAATAGATAAATATGCTTGCAAGACATATCGTTTAAACTTTGGCGACGATTATCTCGTTGAAGGCGATATTCAAACGATCAAAGCGGAGAGCGTGCCTAAATTTGATATCTTGACCGCTGGTTTCCCATGCCAGACTTTTTCTTCCGTCGGTTTATTGCAGGGGTTTGATGATCCTCGCGGGAACCTGTTTTTTGAAACCGCACGAATTATTAAAGCTGTTCATCCACAAGTCGTCTTTCTCGAAAACGTTGCGAACTTAATCGCGCATGACGAAGGACGAACGTTCGAGGTGATTTGCAATACTCTGTCAGAGTTGAATTATCATGTGACATACAAAGTGATGAACGCAAAAGAATATGGCAATCTACCGCAGCAACGCAATAGGATCTACATCGTTGCATTCAAAAATAAAAAGTATTTAAGTAAGTTTCGGTTTCCAGATCCCATTCCTCTAACGAGAACTGCCTTCGATCTGTTCGATAAAGACCGCAAGGATTCCAAGTATTATATGGATGGCCATAGAATGTGGGATCGTATGATGGAATACATGAACGATAGAAAACGCGTTTATCGCTTTACGGATTGGGGATTATCGCGCGGGATGGAAGGCATATGCCCAACTCTTCTCGCAGCGATGGGTAGCCGTTTTGAACGAATCCCATTTTTCTATGACGACTACTCCGTTCGTCTGATTACTCCTCGCGAGGCGGCAAGATTGCAAGGATTTCCGGAAACCTTTATCCTTCCAAAAGAAAACGAAAAACAAGTATATAAACAGATTGGCAACTCAGTAGCCGTACCTGTGGTGTCAAGAATCGTTCAAAACATTTTAGCGGCTTTACCTCAATGAGTATACGTACAGAAAGAAGAAAGAACTATGAAACGATTTAACGTTATTGATTTATTTGCAGGTGTCGGGGGCTTGAGTTATGGATTCTCAAAACTGCCCGAGTTTAACATAATCGCTGCAAACGAAATTGAAAAGGATATTTCAATTGCCTATACCCTAAACCATCCTGAAGTCAAAATGATGAATTGTGATATCGCCAGTCTTACGAGCGAAGCACTTGAAGAAACATTGAAAGGTGAAAGCGTAGATGTCGTTGTCGGTGGACCTCCGTGTCAATCATATTCTACCGTTGGAAAAAGGCAATTAGATGACCGCGCCAATCTGTTTTTACAATATAAGAGAGTGCTTCAAATACTTCAGCCGAAAGCGTTCATTTTTGAAAACGTTGTCGGGATATTAAGCATGGACAGAGGGAGACTTTTTAAAAGGGTTCAGTCCGCATTTGAAGAAATAGGTTACTCTTTAAAGTATCAAGTGTTGAACGCCGTAAACTATGGCGTACCGCAGCATCGTGAACGAGTAATTTTAGTCGGCTTTCGCGGTAATAATCCATTTGAATACCCGGCTCCAACCCACGGCGACGGACTTATCCCCTATGTTACTTTGAAAGAGGCGTTCGCAGATCTTCCCCCGCTTCAAAGCGGAGAAAGATCCGATCAATATGTTGGTGGACCGAGCAACGACTTTTTGAAGTTTGTTAGATTCGGTTCTTCCGCGCTCACTGAACACTTTGCTCCAAAGAATGGAGAGCATCTTATTAAGATTATGCAGGCGCTGGGAGACGGTCAAAGCAAAGACGATTTGCCCGAAAGCATTAGGCCAAAAAGTGGGTATCCAAACACCTATGCTAAACTTTGGTGGAATCGTCCCTCGACCACAATAACCAGAAACTTTGCGTGTCCTTCGTCATCGAGATGCATCCATCCTCGCGATTCCCGTGCTATGTCGATTCGTGAAGGTGCGCGCTTACAGAGTTTCCCGGATAATTATATGTTCTATGGTTCGGATGGGATGAAACGACTGGAAATTGGAAACGCCGTTCCGCCTCTCCTTTCTCAAGCAATCGCAGAGCAAATGCTTAAAGCGATGATTGAATTCAAAGATTAAAATGATACCGGCCCTCTTTGAGAGCCGGTACTTTTTATTTATCGCAAAGGGCTTTGACTTTATAATAATTATGGTGAAACTGCATTTGAGCTTGATGCCATTGAACGAAGCCGAAAGGGAGTTGAATGGTCGTACCGCCGTTGCTGTCACCATAATATGTTTCTGCAACCGAGTGCTTTTTTGCCGCGCTGCAAATATCTTCAATATGAAAAATCCCGTCTACCGCATTTTCACCAAGCGTATTTATGTACCATACATATTCTGACCACTCGTTCGGATCTTGTGCGGCGCCCATTGTAAATGATAACTTGGCAAGTTCATAAGCGTTTTCGCGGAACCATCGAAGCATAGCATCATACAAGTCTTCGCGATAAGCCTTTAAAGTAGTAGCGTTTAGACTATGGTGTCGTAATTGGAGCGTATAACTCTTTGCATCCGTCTTATCACCGTATTGTTTTATGATATCATCCGCATCTGCAGCGGCTGCCCAGAAAAGTTGCATCGCGCGCTTAACTTCTTCAGGAATGGCTTTTTTAAACTGGCGTTCAAATACATCGAAAAATAAATTGACGCGAACGAAATAGACCTGACCGCCTAAACTCTTCTTTATAGAGACATTAACTTGTTTACTGCTTGCGAGATAAACTTTCAGATCTGTTTTTGATTTGGTTTTCTTACCTAAAACACCAGGAACGTTCGTTTCATGTAATCCTCCGATTGACGAACCGACGATTCGGTCATCGGCATAGGAAATCCTTTCAAGAAACTCATGTTGATAATCTAAGTCGATATCTAACAATTGTTTAACCTGATCCTCGTTGACATGACCGGATAGCTTTGCGTGTTTCCAACCCGATGCTCGATTTCTATGTTCCATTATTATTCTCCTTCGATATAAGTTTTGCTATGTTGATGAGTACGGCCTAACCCATATGCTCTTCCATAAACAATAGATAAGTTTCAATTCTCAAAGCATCCGCAATCTTTTGAATATTATCGAGAGAAATGCTTCTCCGAAAACACTCAATATCGCTGATATATGTTCTGTGCAAGCCACACAGCTCGGCAAACTTTTCTTGTGATATTCCCATCTTTGTGCGGTATTTTCGCACATTTGTACCAAATACCTTTATTATGTCCATTTTGTCCTCCCACGACATTTTTCTACAAATACTGCAATTAATTATACATAAGAATAATACAATAAGTCTACAGACAATAAGTGTATTTTCGTTCACAATAATTTATCAATTTCGCCGCCTACCTATATATGCCGCCCGTGATACCCGAAATAGGCGCTTGACTTTTCCGTTTTTCAGAGCAATATCTATTCTCCAGCCGGAAGGCAAAACAAAAAAGGAGAATGAAAAATGGAAGACTCAAAAGAAAAGCACGAACGGCAAGAAACCTACGCCCTTGCGTTGGCTATAATGAAGCAGGCGTATAGAGAAGACGTGATCACCCTCGATGAACTGGTTCTATTTGAGACGATGATCGCGGAAAAAACGCATCCTTACTGGCGTGTTTCAGAGCTTGAACTGCGAAAGCTCCTCAAAAAATGACAAATGCACCCCACCCCTCAAAATGCACCCCATTTCAGCGGTGGGGTGCATTTTGTATAAAATTAGAGTTATTTGACATAAAAAACATGCGTGACGCTTCGGTGTCACGCATGTTTTTTGCATCAATAATCCGGTGTTGCTTCCACCCGGTCGGCTTGGACGGCGCTGCCCTGCCAGCTGCCAGTGAGGATCACCATGGTGCCGATGGCGGGAACCTGCTGAGTCGTTTCAAAGGGCTGGGTCCAAGCGTTGTCATAGTAGGGATGCTGGATGGTCGTAGGGTTCAGGACCCGGCCGTAGACCCGCAGGCTTTGTCCCGCAAAGGCTTCCGGCTTGTACTGCATATTCATCAACTGCACCCGCTCCAGGGTCGCGTTCATGGTGGTCATGTCCACATCACAGGTTTCCGGTGTGAACGCCGTCTCCAACTCCACTGTGGTATTGATGAACCAGAGCTTATCCAGCGCCGCATCGTCCCGGGTCAAAGTCCCGGTCATTTTTACCAGGCTGCCTTTTTCGGGCAGGCTGGCCGGGTCTGCAGGGACGAATTCCCACTGCCAGTCACAGCACTTGGTTGCGTCCATATAGCCCCAGACATAGTAGCGGGTCCGGCCGCTGAAGGCATCGTAGATCCAGGTCAATGTCCCTTCCTTGGTCACGGTCTTACCCAGATAATCCTCCGCCATGTCATTGTAGAAGATGTTCTGATACAGAACATACTCGTTCTGGTTCAGCACCGTAGGCATGGTATCCGCGACTGCAGGCGCAGAATCGGCGCGGACGATCTTTCCAGTTCCCCCCGTTTCATTCGGGCGCCTGGCATCGGAATCAGCAGGAGCGTTGGAGCCGTTGCAGGCAGAAAGGGAACATGCCATTGCAAGGCAAAACAGCAACAAAAACAGTTTCTTCATAAAACCTCCTCGCGGCGCACCGAAGCGTCGCTTCAGCATCAGCGGCTGCGAACAAATCCAATCAGCGAGAAGCCAGCAAAGACGGCAATGTCCGCCACAACGATCGTAGAACCTACGGGCGTGCCAAAGGCCGCGGCGATCAGAATTCCCACGGCGGCGCAGAGGACGGAGCTGCAGGCCGCGCAGATGGTGACCGCTCGAAAGCTCTTGAGCACCCGCATGGCGGACAGCGCCGGAAACACCACCAGCGCAGAAATCAACAGCGAACCTACCAGCTTCATGGCCAGCACAATGACCACAGCAATGATGACCGCGATCAGCAGGTTATAGAGCCGCGTCTTTGCGCCGGTGGCGGCGGCAAAGCTTTCGTCAAAGGTAACCGCAAAAATCTTATGGTAGAAGAGCACGAAGAACACAACGACCACGATGGACAAAGCAATGGACATCCAAACCTCCAGAGATTTCAGCGTAAGGATGGATGTGCCGCCAAAAAGCGTGGTGCAGACATCGCCGGAGATATTGGACTTCCCGCTGGGCGGAAAGAGGTTCATCAGCAAATAGCCCACAGCCAGCGCTCCCACGGAGATCATTGCCACCGAGGCGTCGCCCTTGATTTTGGCGTTGCCGCCCACGGCCAGCAACAGTACAGCGCAGAGGATGGTCACTGGCATGACCAGAAGCATATCGTTGGTCATGCCCAGCACGGCGGCAACCGCCATGGCGCCGAAGGCCACATGGCTCAGGCCGTCACCGATGAAGGAGAAGCGCCGCAGCACCAGGGTCACGCCGAGCAGGGACGCGCACAGGGCCACCAGGACGCCCACCAGCAGTGCGTTTTGGACAAAGCTGAGCTGCAAATAGTCCCAAAGCGTCATGGTCTGCACCCTCCCCGTTCCAGATAGTGTACGCCGGTCTCGCTGCACAGGTAATCCGCCACGGGACCGCAGTAGATCCGCGCACCGATGTGCAGAATGTGGGTCGCATAGTGCAGAGCGGCTTCCAGATCGTGAGAGATCATGATCACAGTAATGCCGTCTTTCCGGTTCAGATCCGCAATCAACTGATACATCTCCGCCGTCACCTTGGGGTCAAGGCCGGCCACCGGTTCGTCCAACAGCAGCAGCTTACGGGTGGCGCAGAGGGCACGGGCCAGCAGGACCCGCTGCTGCTGGCCGCCGGAAAGCTCTCGGTAGCAGCGCCTGGCAAGCGGCTCGATCTCCATGCGGCGGATATTCTTCCAGGCCAGTTCCTTGTCCTCTTTGGAATAAAAGGGGCGAAAACCTTGCCGCCCCTGGCAGCCGGAGAGGACGATCTCATAGACGCTGGCGGGAAAATCCCGCTGCACCACCGTCTGCTGGGGCAAATACCCGATCTCGTTCTGCTGCAGGCCATCGCCTGTGAGCACCTTGCCCTTCATCGGATGGATCAGACCCAGAACAGTCTTCATCAGTGTGGACTTGCCGGAGCCGTTCTCGCCCACGATACACAGGTAGTCTCCGGGATTCACTTCAAAGCTAATATGTTCCAGAATTGCTTTTCCCTCGTAGCCAAGGGAAAGATCCTGGCAGGAAAGAAGGGGCATAGAATCGCTTCCTTTTGGAATGGATATTAGAAAACTGCTTGGACAAGCACTGCAGCGCTTACGCGCCGAGGGCTTGCTTCAGAACCTCCAGGTTCTGCTCCATGACGCCCAGGTATGTAATGCCTTCGGCCACCTGCTGGGCAGTGACGCTTTGGAGCGAATTGAGCTCAAGGATTTCCGCATTTTTGTCCTGTGTGTTGGAGATGATCGTCTCCGCAAGGCGGCGGTCCGAGCTTTCCAGCTTCATAATATACGGAAGATGGAGCTCGTCCACCTTGTTCACCAGAAAATTGACCGTCTCAAAGGAGGCCTCTGTCTCCGCAGAACAGCCGGCAAAGGCGGCATAGTAGCTCAGACCGTAGTCGTCCGCCAGGTAGCGGAACGGAAAACGATCGGCAAACAACAGGGTCTTGCGCGACGCGGCCTCCACCGTCTCCGTGTAGGAGGCGTCCAGCGTCTCCAGCTTGGCGGAATACGCCTCGCAGTTGCTTCGATAGGACGCGGCACAGGCCGCATCCTTTTTTGCCAGAACATCGCAGAGCTCCGCGCAGACAGTTTTGGCAAAGCGAAGGGAAAGCCAGATGTGCTCGTCGTATTCCGGGCCTTCTTCCTCCTCTTCTTCCGTCTCTTCCGCTTCTGCTTCCATTCCCTCCACGGTCTCCTCCTCCTTGACAGCGGAGCCGAGCAGGTCCATCAGACAAACGACGCTCATGTTTTGGTTGGTCGCCTGTGCCAGGGCATCGGGAACCCACTTGTCGGATTCGCCGCCTACATAGATGAAGATGTCACAGGTAGAGATCTTGTAGATATCCTCCACTGTGGGCTGATAGTTGTGGAAATCGGTTCCCTTGTCCAACAGCAGGGTCAAGGCGACATGGTCACTGTTCTCTCCGACGATCTGGCGCGTCCAGTCGAAGGCGGGAAACACAGTGGCCACCACAGAGAGGGTCTTATCGGTCAATTCGGGCCGCGTGCTCGTCGAGGCCGTCTCGCCTTGCGCGGCACAGCCCACAAGCAGGCTCAGCACCAGCAAAAGCGCACAGTACATGGTAATTCGTCTCATTCTGTTTTCTTCTCCTCTATTTGGTTCGTTCTCTCTGCACAACGCTCGCAGACGCCATAGAGCACCGTATCGCTTCGGTCGACTGTAAAGCCGTCCAGCTTGGCAATGGAGCCCAGCAGGGCTTCCGTCTCCGCCTCGTCCATGTGGAAGGTCTTGCCACATTTTTTGCAGCTCAAATGCAGGTGATCCTTGCATTCCTCGGCCTTCATGTATTGATAGAAGACTTCCCGGCTGCCGGCCTTGGCCACGCGCCGCACCGTCCCGTCCTGTTCCAGGGCGGAGAGGTTGCGGTAGACCGCGCTAACGCTGATTTCCGGCAGATCCTCAGAGATCTGCCCTGCAGTCAATGTTTCGTCTGCATGGCTGTGGAGATAGCTGAGTAGCCGCTTCCTGGGCTGTGTCATGTAAGCCTGCATGAAGTCCCCTCCAATCTGCGAATCGTTCGCATTTTGCTTTCACACTATACCACAGGGCACGCTTTTTGTCAAGTAAATTTGCGAGTGATTTACAAATATGCAAATCACTCGCAAGCGTACTGTTAGGTTCTGGTCAAATTGTGCAGATTCAGCTTATACAGCATCTGCATGACCTCTGCCCGGGTGATGGGCTTGGCGGGGCTGAAGTGGGTCGGGTCGGTTCCGGCGGTGAGGCCGTGCTCATAGCCCCAGCAGACCGCGTCAAAATACCATGAGCCGGAGGGTACATCTACAAAAGGGCATTCCTGTGGCTTCTTATCGCCATCGTAGTTCGGCCTGCCGTAGCCCACAATATAGCTATCGCTCAAGGAATAACTACGACGGGCAACGGAATTGCTGTAATTGCCCTCAATGGTGTACACCTTGCCTTCCTCCACTTTTTCGACCAGGCCGGTATGGTCAAAATTGCCGAAAAAGATCTGGTCGCCCGGTTTTGGGGTCTTATACCACGCGCCAGCCGACTTGTAATAGTTGGCTGCAAATTCTACACCAGCGCCATAAGGCCCGGTGTAAAACTTGGCATTCTGGGTGCGGCTCGCGTCCTTGCCGGATGCCATGTAGATGCACCAGTCCACAAAGACACAGCACCATTCATAGCCCTGCTTCGGCCCCTGGTAAAAATGCGGATTCGCGTTCCAGAGGTCCCTGGCGTATTTGGTGAAGTTTCCCTTGCCCGCGTTGGCAGTTTTGCTGTCCAGGTCTTGATTGCTGGCTTTTTCCAGGTAGCCAACTTCCCCGGCTGCAATGTGGAGAACCTCGTCTCGATAGATTTTACTCATTGTTTGCATCGTCCTTTCCCTGCATCAGAAGTGCTTCCGGTCCGTTGGGTTATTGGCCGCGCCGAAGAGAATCGCCAGGATGGCGATCACCTCTGCAGAAATATCAGCCCACCCGGAAATCTCCATACCCAAAATGTGTTTCATCACCAGATGAAACAGAGCCAAAACAGACGCCCACAGTGGAATTGATTTCAGCCTTTCTTTCATTTTCATTTTGCATCACCTGTTTCGGTGCAGTCCTAAGACATGCCCCATTTTGATTCATTTCCTTCCAACACTCCTCTGCATCCCAGTGCTCTTCGACCCTACACGACCACACCCGTGTAAAGCGGCAGCTGCACGGTAAAGAGTTGGCTTCCGGCGCTGTTCTGAAACGCAAGTACGCCAGAGGCGTTTGTGCTGGCAGATGCCGGCAGGCTCGCGCTCAGCGTTTGAAGCTGGCCGTCAAGCGACTGCACCACAACAGCGCGAGAAAAAAGAATGTCTGTCAAGTTCATAGCTTTGGATTCTCCTTTCCTGTCATCTCATTTTCCCCCCTGCTTCGGCGCTGGAAAGCTTCTGTGCCGGATTTTTGCTCGACACTCGCCCAGCGCCGCTGCCGACATTTCAAAGAAGCAGCCCCCAAATAAGTATCTTGCGATTACTTTTCACCCTGAAATGTCACCCTAATTATACCACATTTAAGTTCAAAAGTCAAGTTATTGAGATACTTTTGGTATATTCTATCTTGGTATTCAACTTTCCGCCCCTGCTTACAAAAAAGAAGAGCCCCAGACAAACATCTGAAGCTCTTTTTCTTGCAGAAAAAATCCGTATCAATTATCCGCCCGATTGTAGCCGTTTTTCATGGTTTCGGATGCGACGCGGAGCACCTTGTTCAAGGTTTTTGTAGACTGTTCCTTTGCCATTTTCGCCAGCTTTTCATTGGCCTCAACAGAAAGTGAATAGTCTCCGGATCCCAGCATTTTTTTGTCGTACTCGGCCAGCAGTTGACGGCCCTTTGTCATCACCGCCTCCTGATAGCGGTCGATGTGCTGGACACATTGGTTGTAACAGTGGTCGGCCAGCGCGCCAATCAGGCAGCTGCTCCAATAGAAGTTTTCCGTGGAGCAGTCCAGGGTGACATTAGACAGATAGGCCGGCATCTTGCTCACATTGGTATAGACGGGCAGCAGCGCGTCGAAGGTGGTGGAGCCAAAGCAGATCCACTCGATTCCTCGCAACTCCAGCGGATAGTTCGGACGAATCTGGCAGACAGAGGTCACGCCGGTGCGGTTGATGCCGATGGAGCGGTACTTGCCCCGCACGCCGGTATCCTGGTTGAGGTAGGGATTGTAAGGGGTGCCCTGGTAGTTGGAAGAAAGAAGGTACTTCACATCCTCCACAGCCAGCTTCCGCTCTGGCACGAAGGCCCAGGGAATGTCATCGCTTTCGGGCGTGAAGTCCGCATTCGGTCCGTCCCAACGATAACGGCGGGGTGCCAGATATCTGCCCATAAACCAGGCGCGGGGGGTGTTATAAACATGATCCTGGTCCCGGCGGGAGCCAAAGATGTTTCGCGGATTGAACACGCCGTTTTGGTTCAGGTCCAAATGGTTTTCCGCAATGAATTCCCGCAAATCAGCAGAGCAGAGATGTGTTTTCTGGGCGCCGAAGGCGTCCTCCAAGTCAAAGCTATCCATTCCGAATTGGTTGGGCATAACCACAACAAGCTCGTCCGGCACCCGCTTTGCCATCCAGTGGTGGCCGCCAATGGTCTCCATCCACCAGATTTCGTTCTCGTCGTTGAACGCGATGCCGTTGGATTCGTAGGTGCCATATTGCTCCAGCAATTGCCCGAGCCGAAGCACGCCCTCGCGGGCCGAACGGATATAGGGCAGAACGAGAACCAGGATGTCCTCTTCCCCAATCCCGCCGGGGATTTCCTTTTCCCGGCGGGACTTCGGCTTTTGCAGCTCCACCATGGGGTCTGCCCCCAGCACGCGGGGATTGGATGTGATCGTTTCCGTCGCCGTCATGCCGACGCCGACCGCATTGATCCCGGTGGCGGCCCAGATCCCGTTGGAAGGGTCTACGCTGGGACAGGCCGTGTAGGACAGCGGCGCTTCTGGCAAGTCGATCTCCACATGGGACAGAACGCTTTTATAGTGTCGCTTCTGCTGTTTGGGAGATACCACAATGAGTTTCTTTTCGTCAAAATGGCCGTCGTCGGTGCGGGCAATCATCGTGGACCCGTCATTCGATGCGCCGCGTCCCACGAGGACAGTTGTGCATGGCATAAAGCATACCTTCTTTCTTTTTTTCTAACGAGATTATACCACATACTTAGACACTGTGCAAGCATCCAGAGGGATTATCTGGCGAAGAAAAACGGCCACCGAAAGCTCGGTGGCCGTTTTTTAAGCATGAAGGATTCGATTCGTCGGCATCTCAAGGAGAGGGTTCTACCGAGGAAGGTGAATCAGGCGAGGGCTCTTCACCACTGGGGGCCTCAGGGTTAGGCTCATCGGGAGTCGGCTCAGTAGGCTCCGGAGTAACAGGCGTCGAGCCGGTAAGGACATTTACGATCAAGGTTTCAGGTGCGGGCCAGTCGCCATAATGAGTCTCAACAAAATCAGTGTGAGCAGGCTGAGATTCATCATCTGTAATTTCACCGGATACAACGCTTGAATAGCCAAGCTGCTTCACAGTTTGCAAGTTGAAGCGGCCCTGGTAGTAAGCGGTGAGCGTATCGTCGTAAGGCATAGCATTATTTGTCAAATCTGTTGTGACGAAAGCGCGGTAGCTTGCTGTGTTCAGGTCGAACGGAGCAATGCTGATCGTAACATCGGGGCCGAGTTTGCCAACTTCACCAATGCCAGACTGCCAATTGATAATGCGGAAATAGGAGATGCCGGAGCAAGTGATAAAACCGCTCAGCTCACCGGCAAAGGAGCCAGCAGCGCCGTCCAGAGAATTCGTCTGCACAAGGCCGGTGCAATAGCTGTCTTTGATATTAGCACTTGCATTGCCAACCAGGCCACCGGCGAGATGGCCAGACACGGAGCAGGTGGAGTAGCTCTTCTCGATCGTCGCGCTGCAATCGCCAACCAAGCCGCCCGCATACGCATTGGACTTTACGCTGTAGATTGCAACCGGCGTTGCAGTATCTCTATTATCATAATAGTCGCCGCCCTCAGTGATACCAGCGGAATAGCAACCAAGGATGCTGCCGTTCACAGCTTGGCCGATAAGGCCGCCTGCATGTCCGCTGCTGCTGCCTTCTCCACTTGGTGTGCTGTTCACATAAACCGCTGCAGCACAGGCTTCCAAATTGGTGCCGTTGGTAGTAGCGACCAGACCGCCGGCATTTCCGCTGGTTGCCGTCACGCCAAGCAGGGTGTTGACATCGACACCGTCTTCTCTGGCTTTGGTTTGAGCTTCCGCGACCGCTTCCTTCGTCTGGCAGGCAACTACATTTTTGATCGAGCCGCCCTTCAGATTTGAAGCAAGGGTACCGGCAGACTTTCCGGAAACACAGAAGTCCTGCAGCATAACATTGGAGAAATTGATCACTGCAGCGTCTGTGGGAGCACCGAACAGGCCCGCCTCACGGTTCGTGGACATTTTAACATTCGCGATGATATGATCCTGGCCATCATAATTCAGCTGATAGTTCAGATCCATCGGCTCAAAGCCGCCATCGCCAGTATTACTGCTCACCAAAGCCTGGTTGTAAACGAGAACGCCTTCTTCATTATGGTCGCCTTCAGCGGCATCAGCAATGGCTCTTGTGAAAGCATCCCAGTCCAAATCAGAGGTCTGGATCGCATTGACAGTCGCATTCTCGGCAACGCCAAAGCCAGAAATGGTGGGGTCGAGATTTTCCAGATGACGAATATTGGAGATCTTGACGGTATCCGGCAACGCACCATCAACCTTATTGCCCTCAGCAAACAGACTGTTGGTGGTCTGCTCCGAGCTGTACGCAACATTCGTATACACAGAACTATAGGCAACAGCATAGATGGTGATGTTTTCGCCGGGGATCAGAGAACCACCCACCCAGGGATCAGAGTTTGTAGTTGAATTGATATTGTTGAAATGCCTGTTCTTTACAGGTTCTCCGGTCGTAATATCGTCCAGTGTGACTTCATAGTTGGAGCCGTTCCAGTGGGCGTCGCCTTCGAAGCTCAGAGTCAACTGCTTGAGATTGCCGCTGGTTTCACCGCGAACCGCAAGATTGATCTTTTCGTCGGTGTTGCGGATCGGCTGGTCAATAAGCACATACAGTCGCTCGGCGTTAATCACCTGGATCTGAGGCGCATCGAGCTTTTCACCAGGCTCCAGATCCGCCTCGGCGCCGCCGTAATAGCCAATGACAGCGCCACGGAAGTTGCGAAGAGAATCCGGATCGGTTGTACGGGTATTCAGCAGTTCCTGATAATCGCCCTCCGTGTAGTCGAAGGCATAGCGTCCGTCCGTCTTCCAGTAGAAAACATCCAGCACCTTCGCGGAAGACTTCTGATAGCGAACGATATAAGAACCGGCGCGCACAGTATCATCCAAGGAACCGAAGGGCAGCATCAGATCGAGAACAGATTTGCTTCGTTCGACGCTTACATCGCTGGTCTGGTTGTCTACACGGAAATAATAGATACCGTTGTCTTCATCTTCGGAATCTTTTAATCCGAAATAGGTACGACCGAGATAGCCTTCGTGCGCGGCCATGGTGAGATGGTTCTGGGCCGCAACGAAAATCGTTTTTGCATAGCCGTCATTTTCCGTTTTTTCCAGCGACCGCATATGGTCAACGATACTCATGATAATGACGCTACTCAGTACCACGATGATGGCGACAACAAACAGCGCCTCCACCAATGTGAAACCTTTATTTGTTCTAATTTTACGCATATTCATCACCTATCGCTGTATCAGCCTTTCCTGCCAATGACCTCGATTTCGAAGTCAACGCGATCCAGATCCGAAAGAACCTGCTTCGATCCGTCGCGCAAATTCTTATAGACCCGCAAACCCATGATTTTCACAATGCCGTTACTGTAGGATACGCTATCAAAGGCAGCATATAGATTCTCAGTTGCCGCCTCCTTAGAGACAAGTAGCTTGGTAAAACCCGGACGGAATACGCCGGTTGCGGATTCGGGCGTTGCCTCTTTCGTCAAGTAAATCCCGTCCGATCTTGACTCCAGAACGCATTTTGCGCCAGAGGAATCAACATAGGGAATGGACACAACGCTCGCGGGGGCTTCGTCTGCTTCATCGTCCCCAGCTTCCCCGTCCTCGGCTTCCCCGGCTTCCTCAGCTTCTTCAACGACCATTGTGCCAATGGATCGTGCAGTCGCAAGTTCATCACGAAGGGCCGTCATTGTGGTAGATAACAACACCTGGCCGTGAGACGCATCTACCGCTTTATTCAACGCCTCACTGGCCGCAGGAATTCCCGCAGCCACGATCCCGGTCACCATGAGCAGAATCAAAACGGCGATCAGGGTCTCCGCAAGAGTAAAGCCCCCGCGATTCTTTTTTGCAATTCTCTGTTTCATGACTCACTACCCTTTTTATACGATGTGACAGAAACATTGCCAATATTGTCATTGATGTAATAACGAACAGGAATTTTGTAGTCCTCGGAAGATTCATCCGTCAGACGCTTGTGCTGAACGCCTGAAATTGGATCCACGAACAAGACTTCGACCTCGCCGTTGAGAGTGGTATCGCCCTTCTCCACAAGTTGATTGTTGGAACCAACATAGTCGCTCGTGATGTTTTTGCTTCGAATCACCATGCGCGTGGTGGCTGAGATCATAAGAGCCAGCATCGTCAAGCCGATCGCGGAAAGCATGACCGCAACAAGAACCTCAGCAATGCTTTCACCGCTTTGGCTTTCCAGGCGAGCCTTCATCTTTTTTAGCACATCAGTCACCTCCCTCAGCATCGGAAAGAACAAGCTTTTCTACACCGGAAACCGTCCAGTAGATTTCGGAGGTCTTCGTTAAGGTCGTGACGGTTGTCACACTCTCCTTATAGCCGTCGCCACTTTCCAAATCCGTACGGGTCGTGCTCTCAGTCTTGGTGGTTTCGCTCTCGGATTCCGTGATGGTGGGGCTCAGCGTTACGCGAAGAGAATAAGTCGCGCCATCCTCTTCTGTTTCGTTGGACAGTGTCAACTGCATGGTGCCATCAGCCAACACATAAACGATACAGTCGACGGCCATGCTGTCCGGGTCCTTCACGCCATAGGTGAGGTCGCCCTCACGGCTTCCCTCATGCACCAGACGAAGCTCTCCGGACTGGACATTTCCGTTTTTCATGGTATCATCCATGGCGGCGTCCGTGTTGCAAACCGCATTCGTGGAATTGCTGAAAAGCTGTTTTGCAGCATAGGTATCGAGGAAGCTCATCCCGGAACCGATTTCGACGCCATTGTTCATCGCACCGGGGTATCCCGAAACCGTGGCTGTCAAAGGCTCATTGTCGTTGATTTTTGTAGTGTAATCCGCCACTGTAGATTTTTCCGGCGTTCCTACGACACTAACAACGGAACCAGAGCCGCCAAGATCAACGCTGTAAGTTGTGTTGGTCACCGTGGTAAGCACGCGGGTTCGTTCAATGGTAACCTTCTTCCCACTCAGCTCCCCGGCCAGAAGTTCAGCGGCAGAGCTTACGCTATAAAATCGCTGATCGCTCTCGGCCAGGTTGCTGATTCGGCCGGCAGCAGCGGTGCCGGCCGTGAGGACCAAGGCACCGACCACTGCACAAACCAAGAAGAGCAAAAGTGCGAAGGTAATGGATGCGCCCGTTCGGGAGCGCAAAACGCTATGGTTTTTTCGTTTCATGTTTCGATCGCTCCCTCCCGGGCTCATTCCAAAGTTTTAATTAGGTTGTGGCGGGCGTGGGGATCTTGTAGATGTCGTCTGTCGCCTCTGTAATAGTGTTCGTGGCGGCAAAGCCATCAACGCCTCTCTTGAATCCCAGTACGCCTTCCGCCTTTACCTGGAAGACGAAGTAGTGGGACGGTGTCTGGAACCCATCTGGGGTCTGGGTCTGCTCGAGGTAGTAGGTGCCATAGGGCAGGAGACCACAGAAGAAGACACCGGATTCGTGGTCGGAGACAAAGCTTTCATCTTCAAGCTCAAACATGCCTTCGTCGACGCCGTGAAGCGTGAACTTCGCGCCAACCAGGGGCTTCAGAAGCGGGTCAATGTTGCTCAGGATCACGGGACGCTCCGCCTCGGACACATTCATGATACCCTTCTCAGCAATGTTGGGCAGCTTGAGATAATGATCATCTCGATCCAACTGGAAGATTGCATAATTGGTTATCTCGCGCTCATAACGGGTGTTATAAGCGGTTCGCTGGGCTTCGATCTCTTCATTCGTAATGTCGGCAAGCACCGTGGACCAGAGCTCTGTTCTGTTCTCCGGTACGCTCAAGTTGGATTCACCGACAAGCACGACATACTTGAAGGTGTTTTCCTTATAACCGGTAGGAGCTGCCGTCTCCTTCATGAAGTAAATGCCGTTGGAAACTTTCTCGAACATTACGGTGCCATCTTCATTCGACCGGGCCTTGACCGCATTGCCGTTGTGTTCGTAGGCCGTGGTGCAGTTCTGATCAGTGTACAGCGTAAACTCAGCACCGCTCAGCGCATCGCCATAGCCGTCGATCTTCTGGAACTCGACATCCACGCCGCCGGTCCAGGCGATCCAGTTGGGCTCGGTGCCCACCTGGCCGGTGAGATACTCACCGCCGCAAGAGGTCAAGCTGTCCTCACGGGCATTACGGAAGGCATGCAACGTTTTTTCCGAAGGAGTTCCAGTCGGAGTATACACCGCGAAGGGCATCATCATTTCATAGTGGCTTCTGTATTGTGCCCAGACCCAGATGGTGCCGTCGCCGCCGGTCAACTCGCCGGTGACATACAGGGTGGCGGGTGCCTCTCCGTCCTCGACCAGGTAGATATCCTGGCGGCCCTTGGGATAGGCCATGGCTCCGTTCGTTGCACCGTTCAGGGCGTCCGTCTTGAAGTTGCCGGCTGTGGTGCTCAGGGTGTTGCCCACGACGCCTGTGCCGCCAAAGTCAATGTTCCCGGAGATGTTCAGTCTTGCATCGGAGGAGACATAGATGCCAGCGCCGTTATTGGCTCCGTTCGCGGAGATGGTGCAGGCGGTGACGGTGGCAACCGCGCCGGAATCGAGGTAGATCGCGCCGCCGTCCTGATTGACCACGGAGTTGCGAAGGACAGTATTACCGTTCACGGTAAGATAGCCGTCGTCCACATAGATGAGACCGCCGTTGGATGTACCTTTGTATTTACTGCCGGTACCATCAAGGATCACATTATTCAGGCGGAAGTCGCCGCCATCGACGGTAAAGAGTCTGCTGCCGGATTCACCGCGAGAAACGATTGCAGTCGTTCCTTCACCCATGTAGGGGAACTCCACACCCTTTTCCGCTGTCGTCAAGGTGATGGTGTCCTCCGCTGCGATAGTCACAACATCATCCTCGGGAACAGCGTAATCCTTGAGCATCTCAATGGTGGCCGTCCTATCGGTCATGTCCTCGGCATAATGCACAGCGTCGTTCAGCGTTGCGAAAAGGTGCTCGGTGCCGCCGTCCTTGATTTTACAGACTGCCGCACGCTCATTAATCGTGAGCAGATAGCGGCCCTTCTCATCCAGATCAGTCACCGGTGGAATCACATATTGATCAAAGTCCTCAGCGTCTTCCGGGCTCACATCATAGTGAGCAGTGACATCGCCAAAGTAATCAACTGTGATGGTCACGGGCGCCTTAAGTGGAATGTAGCCCTGGGCGGTTTTGATCTCATTCAACACAAAGGTGTTTTTCGACAGGGTATCTCCAGTCGGCGTTCTAAGCTTGAACGAAATCGTACCATCTTTCTCAAGATAGCCGTCCTCATTGGATACAAGCTCACCTTCCACGCCGGGAACTGCGCCGCCATTGGAGTCCTTCAGGGAGAAGATGCCACCGGAGATCGGTTCTAAAGCGTCAAAATCCTGCAATAGAATCTCAAGCTCGACTTCCCTCATACGCCAGACCGCATAGAGCGTATTGACTTCCTTGACACCTCGATTGTTAATACCAACCAGTTCGCCAGGTTTCAAATCGGGCGTCACAGCACTGGGGTTCGGAGACCAGCCGAGGAAGTCCGAATTATCCTTTCTGAACACATTACGCTCCTGCTGATCGGAAGCGGGAAGCAGCTCTGGCAGCAGCAGATCCATATTCAGAAGGATGTTTTTCGGATAGGACACAATATCAGCTGTTGATCCGTCAACTGTTGTTTGTTGCCCATATTCAGCCCCGTTGGGCAGCGCCCGACTATACAACGGGTTTTTCTCGCCGCCGTTGGAGTGAAGAATCAGTGAGGTCGTGCTGCTGTCGGTGGAGTTATCCGGCGCGACTTCAAAGCAGGGATAGAAAATGAAGGTGTCTCGGGGGCGCTTACGATTGGATGCATCAATCACGGGGTGCTGGGCGACATTGAAGGGGTTGCCCTGATGCGTATTGCCGGCAGAAACAACATAAGGTCTTCCATTCTCCTTATAGTCATTATTCTTATAATACCAGCCTACAAGCTCATATTTGACACCATCCGCATCTTCTGCATAAATCTCAGAAGGCAGAATCAGAATCTCAGAATAACCGGCATAGCGGTTTTCATCATTGGGGACATCGGACGCTTTGATCGTCAAGTCCACTCGATTGCCAAACTCATCCACGGCATGATCGGTGCTGTAATACACACGATAGTTACCCTTGGTGGACCATTTTGCAATAATTGTGGTGTCCTCTGTGATGGAGGATTTGAAGCTGAAGCTTGTTCCCTGATTTCCAGCCGTCTCATCTCCGGTTACCTTGTACCAGCCGATAAAGCCATAGCCTTCATCGGTGACTTCGTCCGGAACCAAACGATATCTGATATCTTCTCCAAATTCGTCCTTGCTGGTGCTCAGAGAAGCATCCTTCGTATAGTACGCCTTACGGGTGCTGGGTGCATTGTCGGGATCATTGAAGTCGAACTCATCGTAGTGATAATAGTACTCGCCGGCTTTTTGATCGCGCACATATTTTCTGGAAACTTTATCTCTGTCATAGGCCTCAGGCGTCGGAATCTTTTGCCCGTGCTTGATCCGGAGGTAAGTCACTGCTGCATCCAAATCAGGATCGTCGTTATTGAGGGAGCCCCCCTGAGGATCGATCTTGACCCAATACCAGTTGTCGGCATATCCGGCATAAAGCGCAAGGTTGCCGATCGGCATTGTCTCATAGAATAGTGCTTCTTCCCGTTTGTATTTGCCGTCCTCGTTCTCGGCATCCGTGATCACGCGATCGACATAGATTCTTTCACCGGCAGCCGTTTCATAATACCAGAGCTTGGCCTCATCCTCTGGGTAGGGAATCGGCTGGCCTTGTTCATCACGATCCGCCCTGAAGAATACCTGTCTTGTACACTCTCTGTCGGCATACCAGCGGCCTGTGAAGTGCTTGCCCTCATGCTCGGCATCCGGCACAAAGGAAGCATCCGGATAGTAAGAACCAATGTCCGCACCATAGAGTACTCCCGGCACATTCGTGACCGTCGTTCCATTCTGCAGCAAAGCGGAGATTGCCTTACCATTTTCCGCGTCGTAATAATTTATGGTAAAGTTCTGTCGCGCATATTTGACGTGAACATCTAAATAGTATCCGCCAACATAGGTCGATACATTCAAATTTTCTGTTGCTGTTTTCCAATCTGCATCATAATAATCTGAATATCCATGATACTGTCGACGGTATTGGAACAAATGATATCCTTCATATTTTTCTGAGAATGTAAAGGAGCGAGCATTTCCACCGCCGCTGATTTTAGTTGTCTCTGGATAAGAGCCGTCCGGATTTTGCAGATAGATATACACCTTCATGTTAGCATTTCCGGACTTATAAAGTCTCATCTCCTTCAACTTAGTATCAATAACGTCGTCTGGAAGAACAAACTGCCCCAAAAAGCTCATGCCAGAGTAACCATAAGTTGGATCGGTATTATAATAATACCATATCCCGTTCGGCCAACCTTCATCATAGTATTTATCCAAATTCTGTCCAAACAGCCCTGAATACACAAGAACTTTATCCTTTTGCTTGTAGCGTGTTCCTTTAAACTCGTCGCCGTTCAGATACCACTTTTTCTGATTGTCATCCCAGTGCAAAGGAATGTATTCGTTATTTACCAATGCATACTGTTCTCCTGCATTGTCTGTTGTAGATTTTAAATTATAGTATTGCGAATTTTTTCCGGGGTCTTTATCCTGACAGAATTTCATGAAAATAAGGTTACGATCATAGTAGACATTCACGACTGTGGAGCCATCTTCCGCAACTTTCGCACCGACGGTATCTACATGAACATCGCCTTCTGAGTTTTGATTTGTCTTGTGATGGAAGCCGATGAAATTGCTCTTGAAGTTTGCATTGGTATCCAGCTTCGTATAGTCGATCCCGCCGGCAATCAGCGTGGCATCGGAATCCGTATCTGCCGTAATTGTATATTGAGAGTCGAATACATAGGTCTTTTGGCGGTCAAACGCATCCTTCAAATCCTCGACGCTCTGCTTCCAAACCACAATGGTGTAGGAGGAGGGTCCGGGCTCCCAATAGGCATAGAGTTCAAAGCTATGCTGATCTTCCGGAATCAGATTGCTGTTGAAAACTGTATTGAAATCAAATTGGATTGGCTTGGCCAGATAATTGTCTTCATCCTCTTTCTGGGACTGATAGAGCACGCCGGTATCCTTGTCATAGGTTGGCGTCACTGTCCAATAGGCAAATACTCGGCCTTCCCAACTGGGGTCGGGCTTAGGCTTTTTGGCTCTGCTTCCCATTGCGACAAACACCGGATCAATTTTGGTTGCGGCACTGTCAATGGGCGCCGTATTGAAATACAGCCAGTAGCCCCGTTTAAAGATCGGATACAGATCGTAATGCTGGCCCTTCCGAACCCGAAGCGTATTGATGCTTTCGCGATTGTCTTGCGCGTTGTAGTAGTCACCACCCCTCGGTTGAGAGGTGCTCCAGCCATAGAAGGTAAAGTTATTGTTGTTGGACTCTATGGAATACTTCGCGTTGGACATGTCCGGGATCGTGTAGATGCCGTTGGAAGGAACTTCGATGGACTCCTCGTGATGGCTTGAGCCGTCCGTTTCATGGAAAGTAATGGAAGTGTAGTTTTCTACATGGCGTTCCTTTACCTTGACCGTATAATATGTAATCAGATTCCCGTCCGCATCTTTTGAAGGCACGCGGGGCACGGTCACTTCTGTGGCACTCACGGAAGGACTGTCGCCCAGCTTGACGCTGATTGCAGTGTCAAAATCGATTACATTGCTGCTAAAACTGCCATCCTCATTTAAAATGTACCAGCCAATGAATCCTTTACCATCCATTGTAAGATGGCCAGGTTCAATCAGCTTTTCGTCACTCAGAATATACTGAACGCCATTTTTATCTTCGTCCACTAATTCATTATTGATATCGTAGAATTCATAGCGGACACGGCCAACTGTAATATTGCCCTCCCCGTCCAGGATGCCATAGACGGAGAAGGAGTTCGTGTCGAACTTCAGCACGCCATCTTCGTTGACATTGTTTTCCAGAAGCTCCGTGCCTTCTTCCGCAAAGTGCACCACACGGAGCTCGCCTTGCGTCTCGGGACGGTCCGCCAGTTCCACGGAAACGCTCACCGCTTGGTTGGGCTCGTAGACCACGCCGTCCTTTTCGATGGTGATGTCGAAGAAGCGTGCGTAGGCAAACGCATCTTCCTCGCAACTCAGATAATTCGCGGACTTGGAAAGATATTCCTGGTACTCGTCATCCGTCAACTCACGGACCTGCAGTTCCGCATCAGCAGGAATGCCGGCGCGGCTGTCGTAGGAGACGCGGACGGAGTATGTGTTGCCATCGGAGGCGGTGAGGCATCTCTCCAGCGCGACCCGAACGACCGCGAAGGAGGAAAGCTCGTCGGTGGAGAAGCGAAGGTCCTCGCCGCTGAACACGGCGTTCTTCACACGCACCGGGCCGTCTTCTCCATCGAGCTGCCAAAGCTGCAGCTCCCAATCTTCATTCTCGGACTCGGCCAGGGCAGCGTCGCGCAAAGCAACCTTTACGCTTCCGTCCAGCGCATAGTCCTCAGCGTCGGGATGGGAGAGGGAGAAGTCCCAGGCAGCAATCGTGTCGCCGGGGAGGACAGTGACTTCCCGCGTGGCGAGATGCTCGGAAATCTGCACATCCAGATCGCGGGGGAGCGTGCCTACGACGACAATCTCCGTCTCGCCTTCTTCCGTGGCGGCGGTGAACTGCCGATCCTGCTGGCGGGCAGTCACAGCGAAGCGCAACGCCTCGGCCTCAGTTTCGAAGCAGACCGCGTCGGGGTACTCGTCGTCCTTTTCCAGCGCGCACTCAACGACCTCGGCATAGAGCGCATCCTGCTCTACATCGTAGTCCTTCTCCTGGTCGCCGGAGCGAGCAGCAGAGAAGGCTTCCACGGAGAACAGCTGTTCGATCTCTTCTTCGTGATTCAGCGCACGCTTCTGCTGCATATCTTCCAGGGCTTCCTCGTCCTGCTCCTGGTAGACATACACCGTGGGATCCATGTCCGCCGTGCGGGCATCTCTCACCGCGGCGCCGTCGACACAGACGGTGACGGGCACAGCAGGGGTCCAGCTCTGGCCCTCGCCATCGTAGAAGCGCAACTCGACCTGCATCAATGCCAGCTCGGCATAGAGGTCCTTTTCGTCGTAGGAAACGATCTCCGCCTGGGCGGTGACATCCTCAGGCATCCAGCCGCGCACCGTGATGGCGGGCTCAGAAGTTTCTTCTTCCGCAACGGTCTCATGGACGAGCATCAGCTCCATGAAGCGGTTGATCTCTTCGACCTTCTCCGCCATTCTGGCAGCTTCCTCGTCTTCTTCCTCCATGCGGTCTTCTTCGAATGGCGCAAGCTCCACCGAAAGAGCACGCCAAACATAGCCCTCGGGAATCTCGGGGGCTTCCTTCAGATCGGATCCCGCTCCGTCGGAGTAAGCTCCTACAGGGAACGAGAACAGCATTGCGAGGGCCAATAACAGGCTTGTCGCACGCCGTAGCAGCTTCTTTTCTTTCAATGTTGTATCCTCCTATCGGAAAAACCTGTGCCAATGTGCTACCTCTGGTCCTACTTATATTGATACACTTGAATTATAGCACAGGAAATAGAAGATTGCAAGAAATAATTCATAAATATTTCATATTTTTTTCGATTAAAATCAGTGTTTTTTCCGAATCCTGTGCGCGCTTCGACGCCCAGTCCGCCTTTGGCCCGGTATTGCTATCCATTTTGGTGCAAAAAGTCGAAAGCCCCGGAGCAGCCCGTTCGGGCCGCTCCGGAGCAAATCGGCAGCGCGCTCAGCGCTCCCGGTCGATCAAAAGCTCTGCAATTTGTACGGCATTGGTGGCGGCGCCCTTGCGGATCTGATCGCCACAGCACCACAGGCAGAGGCCGTTGTCATCCGTCAAGTCGGGACGGATCCGGCCCACATAAACCAGGTCCTGGTCAGAAGTGTCCAGCGGCATGGGGTATTCCGCCTCCGCCAGATTGTCCACCAGCTTGCAGCCAGGGGCATACTGGATGGCCCGCCGGGCCTCATAGACAGAAGGCCGCTCTTCAAAACGGAGGCTCATGGAAATCGAGTGGCTCCGCACGACGGGCACCCGGACACAGGTGCAGCTTACCTTCATCTCGGGCAGGTGGAGGATCTTCCGGCCCTCATACTGGAGTTTCATTTCCTCGGAGGTATAACCGGATTCCTGCTCACTGCCAATTTGCGGGATCAGATTGAAGGCGATCTGGTGGGGGAACACCCTGGTCTGAATGGGCTGGCCTTTGACCAGGGCATTGACCTGTTCGCTGAGCTCCACCGGGCCGGCCGCCCCGGCGCCGGAAACCGCCTGATAGGTGGACGCGACGATGGATACGATCGGGGACAGCTGCCGCAAAGCATTGATGGCCGTGACGGCAATGATGGTGGAGCAGTTGGGGTTGGAAATGATGCCGCGGTGATGCTTCACATCCTCCGCGTTGACCTCCGGCACCACCAGGGGCACATCCTCCCGAAGCCGGAAGGCAGAGGAATTGTCGATGAACACAGCCCCAGCCTTGACAATGGCAGGCGCAAACTGCTTTGCAACATCATTTTCCGCCGCGCCGAGCACAATGTCCAGGCCCTCAAAGGCGTCCTCCGCAGCCAGCTCGATCTGGATCGGCTTGCTGTTCCAGGCTACCACCTTGCCCGCACTCCGCTCGCTGGCAAAGAGGTGGAGCTCGCTGATCGGAAAGTCCCGCTCCTGCAGGATCTTCATCATCTCGCGGCCCACGGAACCCGTGGCGCCAAGGATACCCACTTTGTACTGCTTCATGGTATTACCTCCTTATAATAAAGTTGGCGGTCTATTTCATTTTGCAGATGGCAATCTGCAAAACACAATCATTTTCCACTTTCAACTTTCAATTCTCAACTCTTAATATTTAATATATCTCCCTTATTTGACAAAGCTGTTGTACAGCACCCGCACGGCGGTTGCGAAGTCTTTGCCGTCCACGCCGAGGATCACATTGACTTCTCTGGGACCCTGGGAGATCAGTCGAATCTGGATCCCCGCCTCGCCCAGCGCTGAGAAAATTCGGCCGGGGATCTCAGGACGGTCCAGCATGCGGCGTCCAACCGCGGCTACGATCGCCAGGTCCTTCGTCACCTGGATCTCGTCGGGGGCAAGCTTTTCCTCCAGCTGGGAGACAATGCTGTGGAGCACCTTTTCCAGCTTTGCACCGGATACCACCAGGGAAAAGCTGTCGATCCCGTTGGGCGTGTACTCCACAGCCAGGCCGTTGTTCTCAAAAATCTCAAAGACCTTTCGAACCGCCCCGACCTCGGAGCTGAGCCCGCGCTTGGAAATGGTAACGACAGAATAGTCCTTTTTCCCGGCGATGCCTGTAATGAAGCGTCGTTCATCCGTGGGCTCCGCGTCTTCGTCAAAATGCTCCATGATGACGGTGCCCGGGTGGGACGGGTCGTTGGTATTTCGGATGTTCAGCGGAATATTCTTCTCCGCCACAGGGAAGATCGTGTCCTCATGGAGCACCTGGAAGCCCAGGTAGCTGAGCTCCCGAAGCTCGGAATAGGTCAAATGGGGAATGGATTGGGGATCCTCTACGATCCGCGGGTCCGCCATCAGAACGCCAGAAACATCAGTCCAGTTCTCATAGACATCTGCATCCAGCGCTGCAGCGGCCAGGGCGCCGGTAATGTCGGAGCCGCCGCGGGTGAAGGTACGGATGCTGCCGTCGGCCAAAGACCCGTAAAAGCCCGGGATGACAATGTGCCGTCCCTTTGCCAGATTTTTCAGGGCCTCATAGGACCATTCCCGGTCCACAGTCCCGTCCATGCGGAAGCGCAACCAGTCGGCAGCGTCCACAAAGTCGAAGCCCAGGTAATCCGCCATCAGCAGAGCGGAGAGGTATTCGCCGCGAGAGGCCAGGGCTGCTTCGGACATTCCGTTTTCCATATCGGCGCGAATGCGATCCAGCGCGCCCTCCAGATCCGTTTTCAGCCCAAGGGCGTCGCGGATTTCCAGATAGCGCCGGGCGATCATGCCGAACACAGAATCGCATGAGACGCCGTATTTCATGTGGGCGTGGCAGAGATAGAGCAAGTCGGTGATCTTGTGGTCCTCCTTGTTCCGTTTTCCGGCGGCGGAAACCACCACCACGGACCGGGATCCGTCTTCTTCCACGATCGCCTTGACTTTGGCGTATTGCTCGGCGCTGGCCATGGAGGACCCGCCGAATTTCAAAACCTTTAACATAGGCATACTCCTTTCTGCCTTATTGTATGCGCGAAGGGCGGTTTTCGACAGCTTTCCCGCGATTGCCCGCGCTACAGATTGGGCTTCGGTCTGACCGTAAGCCAGTAGTCGATGCGCCCCATGCCGACGCCCTCGATGGTGATGTCGTAGGACACATGGAGGCTGCCGCCGGTCAAGGTCATCTCGTCCTCCACGGCAGTCGTTCGAACCGTAATCAGCAGGGCGCCTTCCTCGGTATTGTACAGGGATTGATGGACCTCACCGGGAACAAAGACCATCTCGCTGCTCACCGCGCCGGTGCGTCGGAGGACCACCTTGTCGTGGTAGAGTTCAAAGACGGTGTCTGTGCCTCGAAGCCCGGTTAGATCCGACTCCGCATACCGGAGGAAGAGGACGCCGTCCTCCCCGGTCAAGGAGGCCTCGGTGGTTAACTCGATCACATCTGGCTCTAAGTCATGGTATTTCTGGACGCCTTTGATGTCCAGAAGGAAATCACAGGCCATATCGGGCCTCCATTGCCAGGGCGATCAGCCGATCCAGCAGCTCGCTGTATGGAATGCCGCTGGCCTCAAAAAGCTTGGGGTACATGGAAATAGATGTGAAGCCAGGCAGGGTGTTGATCTCATTGAAGACCACTCGCTCATCTTCAAAGCCCACAAAGAAGTCCACACGGGCCAGGCCGGAGCAGCCCATGGCCTGGTAGACCTTGACCGCAGCTTGACGCACCTCCTCGGCAGCCCGCTCGGAAATGCGGGCGGGGATATAGAGGGTGGAGGTGTCTGTGATATACTTGGTCTCGTAGTCGTAGAACTCCGCACCGGAGTCGATCTCGCCACAGACGGAGGCTGCCGGCGTGGCATTGCCCAGAACGGCGACCTCCACTTCGCGGCCGTGGATGAACTCCTCCACCAGCACCTTGCGGTCAAAGCGGACGGCGTTTTCCAGTGCGGCCAGCAGCGCTTCCCGGCCCCGGGCCTTGCTCACGCCAACGGAAGAACCGGTGCCGGCGGGCTTGACAAAGACCGGATAGGAGAAGCGGGCCTCCACTCGGTTCAGGGCCTCTTCCGGATCGGACTGAAGCTGCTCACGGGTGACCAGCTCCCAATCCGCCTGGCGGATCCCGGTCATTCCGGCAATCAGCTTGGTTAGGCACTTATCCATGCAGGCCGCTGAGGCGGCCACATGGCAGCCCACATAGGGAATCCCAGCCAGCTGAAGCAGACCCTGGACGGAACCGTCCTCGCCGTTCTCTCCATGCAAAACCGGGAACACCACGTCGATCCGCTCCCGGACCACATAATCGCCCTCGAACGAAAGCAGGCCCTGGCCGCGAATGGGAGAAAAGGCAGCGGTACGGTTGGCAGGGTGGTCTCGCCAGGAACCGGTGGGTAGCTCGGAAAAGTCCTTGCCGCCAAAGAGGATCCAGTTTCCTTCCTTGGTAATGCCAACGGGGTAGAGATTGTATTTTTCGGGGTCCAAATGGTTCAGAACGGATTCTGCAGAGCGGAGGGAAACCTCATGCTCCGGAGAAACGCCGCCGAACAGAACACAGATATTCAACTTTTTCATTGATGTTTCCTTTCAATCGGATCGCATGTCTCATGGGTAATCTAATATACTATATCCGATTTCCCTTCAAAAAACAAGAGTTTTTTAGGGAATGTCCCGGTTGAGCTCCACATTCGGGTCATCCAGGCGCTCCGGGTGAAGCAGCAGCTTGTGGAAATACTTGATCGCTGTGGCATAGTAGAAGCCGTCCACGATTCGCTCGTCTACATTGTAGGTGTAATCGATATATTTGCGGGACACAATTTTTCCGTCGTCGTCCAGCTCGTTGACCCGGTACTTGCGGCCAAAGGCCAGGAAGATGGGCAGGTTGCCAAAGTTATAGAGATGATGGTAGACCGCCGGGATGCCAAGGGAGCCCATGGAGGTGAAGAAGATGGACGCGTGGAAGGGGCTGAGCTCCAGTATGAAGCGAGGCAGCAGGCCAAAATAGTCCAGCAACTTCAACAGCCAGACCACGAATTTCAGCAAAACGCCGGGGATCATGCCGAATAGCGCCACAAGCCCGTCCAGGCTGGAATCCAGTTCCATGGACTTTTTCGCGTCGTTCACTGTATCATGGTACTTGCGGTAGACCGCCTCGATGCCGTCGCCGGGCTTGAGATGGACCTTGATGACAGTATCCGGGGATTCCTTGGTCATTTCCTTTTTGACGCTCATGCAGAATTGGATGTCGTCCTCCCGGGCGTAGATCCGCTCGCCGGAGATGAAGCGGTTGATGCCGGGGTACTTGGAGGCTGTGCGGACAAAAGCCGCCAGCAGGGCCTCCGTCATGCCGAATTGGTCAAAGCCCTCGGCGCGTTTGGCCCGGATATATTTTTCCAGTTCCGTGATCTCCAGCTTATCCGGGAAGAAAACATTGGCCTGGTTCCGCTCCGGCATGGTGTAAGTCTCCACCACGGAGATCGGGCTGAGGCTACGCAAGCGCCGGCCGTCAAAACGGTCGCCCCAGGTGGGATGATACTTGCCGTCTTCCACTTTCCGGATCGCCAGGAGCAGGGGGAGGTATGCCAAGAGCAGCAGGGGCTCCGCACTATAGCGCACGATCTCCGCCAGCGTTTGATGCAGAGAGGGGAGCCCATGAAACAGAATGGCTACAAGAAGGAACGCTCCGACCGGCAGAGCAAGCAGCCAGTGGCTGCTTGTGCCCTTTAACGCTCTGTGGGCAAGCCAGGCCAGGAATACCGCGACAAGGGAGAGCGGCAGCGCCAGGTACCAGAGGAAATTCGTCCAGATCCAGAAAAGCAGCTCCGCCGTCAACAGCCAAAACGGCAGAGAGAGGCGATAGAGACGCTCCTTGCCGTTGACAGCAAGCTGATAGGCGAAATAGAGCGCGCCAAGCCCCGGCAGGATGCTTCGAGCAAGCTTTTCCCAGAGGCTCTTGCTGAGTTGATCGCCCAGCCGCAGGAAAAAGCCCGCGGCGGCAAGCACAGCCAGCAGCACAGCCAACCAGAGCAGTGGGTTTTTGCGGGATACGGTATAAGCAATGCGTTGTTTCTTCATGTTATTTCCTTCTCTTTTTCAGCGTTCATGTGCCCAGAGGGCGGCGCCATTGGCCGTTTCGCTCTGTCAAATCAGGCACGGATCATTTGCAGAACCTCTTCGCAGTTTTCCGCAGCCAAGGGTCTCAGGCGCTGGGACGCCGCCAGGATGCTCTCTCGGGATACGGGCAGTATCGCATCCACCATGGCGCAAAGGCGTTCCGTGTCTGCATCCTTCAACGAACACCAGCAGTCTTGCCCGATGTAGTCCAAAAAACCCTCCACCTTGGGGTCGTAGGACACACCGGCAAAGGGCGTCCCCTGGGACGAGGCAAAGATCAGCGCATGCAGCCGCATCCCCAGCACAGCATCAGCGCGGCGGATCAAGCCCACGACTGCAGCGGCGTCCTCAGATGCCGCCAGCACAGAGCAGGAAACCCCACTCTGCTTGAGGGCAATCTGTGCAATCTGCTTGCAGATACTCAAGTCCTTTTTCGGCTCCATGGCCAGTAGCACAGGTTTCAGCCCATAGTTCCGGGCCGCATAGGCCGCAGCACCGGCAAAGGCTTCCAGATAGTCTTCGGCACCCTCCCACGGACGGGGCGCAAGGAGCAGCAGCCGGTCGCCAGGCGCGACCGCCCCCTCCACACAGCCTTCGATACAGAGTTTTTCCACCCGATCCTGGGGCGCGGGCTGGACCAAAAAGGCCAGATCTGCCGTGACCCGCGTGGGGATCCCATGGACGCCCAGCCGCTCCAGCACATGGGCGGAAGCACTGTCCCGGAGTGTGATCCGATCTACACAGCTCTGAATGGTGTTTGCCGCCCGGCGTTGATTGATTGTCCGTTGAACAGGTCCGATCCCGCAGCTGAACATCATGACCTGGTTTCCTTTTCTCTTTGCCAGTCGAATGGCATGCAGATAATACAACAGGGAGCGGGTAGAGGTTGCATCCTGAATCAGGCTGCCGCCGCCGGAGAGGAAGAGAAGCGTCTTTTTCAACCGCTGCCGGAGCTTCCAGGGATGAAAGGTATAAACTGTCCCGACCTTGGCCTCCCGGGCCGTCCGGCCGGGCGAGCGCGTGGTTGCGTAAAGTGGAAGATCCGGATCCAGGCGGCGCATTTCCTGGACCATTGCCTGCAAAATGGCGTCGTCGCCGATATTTCCCTTTCCGAAAGCGCCGCAAATCAAGACGCCATCCCGTTTCCGGGCGGCAGCACGGGCCGTGCGGCGCAGCACCGCGTCATAGATCTCCTTCTGCCGGGCTACCGTCGCCTCGATGGAGTATTTCTTCCGGGCGTCCGCATAGAGGCGGTCTGCATAGCTGTTCAAAAGCTTCCGATCCCGGGCAAGCCGGATCATATAGTTTGCCAGTGTGTCCACATCTCGGGGCGTAAAGAGCAGGCCGTTGACCTCATGCTCCACCAGGGAGGGAATGCCGCCCACCCGGGATGCGATGGTCGCACAATGCCAGCTCGCCCCTTCAGGCAGAGCGTAGGGAAAGCCCTCCGAAAGAGAGGTGAGCATATTGACATCAATGGCAGAGTAGAAGCTGTGCGTATCAGTCACCCAGCCGGCAAAGCGCACCGTATCGGGCGGGCAAAGCTCAGCGGCCAAGGCCTCCATCTGTGCACGCTGTTCCCCATCGCCGGCAATGATCAGCCGTGCCGAAGGACAAGCAGCCACAGTTTTGGCGAAGGCGCGAATGAGCGTGCCCATATCCTTGACCGGATTAATGCGCGCCGCAATGCCGAAAACTGTCATATCCGGCGTATCTTCTATGCCGACACTCCGCAAATAAGACGCTCGATCCAACGCCGGAGGGGCGTGCTGAAAAGAAACGCCGTTGGAAATCGCAAAGCTTCGGTTCGGGTCCGCCCCCCGCGTATGAAGCATATCCACCATCGGCTGAGACACGCCAATCCAAAAATCCATACGGCGAAGCGCAATTTGATTGAGATTGCCAAAGGTCAAGGCTGCAAGCGGCCTGCCCATATAGTCCAGCCGTGGATCGCTGTGGACAGTCGAAATGGTTGGAATTTTAGTATGGTTTTTCAGGATGCTCCCAATGAGATTGGCCCGTGCGCCGTGACAGTGTATAATCTCAAAACCTTCGTCGTGGATCAACTGCTTAAGCCGACGCAAAACCAAGGGGATGGAACCGGTCATCACACGGGTGGGAATGCCGAGCTCCTGGGCCTCCTGGGCAAAAGGGCCTTGCTGAAAGCAGACCAGGAGGACCTTTTCAGTTTCTTTCAACCCGGCAAGCAGGGTATGTACATGAGTTTTCGCTCCACCTACGTCTCCGCCGGAAATCAAATGCAAAATTCGCATGGAACAACCTCCAAGTGCGACTTTCATCGTTTTTTTACCATTACAGTGCTGGGTATCATTTCCGATTTTATATCATACCACGAAATCACGCGGAATGCAAGAAAAAACAGGCTCCCCGATTGGAGAGCCTGTTTTTATACGGAAAAAAACCGGAAATTATTCCTCGTTGATGCCGATGACAACGCCGGAACCGACAGTACGACCGCCTTCACGGATAGCGAAGCGGAGGTTCTTCTCGATGGCGATGGGGGTGATCAGCTCAACATCCATGTCGACATTGTCGCCGGGCATGCACATCTCAACGCCTTCGGGCAGGGAGATGATGCCGGTCACATCGGTGGTACGGAAATAGAACTGGGGTCTGTAGTTGTTGAAGAAGGGAGTATGACGGCCGCCTTCTTCCTTGGTCAGAACATAAACCTGGCCCTTGAACTTGGTGTGGGGATGAATGGAACCGGGCTTGGACAGAACCTGGCCACGCTCGATGGACTTCTTGTCAACGCCGCGGAGCAGAGCGCCAATGTTGTCGCCAGCTTCAGCGAAGTCAAGCAGCTTGTGGAACATCTCGATGTCGGTGACAACGGTGCTCTTCTTCTCGTCGGACAGGCCAACGATCTCGACGGGCTCCATCTTCTTGATGGTACCACGCTCAACACGACCAGTAGCGACAGTGCCACGGCCGGAGATGGTGAAGACATCCTCAACGGGCATCAGGAAGGGCAGATCAGCCTTACGGTCGGGAGTGGGGATCCACTCGTCAACAGCGTCCATGAGCTCCTTGATGCAGGCGTAGTCGGGATGATTGGGATCGGTGGACTCGCACACCAGAGCGTTCAGAGCAGAACCGCGGATGATGGGGGTTTCGTCGCCAGGGAAGCCGTAGAAGTCAAGCAGCTCGCGAACTTCCATCTCGACCAGCTCGAGAAGCTCGGGGTCGACAACCTGGTCGCACTTGTTCAGGAAGACCAGAACGGAAGGAACGTTAACCTGACGGGCCAGCAGCAGGT
>JAFOKO010000147.1 GCA_017419715.1 Oscillospiraceae bacterium | reverse complement strand
GCACTATCCTCCGTGATGGTAAAGCGGAAACCAGTATACACGATCTTTTTGAAAAATACTACCCCTAAGAATTAAATTGTCCTTGACAAAGGGTACACTGCAATAGGCAATAGGGGACGCGGGGTGCATCTGCCTGTAGGGACGGCTCTCAGCCGTCCATCCGCTCTGCAGCTTCCCTCCGTAGGGGCGGCCATCGGCCGCCCGCAACCCGCACCGCACCCCGTAGGGGGCGGCGTCCTCGACGCCCCGCGCGTATCGGTGCCATAGGAAAAAATTGAAACGAATCCGTTTTCCGTATCGCACGCACCCGTAGGGGCGGCCAATGGCCGCCCCTACGCGTCTCCTATTGCCTATTTAACTATTGCCTATTGCCCAGTCTCAGTCACGCCAGGTTCAGGCGCTTTTTCGTCATGAGCCAGGTGAGGAAATAGTTGACGATGCAAGTTACAAGGTACTCGCCGCTCACATACCAGAGGATCGTCGAAGCAGCAAGGTTGACCGTATCGAGATCGTCGGGGAGCAGGGTCAATGTGATGGATGACACAATCTGGAAGCCAATGTACAGCACAAAGAAAAACAGGATGCTTTTGCCGGTCTTGCCATTGTCGAAGCTGTGGCCGATGGCGATTGCGGCCCAGATCATCAAGATCCAGGTCAGGATATTGAGTGCGCCGACGCAGACCAATTGGAGCAGCAGCGAGTCGGTTTCGATATCGAGCGCATTCATCACCCTTCGCAGGAAGCTGCTCACCGTTTCCAGGGAGTCCACCTTCAGTACGACGATCTGAAAGCCGAGATAGACCGCCACGAAGGAGGCGACAACGGACAGGAAGCTGATCAGCAGGTGACTGAGCAGGATCGTGTTCAGGCCGATGGGCAGGGTGTGCGTGAGATAGCCCTCGTCGCTGTAGACAGACTTTTTAAACCGAACCATCATCAGGATCATGGTCGCGATGACAGCGACAAAGCAACCGAAGAAAAACATCATAAGCAGCAATGCCGTGATGGTTTTGACCGCCGTAGAATCCGTCGTCCCCATCAACCAGATCGAGCCCCTGGCCAGAGCCGCCGCCGCCAGCAGGCCGCCCAGCAGGGGCAGCACCGACCGGATCGCGGCATGAGATTCATGCTTGAACAGTTTCAGAAACATTTGAATTCCTCCCTAAACAGTGCGTCCACCGACATGCCCATCTGCTCGCGGATCTCGTCCACGGGCGTGTGGCGCACGATACGGCCGTTTTGGATGAAAATGACCTCGTCCAGAATCCGCTCCACATCCGCAATCAGGTGCGTGGAGATGATGACGGCGGCACTGGGGTCATAGTTGCCGATAATGGTGTTGAGGATGTAGTCCCGAGCTGCCGGGTCTACGCCGCCGATGGGCTCATCCAGCAGGTACAGCTTGGCCCGACGGCTCATGACCAGGATGAGCTGGACCTTCTCCCGCGTGCCCTTGGACATCTGCTTGATCCGCTGGGTCTCGGGGATGTTCAGGTGGGCCAGCATTTGGGCCGCACGGTCGCGTTCAAAGTCCGGGTAGAAATCCTGGAAGTAGTCCAGCAGCTGGCGTACGCTCATCCAGTCGGCCAGATAGGTCCGCTCCGGCAGGTAGGAGACAACGGCCTTGGTTTCCCTGCCGGGGGTATGGCCGTCGATCAGGATCCTCCCCTCACTGGGGGTCAACAGCGCATTGGCCAGCTTGATCATGGTGGACTTGCCGCTGCCGTTGGGCCCCAGCAAACCCACGATCCGGCCCGGTTCCACATTCAGATCGACATGATCCAGGGCCAAAACCTTTCCGTAGCGCTTGCTTAGGTTTTCACAGGTGAAAATGGGCATACAAAATCATTCCTCCTCTTTACGCTCCAGCCTCTGCTGAAGCAGTGCAGCGGCCTGGGCCGCAGTAAATCCCAGCTCTTGCATACTCTGCAAGAAGCGCTCTGTCTGGAGCCTTGCCAACTCCTCGCGTGCTTTGATAATCACAGCTTTATCCTCCGTCACAAAATGGCCGGATGTGCGCTGGCTATAGATCAAGCCGCCGCGCTCCAACTCTGTCAATGCCTTCTGCATGGTGTTTGGGTTGATCCCCGCCTCCTGGGCGAAGACCCGCACCGAGGGCAGCCGTTCCCCCGGCGGCAGCACGCCGGACACGATCATCCGCTCCACCCGTTCCATGACCTGGGCGTAGATCGGCGCCTCGTTGTGAAATTCCCATCGCATACCATCGCCTCCTTCCGGTTTGCGTTTGTCGTCTGTATTATTGTTTTGCTGTGTTAGCAGTATAATACAATTAATCGCATTTGTCAAGAGGAAAAATAAAAAAATCCGGATTGATTCTGTCTTCCTTTCCGTGCGCACCAAAAAACAGCCCACAGCAAACGCTGTGAGCTGTTTCTTTATCGTGGTGGAATGCGGGCTTCCAGACTGTGCAGAAGCCTGGTCAAGGGGACGATCAGCGTTCCCAGGGCCAGGTTGCCCAGGGCGTGGGTCAAGTCCCATGGCAGGCCGACGACGATCCAGGGCAGCATTTTGCTCCAGTCTCCGTTCAAATAGGCCAGGACCTGGAAGGGCGCCCAGAGGCTGCCGTAGGCCATGCCGAAGAGCGCACAGGTCCCGGCGTACACCGGAACCTCCCAGCGGGTCGGCAGCGTCTTGGGCAGGAGCATGGTAACGCCCCAGAGGACCAGCCAGACATAGAGATAGGGCACCCACCAAGTCGGAAAGCCCCAGAAAATGCCCTGCTGGAAAACATACAGGTACAGCGGGAACAAGGCCCGTTTTCGGTAAACCAGGGTATAGACCATGGTGAGCATACTAAGCAATTCCACATTGGGCAGCGGCTCCAACAGCTGCTTGGCGCAAAACTGAAGTGACGCAAACATGGAAAATACGATCATATGCCGAAGGTCCAGCCCGGACTTCGTCCGCATTAGCCCTTGGTAGCGACGAAGGAATAGGTAGCGCCTTCCGTAACAGCCGTGGCATCCACGCCGGTCATGGCGTATTCGCCGTTTTCATAGAAGGCCCAGTACATACCGTCGGTATCATAGTCCAGGGTCTCTTCGCCGATGGTCTTGACATAGAGGCCGTACTCGCTCTCGTCGCCGGCGATCAGGTTCAGGCCGACCAGGGCTTCGCCGACAGTCTCAGCATCGGTGTGGATGGCGTAGGAGGAAGTTTCTCCGTTGGAGAAGCTTACATCAAAGTAGAAGAGCTTGTCTCCCTCGCCCAACTCTGTCCGCTCAAGCTCCACAGGCGTGGAAGCAGCGGTGGTTTGGGCCTCAGTCTGAGCCTCAGTCTGAGCCTCGGTCTGAGCCTCGGTCTGGGGCTGTGCCTGGGTTTGCGGCGCTTCGGTTTGGGTTTGGGTCTCGATCTTGGGCGCGGTGGTTTCGGTTTGGTTTTGTGCGCATCCGGTCAACGCTGCCGCCGCAAGCAGCAGGACCAGGAGCAGGCACACCAGGGATTTGCGAATGTGTTTCATGTGTGGTTTCTCCTTTTTGTAAGTTTGTTTTCGCAAAGGCTTTGCCGTCTTGGGGAGGCGCAAACGCCCTCCCTACGGTCGAGGACCGCCCCGGAGCTCGCGGCGGCGGCATTGCGTTGGGCCAGTCTTCCGGCTCATGGCGGACCGGGCGGACCTTCTCGGGCGATAGGACAAGCCAACGGACCTATTCTGTCTGTTCCCAATGGTCGGTTCCCGCTTTGCGGCAAGCGGTAGCCCGGTCGGGATTGCCATCTACGGCCACGGTCTGGCACAGGCTTTGGACCTGCTTCCTGATTAAGTGCTGGGCACACCCGACTTTGCAGTGGACATTATAGCAAGCCCTCTCGCGTTTGTCAATAAAACAGGTGGCATATTCCCGGGTGCGCCTCATATTCTGTAGCAAGCAACGATAGGAGGGACGGCAATGCGAAAAACGATCTGTCTGATGCTGTTTGCGGCGATGCTCCTGGCTCTCACGCCCTGGGCCGGAGCGTCGGCTTTGCAGGAAGCTGCAGAGGAGACATCGGTAAATGCTTCAGAAGAATCAGCGGCGGAAACTGCAACGGATACACAGGTGGCAATTCAAGCCCCTTCGGCCATTCTGATCGACGCGGCCACGGGGACGGTCCTGTTTGAGAAAAACGCGGACCAGCGGCGGGAGCCCGCCAGCGTTACCAAGGTGATGACCCTGCTGCTGGTGATGGAGGCCCTGGACGCTGGGCAGATCAGCTGGGACGACGAGGTGACAGCCTCCGCCGCTGCAGCAGGCAAGGGCGGCAGCCAGATCTATCTGGAAGAGGGCGAGCGCCTCTCCATGGATGAAATGCTCAAATCCGTGGTGGTGAGCTCCGCCAACGACTGTGCCACGGCTCTGGCGGAGCATGTGGCGGGCAGCGAGACCGCCTTTGTGGCCAAGATGAATGCCCGGGCCGCGGAGCTGGGAATGACAAACACCCACTTCATCAATTGCACCGGGCTGGACGACGAGCCGGAGGCCAGCGAGCACTTGACCACGGCCCGAGACATTGCGATCATGTCCCGGGAGCTGCTGCAGCACGACGCCATTCGCCGCTACACGACGATCTGGATGGACACGGTGCGCAACGGGGCCTTTGGGCTGTCCAACACCAACAAGCTGGTCCGCTTCTACGAGGGGACCACCGGCCTCAAGACCGGCTACACCTCCCAGGCCGGACACTGCCTCTCCGCCTCCGCCAAGCGGGACGGGATCGAACTGATTGCGGTGATCCTGGGTGCCGATTCCTCCACCCACCGCTTCGAGGACGCCAAGGCTCTGCTGAACTGGGGCTTTGCAAACTACGCCCTGGTGGAGCCGGCGGAGGGCTTTACCCCCACGCCTGTTCCCGTCATTCTGGGAACGCAGGAAACCGTCATGCCGGTTCCGACGGATTGCGGGCAAATTCTGCTGGAAAAGGCCAAGGCCGCATCTATCAGCCGGGAAATCGAACTGGCGGAAAACTGTGAAGCGCCGATCACCCAGGGCCAGGTGCTGGGCACGCTTCGCGTGCTGGCCGGGAAGGAAGTGCTGGCTGAGATCCCCTTGACTGCCGCCGAGGATATCCCCCGACTCAGCTTCGGGCAGATCTGGATCCATGTGCTGCAGGCCATCGTGCAGTAGCACAGCGTGAGGGAACCGGGATGATTGGGTAGGTGGGGGTGGCTAACCCCTTTCGGAACTTTGATCTATATCCCGCATCAGGGCGTACCTTGCAGATCTCCCCGGGTAAGAACGACAACCTTCATCTCGTGACCGCCACATCTACCGTACAGGGTCCGGGTAGCATTGGACTTTCCCTTGTCTGGCAGAGTCGTCCGCCCATGTACGGCCTTATATGTGGTTTCTGTTCGTCG
>JAFOKO010000146.1 GCA_017419715.1 Oscillospiraceae bacterium | reverse complement strand
GCCTTCTCGATGATCTCAACGAGTCTCCATCTCTTGTCCTTGGACAGGGGACGGCACTCCATCACCTTCACGGTATCGCCGATGCCGCACTCGTTGTTCTCGTCGTGCGCCTTCAGCTTGTAGGTTCTCTTGACGATCTTTTTGTACAGCGGATGTGCCACGCTGTCTTCCACAGCCACAACGATGGTCTTGTCCATCTTGTCGGAAAGGACCTTACCAACTCTGGTCTTGCGGAAAGCTCTTGTATTTTCACTCATTTTGCTTTACCTCCTCAGATTGCGGTCTCTTTCTCGCGAATAACAGTCTTGATGCGGGCAATATCCTTCTTCACCAGGTTGATCTGCAGGGGGTTGTCAAGCTGGTTGGTCGCGTGCTGCATCCGCAGGAAGAACAGATCCTTCTTCAGCTCAGAGAGCTTGCTCTCCAGCTCCGCGGTGGTCATTTCTCTTAATTCTTTTGCCTTCATTGTTATTCACCACCATTCTCAGATTCAGCTTCTTCCCGCTTGACGATCTTGGTGCGGATGGGAAGCTTGTGCTGGGCAAGACGCAGCGCCTCGCGAGCGACTTCCTCAGAAACACCGCCGATCTCAAACATGACCTTCTGGTTCTTGACAACGGCGACCCAGTATTCGGGTGCGCCCTTACCGGAACCCATACGAACGCCGAGAGCCTTTTTGGAAACAGGCTTGTCGGGGAAAATCTTGATCCAAACCTTACCGCCACGCTTGGTGTAACGGGTCATGGCCACACGAGCAGCCTCGATCTGATTGCCGGTGATCCAGCCGGGCTCCAGAGCCTGAATGCCGTATTCACCGTAGGCGACCTTGTTGCCGCGGGAGGCAGCGCCCTTCATGCGGCCGCGCTGAACTCTGCGGAACTTGGTTCTCTTGGGCATCAACATTAGCGATTGCCTCCTTCCGGACGATTATTCGTTCTGCGCTCGCCGCCGTTATTGTCGCGGCGCTCGCCGTTGAAGGGTCTACGCTCACGACGCTCGCCGTCGCGACGCTCCCCGTTGAAAGGCTTACGATCTCTGCGGTCGCGGCGCTCGCCGTCACGGCGGTCGCGGCGAGCAGGCTGCTCGACAGTGGTGGAACGCAAGGTGGAATTCAGGACCTCGCCCTTGTAGATCCAAACCTTGCAGCCGACCTTGCCGTAGGTGGTGTTCGCCTCGGCGAAGCCGTACTCGATGTCGGCGCGGATGGTCTGCAGGGGAATGGTGCCCTCGTGGTAAGTCTCGGAGCGGGCGATCTCAGCACCGCCCAGACGGCCAGCGCACATGCACTTGATGCCCTTGGCACCCAGGCGGGTGGCACGCTGCATGGCCTGCTTCATGGCGCGGCGGAAGGAGATACGCTTCTCGAGCTGGGCGGCGATGTTCTCAGCCACCAGCTGAGCGTTCAGGTCGGGGCTGCGGACTTCGATGATGTTCAGAGCAACATTCTTGCCGATCATCTTGGCGACCTTCTGGCGAAGAATCTCGATGTCCTGGCCGCCCTTGCCGATCACGACGCCGGGACGGGAGCAATGCAGGTTGATCTTCACCTTGGCATTGTCGCGCTCGATCTCGATCTTGGCGATACCGGCAGCATACAAGGTAGACTTGAGGTACTTTCTGATGTTGTAGTCCTCGACGATGAGGTCGCCGACCTTTTCAGGACGGGCGTACCAGCGAGAATCCCAGTCCTTGATCACGCCAACGCGCAATCCGTGGGGGTTAACTTTCTGTCCCATATTGTACCTCCTGCCTTATTCCCGCTCGCTCACGCCGATGGTGAGGTGAGTGGTTCTCTTGAGAATGCGGTTGAAGCTGCCCTTGGCTCTCGGCATGCCGCGCTTGAGCGTGGGGCCGGGATCGGCAACAGCGGTAGAAACATAGAGCTTCTCACGGTCCATGCCGTGATTGGTCTCAGCGTTTGCAATGGCGCTGTTGAGGAGCTTAAGCATGGGCTCCGTGGCAGCCTTGGGGGTGTTGCGCAGATACGCAACGGCGGTGTTGGCGTCCTGGCCGCGGATGAGGTCGCAGACGATCTTCACCTTACGGGGAGAGATGCGCAAAAATTTCAGATAGGCTCTTGCTTCCATTGTTTCTCTCCTCCTTACTTAGCATTGGCGGTCTTGGAACCGCTGTGGCCGCGGAATGTCCGGGTGGGGACGAACTCGCCCAGCTTGTGACCGACCATATCCTCGGTGACATAGACGGGAACATGCTTCCGGCCGTCGTGCACCGCGATGGTGTGACCTACGAAGGAGGGGAAAATGGTGGAAGATCTGGACCAAGTCTTCAGAACTTTCTTTTCGCCGGTTTTGTTGAGCTCCTCAATGCGCTTGAACAGCTCAGGAGCAACAAACGGGCCTTTTTTAATACTTCTGCTCATTGTTTCAATTCCTCCTTACTTGCTGTTTCTACGCTTGATGATGAACTTGTTGGTGCGGTTCTTGGTCTTGCGGGTCTTCAGGCCCATCGCGGGCTTGCCCCAAGGCGTAACAGGACCGGGACGGCCAACGGGCGCACGGCCCTCGCCGCCGCCGTGGGGGTGGTCATTGGGGTTCATGACGGAGCCGCGAACCGTGGGACGGATGCCCATGTGACGCTTGCGGCCGGCCTTGCCGATGTGGATGTTGGCATTCTCAAGGTTGCCAACCTGGCCGATGGTGGCCGTGCAGTTCATCCGAACATAGCGGAACTCGCCGGAGGGCATACGCACCTGAGCAAGCTCGCCTTCCTTCGCCATGAGCTGGGCGGCGGCGCCGGCGGAACGGACAAGCTGTCCACCGCGGCCGGGCTGGAGCTCGATGTTGTGGATGATAGTACCCACGGGGATGTTGGCGATGGGAAGCGTGTTGCCAGGCTTGATGTCCGCCGTGGCGGAGGAAAGGACCTGGTCGCCGGCCTTCAGGCCAACGGGGGCCAGAATGTAACGGCGCTCGCCGTCGGGATACTCCACGAGGGCGATATAAGCGGTACGGTTGGGATCATATTCCAGACGAAGCACGGTAGCGGGAACATCCAGCTTATCGCGGCGGAAGTCCACGATGCGGTACTTCTTCTTGTTGCCGCCGCCCTGATGACGGACGGTGATATGACCGTAGCTGTTGCGGCCGGAGTGCTTCTTCAAAGTCTCAACCAGGCCGCGCTCGGGCTTTGCCTTCTTATCCACGCCCTCGAAGGCAGAAACGGTCATGTTTCTTCTCGCGGGGGTATAAGGCTTAAATGTTTTCAATGCCATTTTGCGTTACGCTCCTTTTTGAGATTTGAATTAGACCATGCCCTCGAAGAACTCGATGGTCTTGGAGTCTTCGGTGAGCTTGATCATCGCCTTCTTGTAGGAGGCGGTACGGCCGGCGGGGTAAGCGCCCTGGCGCTTTGCTTTGCCGTCCATGCGAAGGGTGTTGACCTTGTCGACCTTCACGCCGAAGATCTCTTCGATGGCAGCCTTGATCTCGGTCTTGGTGGCAGTGGGCAGGACATAGAAGACATAACGCTTCTCTGCAACGGCCTCCATGGACTGTTCGGTGATGACGGGCCTCAGAATGATATCATATGCGGTCTTCATTATGCGAACACCTCCTCGATCTTGGCCAGGGCGGCCTTATCCAGCACCAGCTGGTTGGCGTTGAGAATGTCATAGACATTGATCAGGTTCGCAAAGGTGGTCTGCACGCCCTCGATGTTGCGGGAGGACTTGATGACCATCTCGTTGGGCTCGGCGGTGATGACCAGAGCCTTGCGGTTGACCTTGACCGCGTTGAGGAACTTCTGGAAGACATTGGTCTTGATGATGCTCATCTTGATCTCGTCGATGACCACGATCTCACCGGCCTGGGCCTTGGCGCTCAGCGCAGACTTGAGGGCCAGACGGCGGGTCTTCTTGTTCAGACGGTAGCTGTAATCGCGGGGCTTGGGGGCAAAGACGATGCCGCCGTGGGTCCACTGGGGGGCGCGGGTGCTGCCCTGGCGGGCGCGGCCGGTGCCCTTCTGTCTCCAGGGCTTCTTGCCGCCACCGGAGACCTCAGCGCGGGTCAATGCGGACTGCGTGCCCTGGCGGCAGTTGGCCAGGTGGTTCTTGACCACATCGTGCATGACGGAGACATTGGGTTCGATGCCGAAGATGCCCTCAGAGAGCTCCACCTCACCGACCTGCTTGCCGGACATGCTGTAAACTTTTGTCGTCATGGTGTGTTACTCTCCTTTCATTAGCCTCTTGCGGAAGCCTTCT
>JAFOKO010000145.1 GCA_017419715.1 Oscillospiraceae bacterium | reverse complement strand
TGTTTGTTCATGTTTCTCGTTGTTTAATTTTCAAGGTACAACCGCTCGTTCGTCCGGACTTCTTGGGCCCGTCTCTCGAGCGCTCCGATATAATAGCACGGATCCTCCTGAATGTCAAGCACTTTTTTCAGTTTTTTTCGATTTTTTTGGAAAAAGACAGCCTGCCGCAATTGGTAGGCTGTCTTTTGTTTTATAACCACAATATCTTGTCATCTGTTCTTTTATATCCTTTGCTCAGCCAGCGACTGCGCCCAATCAATCTGCTTGGGCGCAGTCAATTTCTCTACAGAACATCGAACACATCAGAAGACAGTTCACATAAACAGCTTTCGCTCAAAATAGGCGCGCCAGGGCGGGATCATGCCGCACAGAAGTACAAACAGGCCCATGACGGCAAACGCGCTCACCGGATAGAGCGACCAGGCGAACATCCGTCCGCCGAAGGTGATATCCTGGAATAGCTCCACCAGCATGGTGGAGCAGCCGATGGCGATCAGCAGTACGCCGATCTTCACCAGGCGGCGACGCCGCCCGAGGCGGAAAATGGCCACAGCAGCCGTCGTTAAAACGCCCACCAGCATCGTCAATGGAAAGGCGAAGGAGAGGAACCAGTGGCCGCCGGTGTAGAGACAGATATAGAGCAAATACCCGCTGATCAGCACAAAGGCCAGCGGCACGAAAAGCAGAGGTTCCCGGCGTTCGAACCAGAAGGGAAAAACCAGCACAAAGTAGAACAGGGCGCAGCCCAGCATGACATAGCCGGACCAGTAGACGCCGTGGAGATTGGTCAGGCAGTAAATCAGCGTGGACAGGCTCCCCGTCAAAAGAAGCGCCGTCAAAAAGGCCAGAATGGGATAGCGGCGGCTCTTGGGCGGGACGGGATAGCGATCGGAAAAATTGGGTGTTGCGGCGGCAGAACCCTCGGGGTTCCACACAGGCGTCTCACAGAGCGGGCAGTACTCCGTCCCTTCCTGCAGGCGCACGCCGCATTTGACACAATACATTGCTTCATTCAGCTCCTTCCGGCACTTTGCTCCCCCTGGCGGGATTCGCGGGAATTACTTTCAATCAAGACGGGCACGCCCAGCTCCACCAAACGGGAATAGAACCGACGCTCCAGCTCCGGCTCCCGGATATTGCGGATGATGCTCACATAGGTCTCGTCGCCAAAGCTGGCAACAGAACAGTTGTTGGGGTAGCTACGCTGGGGGCCGATGATAAACTCCATGCGCCGGACATAAGGCGTCATGGGCGCCGGAAGCTGCACCCTTCCCAGGTTGGAAAGATTGATACAGCCCTTGCTCTCCCCGCGCTGGCTGTAGACGATGCCCATGATAATATTCTTCAGCCACAGGGGCACCACCCGGATCGCAAAGATCTGCTGGGGGGTGACATTGGCCGCGATGCGTCCGGCCATCTGCTGGGGGGTGCCCTCCGCGGCCAACTGGGCCGCCATGATCCGGCAGAGCTCCTCCAGGCTATAGTCCCCCATGCGAGGGTCCACGCCGGGGTTCAGCGTGAGGACAAAATTCCGCAAGGTTTTGCTACCATAGAGGCGGCGCAAATTGATGGGGACCGTCACCTTGACCGGTTTGCGTTTTTTGCGGTTGGGGCAGCGTGCGGCCTGGTAGTCCAGGATGGCCTCTTCCAGAACGGCAGCCAGGAAGACGGTGATCGTGCTCTTGTAGCGGTGGGCTGCCTCCAGCAGGGCTTGCGTTGGAATGACGCCGGTGGTCAAGTGCAGAAAATCATACTCCCGCGTGCCGCGCATGCGCAAGGCGTCCGGCTCGTGGTCGTTGAGCACAACGCCGTTGGTGTTGCGGACGAAGCTGTCCTCCAGCTCTTCCGGCTTGGGCGCCTCCTGCCAGTCCAGGATACCCTCCTCCGGCGGGATCTGCACACCGTATTTCAGCGTGAGATAGCGGGCCGTCAGGGTTTTGAGGTAGATCATACCCCCGTTGCCGTCGGTGAGCGAGTGGAAAAACTCCACGGCAATGCGATTTCGGAAATACAGGATGCGCAAACAGCAGTTGTGCAGCTCCTTGTCCTGCATCAGGGTGAGCGGATAGGCAAAGTCCTCCCGCGGCTTGGGGGAACGCTCGAGCTCCTCGAGATAATACCAAAAAACGCCGGTGCGGAGCCGGACATACATGGACGGAAAGCGCGGCATCAAATCGTCCACTGCCTGCTGCAAAACCGCAGGGTCTACCGGCTCCGTTAGGGTGGCGGAGACCCGGAAAGCATTCGCCCAGTGGCGGCAGCGCACGGCGGGAAAAATCAGCGCGGCATTGTCCAGCCGCATCCATCTCTTATTCATGGCTTCAACGATCCATCATGTTTGTCATACGTGTTAGTCGCAAAGTGAGGACCTAAGCAAAAACGGGGAGATTGTGCACACAACATATCTGCTCAATTCATCTATCGCAAACACAAGATCCTGCGGTAGGTCCTCACTTTGCAACTATGCCCTTGTCATATTTATGCACGCCCCGCACGAACGCAATGGCTGCCAGTGTCGCCAAAGCAGTCTGGCAGACCGGAACACAAAATCGCCTCCGTTCGGGCTTTTGCCTGCTCATTCTACCACAGGCAAGCGGAAAAAGCAAGAGCTTCCCGCAGGAAGCTCTTGCTTGAAAAGGCGATTATTTCTTGCCTGCAGAGGCCCAAAGGAGTACAAGCTCGCCGTCGCCGTTCAGCATCAGCTGCTGGTGAGATGCCCCGGAGCCAGGATTGCCGGCGTCGAGATAATAATCAGACAGCTTGCAGTCCATTCCATTGAGGCTTGCGGGGCTATCTGCATCCAGAATGAGCCAGCCGACCGGTGTATAATCGTTGAGATATCCGTCGCTATTGTAGAACCACATCGCGCGGAAGGCATATCCGTCGCCCTCTGGGAGCACCAGGTAGATTTCGCCCCGGTCACCGCCGCGCATCCAGGCTGCCGCGCCGTCGCCGTCCCAATTTTCGCTGTATACAACCCATTGCTTTGCCTGCTCTTCGGAATCGGTGAACTCGTATTCCATTCCGCACACTTCGATGGTCCCGCTCTGCTTGGCCTGCTGGAATGCTTCCTCCGTCACGCTTGTGTGCTCGGAGCGCTGGATCTGGGAAACATACTGCTCGCCGACTAAGACAGTGCCGTTATAGTGCAGCGTGGGATTGATATAGCAGGTTTCCGTTTCCTCGCCATCCATCTTGTACCAAGTTTCCTCATGCCCATCTTGCTTGATCAGTTCGATGATTGCATCGCGGTTATCCACGATGGGGTTGAAGGAATAGCCGTTTTCCTGGGCGTACTGCTCAGCCGTGGAGCCGGGGAAGCCGCAAACCGTCAAATCGGCGGACGCGCCCTGGATCGCGTTTGCGTCCAGTTTGCAGTCCCGGTTCATGATCCAGATTTCCTGCAAGTTGGCACAGCCGGTAAAGGCCGAAGCCGCAACCGTGCTGATGGATTCCGGAAAAACGACGCCGCTCAGCATGCCGCACTGGCTGAATGCTTCCGATCCGATCGTCGTAAAATCATTTGAAAAACGCAGGAATTTCAGCCCGGCGCCACGGTAGGCATCTTTGCCCAGGGAGACATCGCAAGGGAAATTGACAGAACTCAAGGCGGTGCAGTCGGCAAACGCGGCCTCTCCGATGCTGGTAAGGTCCTGCCCAAGAGAGATGTAGTTCAGCCCGGTGCAGGCCTCAAAGGCATGATTGCCGATGCGGGTCACATGTTCGATCGCCATGCCAAATCCATCTTTCGTCCACATGGTCTCAGAATTCAAATTGGTGCAGCCGGCAAACGCATAGTCTCCAATGCCGGTCAAGCCCTCCGGGAAGTGGAATTCCTGGATCTCTTCCCGATACTGATACCAGGGCACGGACTGGGCGTCGGGGTAGTCCGTCATGTCTCCGCTGCCCGAGATGGTCAATTTCCCGTTGCTCGCATCGAAGACCCAGGTCAAGTGCTCGCCGCAAGCATCATTCTTCCCGGCTTCGGTCGCGGCAGGCTCGGTGGTCTCCGGGGCGGAGGTTTCGGTGATGGAAAGGAGCTCTTTGGTATCCGTGATGGCAGGAGCCTCGGTCGTTACGGCGTTGTTTCCACCGGCTCCCGCGCCGGGAACAGTGCCGGACTCCACAGGAGTCCTGGCGTTGCAGCCTGTTAGGGCCAGGATCAGGCTTGCGACGGCGGCGCCCAGGCCGCGCTTCCAGGTAAAGCTGTTCTTTGTGGTTTTCATGTTCATTCTCCTCATCATTTTTTATGTTCCGGGATTGGGGTTCTGTCTATTAGACGCCTGGGATCTCAAAATGGTTTACGGGTTTTATAAATCTTTGCTCAATTAATGTTCGGATCATTTGTTTCGAAATTTGAAGTTGTTTTCCTCGGCGTAGGTCTGAGCCGCCGAGCCATCGGACCCGTGGATTACAAAGAATCTGTTTGCCGTATAATCGCCGTATAGCTCATAGCCGAATGCGTGCGCGCCAATCTCTTCCACATTTTCCGGGATCGTCACTTCTTGCAAAGCGCAAGCAAGAAACGCATCTTCTCCGATGCTCGTGACCCCGCTGCCGATCGTCACTTTGCGCAACGCGCTGCAGCCGCTAAACGCCTCATCGCCGATTTTTGTCACACTGTCCGCAATTCTCACTTCTGACAGGTTCATCGCATCCGCAAACGCTCCTTCTCGGAGCTCGGTCACGCCGTCCGGAATTGTATAGACTCTTGTGGTTTTCGCCATGGGGTAATAGAGCAGCTCCGTCTGCTCTTGATTAAATACCACGCCGTCGATATTGCAATAAGCAGCATTGTCGGCAGAGATATCAATGCTTTCCAGGTGAATGCAGCTTTGGAATACGCTACCCCAGGAAACTTCCGTTGCGCCGCTCGAAATAGTCACATCGCGCAGCGCCTTGCATCCGCTAAACGCCCCGTCGCCAATGTGCGTCACGCTCTCCGGGATCGTCACGCTCGTCAACGCCATGCAGTGGTAGAACGCAAGATCGCCGATGCTCGTCATGCCTTCCGGCAGATTGACCGTCTTGATCTTTTCCTGGTAATCACACCAGGGGGTGCTCACGCCATAATCAATAGAACGATCTCTTTCATAGTCCTCCATGGTCCCGCTGCCCACGATGGTCAATTGGCCTGCTTGCGCATCGAAATACCAGGTGAGATCCGCGCCGCAGGAGCCGGTGGGCCAGCTCTGATCGGGGACAAATTCGGTGGGCTCCGGCGTTTCCGCGGGCTCCGTTTCAACCGTCGTCGTTTCGAGCAGCTCCGTGGCAAGCTGCTCCGTGGTCTCCGGGGCGGGCGCTTCGGTAAGCTGCAGCTCCTCATGCGCCGTCGTAGTCGAAGACATTTCAATCGTCATGGGCGTGGTCGTGTTTGCTGTGCCGTTCGCTCCCGCATCGGTTTTTGCGCCACAGGCGGCCAGCAGCAGCATCGGCAAGCTCAGAGCGGCGCACAGGCCGCGCTTCCAGGTAAAGCTGTTCTTTGCAGTTTTCATGTTCATTCTCCTCATCATTGTTTTTTATGTTCCGGGATCGGGGTTCTGTCTATTAGACGCCCGGAATTGCAAATCGGTTTACAGATTTTAAAAAAAAATGTATCTGTTCAGTCGTTCCGTAGGGCGGCCTGCCCACAGGCCGCCCTGCCCTCCGATTTGACATGTTTCCGGTGGCCAGAGCTCTGGCCGCCCTACGAGGGGAAGGGGTAACTGAATAGACACATAAAAATAAAAAAAGGCAATCGGAGGCGCGATTGTACGCTGTTCCCCGATTGCCTATTCTTACATGTTAACGGAGGTCGACCACGATGCAGGGCTTGTCATCCCGGTAGCCAAAGCGGCAGATTTGGTCGGAAATGCTGTGGTTCTGCAGATAAGACGCGAGCGTATAGCCCTCCTCCGGGTGATCCTCGCTCCAGACAGGGCTCTCGTCCAAGGGCATATCCCCGTCGAGCCAGAGCCAAGCCTCGCCCGCATTTTCCTGGATCCGCCGGCACAGGCCGCCCACGGCATTGGCGAAAATGTATTTTTCACCTACTTTGCCGACCTCGTAGAAGCTGCCGTGATAGGGCTCATCGCTGCTTTGTTCCGATTTCTCCTCCAGGATGACGCCATCCTCCGACTCAATCGTCCAGCCTTCCCGGCCCAGCTCTTGCATCCACTCGTCAAATTGCTCCTGGGAATCGGTGTAGCGGTACTGCGTTCCATTCAGAACAATGTGTCCCGTTTGACGGGCCTGCTCCATCTCTTCCTCGCTTGCAGTCACGGCAACGGTGCGCACGACCTTTGCCTGATAGCGATCGTCAACCTGGTCGATCGCTTCGATCCTGATGTCGCCGCCGTAGGCTTCCACCCAGTTGCCACTCAGCTTGGCACGCTCCGCCTCATCCTGCTCCATCCACGCCAGAACATCCTCCAGGCTGATCTCCCCATCGAAATCGGCCAAGGCGACAGGCTCAACAGGTTCCGTAGAAACAAGTTGCGCTTCCGTTTGGGCTTCTGTCTGAGCTTCCGTTTGGGCTTCTGTCTGGGCCTCTGTCTGGAGGCTGGTTTCCGGCTCGGCAGCGGTCGTGCTCACGGTGGTCATCGCCGAGGCGGCCTGGGTTCCGGTTTGAGTGCTGCTTTCCACGCTTCCGGCGGCGCAGCCGCTCAGCAGGCAGATTGCAAAAAGGCAAGCGATCCATTTGGTGTTTTTCATGTTCATTCTCCTGTTACAATATATTTGCCCCCAAGTTCATGACAGCCAGCCATCGGCCGGGGACATCTTTTTTTGCCTGTTTTCGGGGTCCTCATGCAGTACTGCGCCGGCGTGCAGCCCATCTTGAGAACCGCTTCACCCTAATTGACGGATAATCCGGAGAAAGTTTGCAGCAAAAGTATATCTTTTTTAAAAAATCTCAAGGGCAAAGCTTGCAGGGCTGGCATCTTTTTTCAGGGAAAATTATTCTGTGCGTTGTTCCGTAAAGTACCGCGCAAGGCACTATTATACTCCGCCTTTCCAAAAAGTCAAGCGGTTTCCGAAGAAAAGTTCTTGACTTTTGTAGGTGTTACAATGATACTTAACAGTTGAAAAAAAGGATAGCGAATAGGGAGCACCTGTGATATGGTTAAGTTGCTCAGAAAAAACCGAAGGGCAGGTGACCTATTCGCCATGACTACTTTAACACAAACCCTTAAGCGCCGTCAAGCAGTAGTTAAATATTCTTTACGGTATGGCGTAACAAAAGCCTCTATCCGCTACAATGTCTCGCGACCGACAATCTACAAATGGCGGAAACTCTACTCTTTTGAGGCCTTCCAGAAGCAACTCGCCGTATGGCAGTGGAAAGACAATGACTTCCCTATTCGCCCCTTGAAATGGCGTTCCCCCAAGGATGTCCTTTATTCTTTCCCTATCTGTAAAGTATGATTGACAAACCTACATCTCCGAAGAAGGTTCTTGACTTTTCACCACTTTTTCGGCGTTATTTCACTCTGCCACAAAGTCAAAGCCGTTCTCATCTGCGTAGGCCTGGGCGGCGGAGCCGGATTTGCCGTGGATATTGATATTTCTATTTCCTTCGAAAGCGCTTTCGCCGATCTCCGTTACGCTCTCCGGAATCGTCACGTCCTTCAGATTGCAATCGTAGAACGCGTATCCGCCGATGCTGGTGACACTGTCCGGGATGGTCACGCTGGTCAGAGTGCTGCATTCGCAGAACACCTGAGCGCCGATGCTGGTCACCCCGTCCGGGATCGTGACAGTTTTCAGGGACGAGCATTCCAGGAAAGCCTTGTCAAAGATGACCTCCACGCCGCTGCCGATGGTCACGTCCCGCAGGGAGGTGCAGCCCCAGAACAGGTATTCATCCAGATAGGGCACGCCGTTGCCGATGACGACGCGCTCCAGATTGGAGCAGCCCTCGAACACTCTCTCCCCCAGGTCGATGACGCTGTCGGGAATCTCGATGCTTTTCAGCGCGGTGCAGTAGGAGAACGCACCGTACCGGATCTTGGTTACGCTGTCCGGAATCGTCACGTCGGTCAGGGAGCTGCAATAGAAGAAGGTGCATTCCTCAAGCTTTTCCACGCCGTCCGGGATCGCAATGCTTTCCAGACCATAGCAGCGGAAGAAGGCGCGGTCTCCGATGCTTGTCAGGCTGTCCGGCAGAAGCACGGTTTTCACCGCACTGGCGTAGCCGAAGGAATACGAGGCGAGCCTCGTCACGCCGTCCGGAACCGCGTAGCGTTCCGCCTTTTTGGCGCAGGGATACATCAGCAGCTCGGTCTGCGCTTTGTCAAACAGGACGCCGTCGACGCTGCGGTAGCTCGGATTGTCGGGCGCGACCTCGATGCGCTCCAGCGCCTCGCATTCACAAAACGCAGGCTCGCCGATCTCCGTCACGGCAGCCGGGATCGTCAGCTCGGTCAGCGCCTTGCACTTGTTGAACGCATAGTCGCCGATGGAGACCAGGCTGTCCGGCAGCGTCAGCCCGGTCAGCACCTCGCAAAAGCTGAACGCATGGACGCCAATCTGCGTCAGGCCGTCCGGCAAGTTTATACTCTTCAAGGATTCGCAATCGGAGAACGCAGCGCGGCCGATGCGCGTCAGGCCGTCCGGAAGCGTCACGCGCTTCAGATTCCTGTAGCCCTGGAACGCATATTCGCCGATGCTCGTTACGCCGTCCAGCACTCTGACCGATTTGATCTGCTTATTATAAGAATACCACGGCGTAGGAGCTTCAGACTGATATAATGATACGAAATCGTCCATTTCGCCGGAGCCGGTAACGGTCAGCTCGCCGGCCTTGCGATTGAAATACCAGGTGAGATTATCGCCGCAGGAGCCGGTCGGCCAGTCGGGGTCGGGGACGAATTCGGTGGGCTCGGTCTCGACCGGCTCGGTGACCGCAGGCTCGGTCTCGGCGGGCTCGGTGGCAGGAGCTTCGGTGACGGGAACGTCCTCGGCGGTATCCGATCTGATGGTCGCCTCCGTGCTCACGGTCGCCTCGGTGGTCGCAGGGGCGGTCTGCGCAGAGCTTCCGGTCGCGGCAGGCGTCTTGCCGCTGCACGCGCTCAGGAGCAGCAGGGTCAGCGCAAGGGCGGCGCAAAGCAGTTGTTTCCGGATCCCGGTACGTTTCGTGGATTTCATATTGTATTCTCCTCTTTCCAAATTCTATTATTTCCAGCCCGAGCTGATCTTCACGATGCTGATCTCGCCGTCGTCGTCCAGCTCCAGGAAGAAGTTCAGACAGATGTTTTCCGCGGTCGTTTCCTTCAGATAGTCGCTGAGCTTGCCGTAGGACGTCATGGTATCGCCGTCCAGCCAGATCCAACCGATGTCCGTGTAATCCGACTGCTTCAGATACGGATCGCCGGAGCCGGTTTGCTGGTTCTCCCAGAACACGTAGCCGCCGTCCTGCCACAGAACCGAATAGACGCTTCCGTTTGCCTGGATCCAGCCGACCCAGCCCTCCGCGTCCTCGCTGGCGTCGTAGACGTAGCCCCAGAGCTTGGCCTGCGTCTTGGAGTCCGTAAAGGGGTATTCCGCGCCGTCCAGGCTGAGCGTGCCGCTCTGCCTGGCCTGGCTGATCTCAGCCTCCGACGCCTTGAGCAGATCCGTCGTCACGACCTTCGCCAGATAGCGATCCCCGATCTGGAACATGGTCTCCATCCTTGTGAAATGCGCGTTGATCTGCTGCTCCTGCTCCAGCTTTTCCGAAACGCCTGCCTGATTGTCCTCCACGGGGTTGAAGGAGACGCCTGCTTCCGCCGCATACTGCTCCGCCGTGGAGCCGGGGAAGCCGCAGACCGTGAGCTGGGACAGATCGCAGAGATCCGCCGGGAGCGCGCAGCTCTCGCTCATGATCCAGAGCTGGCTCAGATTGCTGCAGCCGCGCAGCGCGCCGCTGCCGATGGCGCCAAGATTCTGCGGCAGGATGATCTGCCTCAGCGCCGTGCAGTTTGCAAACGCGCCGTCGCCGATGCTCGTCAGCGAAGTCGGGAGCCAATCCGTGTACCAGGAAAGATCCAGCTTCGTGCAGCCGGAGAACGCGTAATTTCCGATGCGGGTCAGGCCGCTCGGGAGTTGTCTTTTTTCGGAGCCTGTGGTAACGTAGGTCGGATCCAGCTGCGTGCAGTTTGCGAAGGCGTAGTCGCCGATGGCGCTCAGCTGCTCGGGGAGCTCCAGCTCCTGGATACTGCCCTGATAGGCGCTCCAGGGCACGGACTGGACATCGGGATAGTCCGTCATGGCGCCGCTGCCCTTCAGAACCAGCTTGCCGCTGTTTTTGAACAGCGTCCATTGCAGATCCTCGCCGCAGGTGCCCCACAGCTTCTGATCGTCCTCGCCGGACTCCGCCTCAGTTTCCGGAACAGCAGGCACATCCAGCTCCACCGGGAGGGTCGGCCCGGTGGGATCCGGCTGTGGGTCCTCCCTGGTCTCCATCGTTAGGATCGGCGTTGTTTTTTCCTCCATGGCATGCTTCGCCCAGCGGTAACCGGCAACGCCGCCGCCCACAACGCCAGCACAGATCACGCCCAGGACCAGCTTGCCCAGCGCCGTGGTAAAGAAGGGGCGGGTCGCGTGCAGGACTACGGCCTCTGCAAGCGGGGCAGCGGCTGCGCCGGAGCCCGCAGTGATGGCAGCCTTGGCACCGGCGGCGAGGCCGGTCTGGGCCAGGGTCTTTGTCAAAACAGCCTCGCCCGCCTGTGCTGCAGGCAGCTGGCGCTTCATCAGAGCCAGGAGGAAGGGGATGGGAGACAGGCCATAGAGCTTGACGCCCTGCTTTTCCAGGCGGTGGACCGCTTCTTCGATCTTCTTCCTTCCCCGGGCCAGCTGGGCCTTCACCGTTCCCGGCGCAACGCCCAGCGCTTCGGAGATCTCTCCGATGGACATTTGCTCGTAGTAGTACATGGCAACCGCGGCACGCTGGCCGTCGGAAAGCTCTTCCAGGATCTCGTTGACCAGCTCGCTTGTCTCTTTCCGCTCCAGGCTCAATTCCGGGGAGCCCTCCGGGGAGAGGTCGGCCTGCTCCGGCAGGCCCTCCCCTTCCTCGTTCTCCAGCTCTGTGAACAGGATCGGCGTCTGCCGCCGCAGCACAGACTTGGCGCGGTTCACCGCGATGGCGCGCAGCCAGGGGCGGACCTTCTCGGGATCGCTCAGCTGATCCAGATGATTGTAGGCAAAGACATAGGTGTCCTGCTGGACATCCAGCGCCGCCTCTTCATCTCGCAAAACGGCACGGGCCGTGCGGTAGACCTCCTGGCTCGTCATCTCATAGAGCTCCGTAAAGGCCTGCTGATCGCCCTCCCGAATGGCGGTGATCAGCTCCGTCAAATTGCTTTCACGCTTCGCGTCCGCTTGTCTGCTTTTCATCTTTGGCTCCTCCTGCACGCGCTTCTTTCTTTTCTTCTTTCTGCTTGCACGGATCACGACTCGGGCCGCGGATCCTGCACAGGATCCCTGCAAGCTGCCGTTCGTTTCTTTCCGGCGTCAATCGGTAGTGGGCAATCAGCTTCTGATAACAGCTTGCAAACTCCCGCTCCTCCATGCCGCTCACCTCCGTTTCCCAGCCTCCTGTCTTTTGGCTTCTGTCTAATAGACGCTTTGAGCCGGGAAACGGTTTACAGCTTTGCGTATTTTTTAGGATCTCAGACAATTTTTAGGAAAAGCAAGAGATTTCTATCTGAAACCTCTTGCTTTTCCGCATCAATTACTGCGCATCCTCGCAGAAACGCCGGATGTTGGAGGGATTTTCGATCCGCTGGAGCTCTGTGCCGTGTTCCAGCACCAGCAGGGTGGGCGCCTGGCGGACGCCGTATTGCTTGGCAAGAGCGGGGTCCTTGTCCACCACGACGGTCTCATAGGCCAGCCCCGCGTCGGCCAGGAATTTCTTGGCCATCACGCACTTGGGGCAGGTGGAGGTGGTGAAGAGGAGCAGGCCGTCGGCGGCAGGCGCTGCGGAAGCCCCATTTTCCGGCGAAGCAACGGTCTGCAGCTTCACGGCGGAGGGTGCGGCAGGGGCAGCGGCCGCGCTCAGCGGCTCCTGGAACCGGTGATGCATGGAGTAGCCCACATCGTAGACCTTGCGGTCCTTGAATTCCTGGGTCTTGCCGTCGTTCCAGTTCTGCACGGGCCGGTAGTAGCCGGTAATGCGGGAGTAGACCTCGGTCTTCTTTCCACAGTGGGGGCAGCTGTACTGTTCCCCGGTGAGGTAGCCGTGGTCCGGGCAGACGGAGTAGGTGGGGCTGAGGGTGTAGTAGGGCAGCTTGTAATTCTCCGCGATCTTCCGCACCAGATTGGCGGCCGCTTTCCAATCCGGCAGCTTCTCGCCCAGGAAGGCGTGGAAGACGGTGCCGGAGGTGTAGAGCGTCTGGAGCTCGTCCTGCACATCCAGCGCGGAGAACACATCCTCCGTGTAACCCACAGGCAGATGGGAGGAGTTGGTATAGTAGGGGGTGCCGTTCATATTGGCGGTGATGATATTGGGGAAGTCCTTCTTATCGTGCTTGGCAAAGCGGTAAGTGGTGGATTCGGCGGGGGTGGCCTCCAGGTTGTAGAGGTCGCCGTACTGCTCCTGGTAATCGGACAGACGCTCGCGCATGTGGTTGAGCACCTGCTTGGAGAATTCCTGGGTCTCGGGATGGGTCAGATCCTTGCCAAGCCACTTGGCGTTCAGCCCCATCTCGTTCATGCCGATGAGACCGATGGTGGAGAAATGATTGGCAAAGGTGCCCAGGTAGCGGCGCGTGTAGGGATACAGGCCGCCCTCCAGCAGCTTGGTGATGACATCGCGCTTGATCTTCAGACTACGGGCGGCAATGTCCATGAGCCGGTCGAGGCGCATGAAGAAGTCGGCCTCGTTCTCCGCCTGGTAGGCCAGGCGGGGCAGGTTGATGGTGACCACGCCCACGGAGCCGGTGGATTCGCCGGAGCCGAAGTAGCCGCCGGACTTCTTGCGGAGCTCGCGGAGATCCAGGCGAAGACGGCAGCACATGGAGCGGATATCCGAGGGCTCCATGTCGGAGTTCACATAGTTGGAGAAGTAGGGCGTGCCGTACTTGGAAGTCATTTCGAACAGGAGCTTGTTGTTCTCCGTATCGGACCAATCGAAGTTCTTCGTGATGGAATAGGTGGGAATGGGATACTGGAAGCCGCGGCCGTTGGCGTCGCCCTCGATCATGACCTCAATGAAGGCCTTGTTGATCATGTCCATTTCCTTTTGGCAGTCCTTATACTTGAAGGAGGCCTCCTTGCCGCCCACGATGGCGGGAAGCTCTGCCAGGTCGTTGGGCACAGTCCAGTCCAGGGTGACATTGCTGAAGGGCGCCTGGGTGCCCCAGCGGGAGGGGGTGTTGACCCCGTAGATGAAGGATTCCACGCACTTCTTCACCTGGTCATAGGGCAGATCGTCCACCTTGACAAAGGGCGCCAAGTAGGTATCGAAGGAGGAAAAGGCCTGGGCGCCCGCCCATTCGTTCTGCATAATGCCCAGGAAGTTGACCATCTGGTTGCTGAGGGTGGCCAGGTGCTTGGCGGGAGCGGAGGTGATCTTGCCGGGTACGCCGCCCAGGCCCTCCTGGATCAGCTGCTTCAGGCTCCAGCCTGCACAGTAGCCGGTGAGCATGGACATATCGTGGATGTGGAAATCGCAGTTGCGGTGGGCGTTGGCAATCTCGTCGTCATAGATCTCGGACAGCCAGTAGTTTGCGGTGATTGCGCCGGAGTTGGAGAGGATCAAGCCGCCCACGGAGTAGGTAACGGTGGAATTTTCCTTGACACGCCAGTCCATGACCTTCAGATACTGATCCACCACAGACTTGTAGTCCAGCATGGTCTCGGAGACATTGCGGAGCTTTTCCCGCTGGCGGCGGTAGAGGATGTAGGCCTTGGCCACATCCTCGTAGCCAGCCCGACCCAGCACGGCCTCCACGGAATCCTGAATGTCCTCCACGGCGATCTTGTTGTCCTTGATCTTGCTCTGGAAGTCTGCAGTGACCTTCAGCGCAAGGAAGTCGATGGTGTCTTCATTGTACTGCTTTTGCTTTGCATCGAAGGCCTTCTTGATGGCGGTGGTGATTTTTGTAATGTCAAAATCGACGATTTTGTCATTGCGCTTTACGACCTGGTACATAACGGTAACTCCTTTTTTTATATATCGGTAAATTGATTATACTCTTTTTTGTGGGACATAAGCGGGACAGCAGAATTGAAAGTTGAAAATGGAAGGATGAAAGCGATCGGGGTTTTGCAAATAGCAATTTGCAAAACTCATTCATTTTCAATTATCAACTATGAAACGCCCCGCAATTGGGCGTCCGGGACGAAGGGGCGAACTGCTTCCAGGCAGGCCCTGGCTTTTTCGGGGGATGCGGCGCGGAACTGTGCGCCGCCCAGGATGTCGCCGGAATCTACAAAGCCCTGGATGAAATAGTGCTCCGTCCCGGCGATCCATTGGCCGATGGCCGTAAAATCGGCAGGCGCATGGAGCTCGTCCACCAGGGTGGTGCGGAATTCAAAGGGGGTCTTCCCCGCCAGCAGGAGGGCGGCACTCTGCTCCACCCGGGGCAAAATCCCGGCCACGCCCGCGGTCTGCTCATACTTCTCGGGGCTGTTCTTGATGTCCATTGCCACATAATCCACCAGCCCGGCTTCCAGAACCGTCCGAAGTCGATCCGGGAAAGCCCCGTTGGTGTCCAGCTTGACTGCAAAGCCCAGCGAGCGGATCCGCTCCAGAAACGCCGGCATGTCCGGGTGGAGCAGCGGTTCACCGCCGGTAATGGCAACCCCGTCCAGGAGGCCCTGCCGCTTGTTTAAAAAGCTGAAAAACGCCGCCTGGTCCAGCTCCGGCGCCGCCTGTGGCAGCACCAGGCTGCTGTTGTGGCAAAAGGGACAACGGAAATTGCATCCCACGGTAAACACCGTGCAGGCTACCTTTCCCGGAAAGTCCAGAAGGGTCATTTTCTGCAGTCCGCCAAGTTTCATAGATACCTCCTGTCGGGTGGGTCGCCTTGAATCTTCCGCGCATTCCGCATTTTCTGTGGAAATCCCTGTGGAAATGCTGTGGGCAACATGTGGGAATGTCGTTGACATAATAACCACAACATGTTGTGTCCGCACTATAGAATACCACAAGGAATGGAAAAGTCAAGTTCTTTTTTGACTTTTTTCAAAAGTCTCCTGGGAGGAAAACCGCGCGCAAAAAAACACCTCCGAAGGACAAGTTCGTCCTTCGGAGGCAAGCGCTCACAAAATTTGACGGATCTCTGTCAGGCTTCGGATCTCATAGCTGGGCCGGAGCTCCGGCGGCGCGGCTTGTCCGCTTCGGTTGAGCCAGAGCGTATCGATCCCGGCGCGTATCCCGCCTGCAATATCCGAGCTGAGGCTGTCGCCGATCATCAGCGTCTTTGCCCGGTCAAAGCCGGGGATCCGGGCAAAGCACCAGGCAAAGTAGGCCGGATCCGGTTTGTTGAAGCCCGTCAACTCCGAGATAAACAGCGCCTCAAAGCGTGCGCCGATGCCCGCGCCTGCCAACCTGGCATACTGGGTCTCCGCCAGGCCGTTGGAAGCCAAAAATAAGCGATACCCCCGCTGGCGCAAGTAGTCCAGCATCTCCATTGCGCCGGGCAGCAGGGCATATTCCTGCCCCAGATTGCGGTGGTAGGCCGCTTCGAAGGCTGCCGGGTCCAGCGCCAGCCCCATCTCCGTGAACAGCTGCCGGTGTCGTTCCACCCGGATCGTGTCCCGATCCGCTTCGCCCCGCTCCAGCTTCCTCCACCAGCCGCAATTGATCGCGTGGTAGCGGGTCAAAAGCTCCGCTGTGGGCGAAACGCCCTGTTCCGTCAACGCCCTGGCATAGGCGGAAGCCTCCCCCGCGCTGAAGTCCAGAATGGTGTTGTCCAGGTCCAGTAAAAGGATCTTGTATCGCATGACGGACCTCCCCTGCTTTTTGCTCAGTATAGCACAAATCTGCAAAAAAGCAAGGGGCGCGGCAGCTTACATCTCCATCTGCCTGCCCAGGAAGGCCGCCACCACATCCAGCAACCGCAACTCGAACTCTCCGGGCCAGCGGCCCCGCTCCGGGTCCGCGCCCAGCAAGACGCCGCCCAGCAGGTCCCCCTGGGACAGAATGGGAACCGCCGCCCCTACGACGGCAGACACGCCATCAGCCATCGCCACGGATATTCCACGCCCACCGGCACAGTAGCGCTCCCGCTCCTCCAGGCGGTGAAACAGCGCCGGAGCCAGCCGCCGCTCCAACACATCCCGCTGTCCCGCTCCGGCGGCGGCTATGATGGTGTCCCGGTCGCAAACTACCGCCAAAAAGCCGGTGTTCTTATGCAGTGCCTCACAGATTCGCCCCGCAAATTCTGTCAATTCCCCCATGGGGGAATACTTCTTGAATATGACCTCTCCGTCTTTTTCCGTGAAAATCTCCAGGGGGTCACCGTCGTTGATAACATCAACACGATAATTCTTCCTTGCATGGTGAATTGCGTCTTCAATGATGGATATTGCGCGCTTTTCCGCCGCCTGGAGCCCTTCGCCGGATTCTTCGGAAATACCGGGCTTTTGGGCGTCGTCTTTCGTTTCCAGCAGGATCCAGCTCCGCAAGAGGGTGTCGATGTCGTTCTTGAGCCGGATTTCGATTCTGTCTTCGAAAACGCGGATCTTTTCAATGATCAGATTCAGATCGTTCCGATCCAGCTTGTCCTTTTCCAGAATATCCGCAAACACATCCATTGCCAGCTTGGCCGCCCGGTTGACCCGGATGATGGTGTTGCGCTTGTCGGCGGTCAACTCAATCTGATGCTGGAGCCCGGAGATCTTCTGCTCCAGCTCCGCCTCCAGCTCGTCGTAGGTCTCCTCCAGCAGTGCTTCCCGCTCCGGGTGCTTCATAATGTCCCGGATGCGCTGGCGCTTGGTGACGCGCAGCTCCTCCTGCAAATCGTCCAGCAGCGCCTCCAGATTCTCCGCCGCCCGCTCCGTTTCGGACACATCCTCGTCCTGCTTTTCGATCTCCGCGTTGAGCCGTTCCAGCATGGCGGCGGAGTTGTCCATGACCTTTCGCACATATTCCTTGACCGCTCTGTCCAGCGTTTCCGTGCGGATGTGGTGGCTGGTGCAGGCTTTCAAGCCGCGCCGGTGATACAGGCCGCAGTGATAGGCGTCCTTGAGGTCGCTTCGGCTCATGGCGAACATGGGGCTGCCGCAATCGCCGCACTCCAGATAGCCGGAATAGACATTGTCGTTTTTCTTGATTCCCCGGAAGTTGGAGGTCGTGCGCTGCTCTTTCAGTGCCTTTGCAGTGGCGAAGCTACGGTAGTCGATGATGGGCTGGTGGTGATTTTCAAAAACCAGCACTTCGTCCGTCGCCCGCTCCACCTGCTTGCCGTTGATCTTGGCGCGGGTGGTCTTCCCCTGCCGGAGGGTGCCAATATAGAAATCGTTTTCCAGAATGCCCTGCACGGTTGCAATGGCCCAAATGGGCTTAGCTTCCCGCTTGACGATCTCTCCTGCGGCCTCGCGCCGGGTCTTCTCCGACATGCGGGGCGTGGGAATGCTCTCGTCGGTCAGGTAGTTGGCGATCCGCTTGTACCCCCACCCGGCCAGATACAGCTCAAAGACTTTTCGCACGATTTCCGCCTCGGTAGGGACGACTTCAAATTGCTGCTGTTTGTTCACAATGTAGCCGTAGGGTGCGGCACAGATCCACTTCCCGTCCCGCTGCCTTCGTTTGACCACGGCTTTGACCTTCTTGGAGGTATCAGTGACGGGCATTTCGTTGATCAGAAATTGGAATTGAATTTTGAGCCAGTCGTCGTCATTGGGGAAGTCGATTCCGTCTCCGATGGAGATGATCCGCAAGCCGGCGTCCCGCAAGTCTTCCAGCTCCACCAGGCCCCGGGAGTTGCGCCGGGAGAAGCGGGAGAAGTCTTTGACGATCAGAATATCGTATTTGTGGGAGAGGAGCCCCTTACGCATGGCCTGGTAGCCCTCCCGCTGCTCAAAGGTGTAGCCGGAGCGATCCCGATCCTCGTAGAAGGTCAAGGAGCTTCCGGGAAAGCGGTTCTGAACGAAATCAGCAATGATCGCCTTCTGGTTCTCAATCGAAACATTGTCCCGATCCAACTCCTCGTCCACGGAAATTCGGCAGTAGCCAACGATGTCGAATTTTTCTAACAATGTTGTTCACTTCTTTTCTGCTTTTTATTTTCTTCATTGTACTGCCTTTGACCGAAAAATGCAAGACCCAATATGCGGCAACCCGTTGCGGTTTAAGCGAGGTTCCACAGGGAAGCGATCTGCGAATCCATGATCCAGGATGAGATTCGTCAAGCTCGGAAATGCGGAACAGCAGGCGTTCTTCTTCGAATCATCGTACCGGGCGGTATTCGCCCCGGTGATCTGTTCCTCCGCTATCATGACAGCGACATACCTTGTTCGTTTCTCTCCCGTTCGATTTCTTTCTCTGCGCTTCGCTTGCGGTTGTATTTCAGCAGCGCAAGGGTATTCTCATATAAGTCTTCGTGACCGGAATAATAAATCACAGGCTTCAACTTCTGTGCATTCCAGATTGGATACTGTGACTTCAGCCAGGCCAATCGTGCTTCGTTTTTTTGATCGTCGTTGGAAAGCCATACTTCCATAAATCCCAACGCTTCGTTTGCGTGGAGTTCCACTGTATTGCCCCCTCTGCTCTTTGTCCTTCCAAGAGTTTCCACCGTTTGATTTGGTTTTATACCATTCCTGGCATATATTCATTCGTATCCCTCGTTCAGAACACTTGGGACTTTCCCCCGCGAAGATCGTGCCATGTCCGGCACACAAGGAAAAGGAGCAAGCCCGTTTGGGGCTTGCTCCCTGATTTATCGGCGAAGCTTTTCCAGCAGCGCTTCGAGGTATGCGGGGCGCGGGCAGCTTACGGTGATCCGCGCTCCGCTGCGAGGATGATAAAAGCTGAGAGCCTTCGCGTGAAGGCATTGGCTGTCCTGCCCGAGCTCGGGCTTGGGGTTGCCGTAGACGGTATCGCCCAGGATTGGGTGATGGATATGGGCCATGTGGACCCGGATCTGGTGGGTCCGCCCTGTCTCCAGCTTGCACTCCACCAGCGTATATTGCCCGAAGCGCTCCAAAACCTTCCAATGCGTCACAGCAGGACGGCTGTTTTTTTCCGTGACGGCCATCTTTTTTCGATCTACCGGGTGACGGCCGATGGGCGCGTCCACAGTGCCCTCGTCTTCCTTGAAGCCGCCTTTCACGACGGCCTCATAGGTCCGGGACAGGCTATGGTCCTGGAGCTGAGCTGCCAGCGCCTGGTGGGCAAAGTCATTCTTTGCCACGATCAGGAGGCCGGAGGTGTCCTTGTCGATGCGGTGGACGATGCCGGGCCGCAACTCCCCGTTGATGCCGGAAAGGCTGTCGCGGCAGTGGAACATCAAGGCGTTGACCAGGGTGTCGTCCCAGTGCCCGGGCGCGGGGTGCACCACAAGGCTCTTGGGCTTGTTGAGCACCAGCACATCTTCGTCTTCGTACACGATATCCAGGGGCAGATCCCTGGGCACAATGGCGGTCTCCTTTAACTCCGGCAGGCGCACTTCATAAATCGTTCCGGCCACCGTCTTGTCCTGTTTGCGCAACATGCTGCCATTTTGGGTGACAGCCCCGGATTCCAGGAGCTTCTGCACGGCGGATCGGGACATATTTTCCAGATGCGCCGCAAGGAACACATCCAGACGAATGCCGGACTGTTCAGCCTCTATGTTCATAGCCACCTCGCGTTTCCTGCTTTTCGCGGTCAAAGAACAATATGTACACGACCAGGAAAATCGCGCCACAGGAGATGAAGATATCCGCCACATTGAATACAGCGAATTGCATGAACAGGGGTTCGATCATGTCCGTCACTTCACCGCAAACAGCGCGGTCGATGGCGTTGCCCAGCGCGCCGCCGCCAACGGCGGCCAACGCCCAGAGCTCAGCGGGCTTTTGGAGGGCCTTCCGCCGGATCAGTAGGGCGACCACCGCAAAAAACACCACCACCAGCGCCAGAAACAGCCAGCGTCCGCCGCGCAACATGGAAAACGCCGCGCCCGCGTTGCGCACATAGGTGAGCTGCACCACACCGGGTAGAAGCTGCACACCGGTGCCGTAGGGGATCTTGGCTCGGACCAGCGCCTTGGTGATTTGATCGGCCGCCACGATTGCGGCCAGAAAGAGGCCCATTGCAAACCAGGATCGCTTTTTCATCATGCGTTCGTTTCTGCGGCGTCTTTCTTTGCTTGTTCCGCACTCTGGGCGCTTCGCACGGCCCCGTCGATCACATGGCGCATGAGGATCGTAGAAGTCACGGAGCCCACGCCGCCGGGGACGGGCGTGATGGCGGAAGCCTTGGGGGCCGCGGCTTCATAATCCACATCGCCGCAAAGGCCTCCGGTCTCCGGATCCGCATGGATGCCCACGTCGAGCACCACAGCGCCAGGCTTGATATGCTCCGCGCCGATCATTTTTCGGCGGCCAAGCGCAACCAGGAGAATATCCCCCTCCCGCGCCACGGCAGCCAGGTCGACGGTCCGGCTATGGCAGACCGTGACGGTGGCGTTGGCCTCCAGCAGCAGTTTGGCCGCTGGCATGCCCACCGTCTTGGAGCGGCCCAGGACCACGGCGCGCTTGCCTTCGATGGGAATCCCATAGCGATGCAGCAGCTCCATACAGGCCTCCGCCGTGCAGGGCGTATAGTGGGCTTGCCCGTGCAGATTGGCACAGTCCACATCCTTTTCGGGCTTGATCAGCGCCGTAAGCGCGTCTTCATCGTAAGGATCCGGCAGCGGGCGGAGAACCAGCAGGCCGGAAAGCAGGGGATCCGCATTGATCTCCCGGATCAGCTGTGCGACATCGGCCTGCTCGGTATCGCTGGGCAGGATATAGCGGCGCACGATCACGCCGGTGGCATTTGCCGCCCGCAACAAGCCGTTTTCATAGCTGATGGCGGCCGGATCCTCTCCGACACGGATCGTTGCCAAAACCGGGAAGATGTACTCCAGTTTCAGCGCTTCCACGCGGGCCTTTAATTCTGCCCGCAGCTCTTTTGCAACGGCATTGCCGTCCAGAATATTCGGCATATTCAGCTACCTCTTTCATTGATCCCAAAGGGATGATTTTGTTTAGAACAGGCCCGTAATGCGGCCGTTGGCATCCACATCGATCTTTTCAGCGGCCGGTGCCTTGGGCAGACCGGGCATCGTCATAATGGAGCCCGTCAGGGCCACCACAAAGCCCGCACCGGCGCTGATCTTGACCTCGCGGACCGTGACGGTGAAGCCCTCGGGCGCACCAAGGACTGTCTGGTCGTCGGTGAAGGAATACTGTGTTTTGGCCATGCAGACGGGAAGCTTGCCGAAGCCCAGCTCCTCCAGCGTCTGGATCTGCTTTTCCGCCGCAGCGGGGAAATTGACATGCGCGGCGTGATAGATCCGGCGGCAAATGGTCTCGATCTTCTCCCGCAGCGGCCGGTCCAGCTCATAGCTGAAGCGGAAGTCGTTGGGCTGCTCGCACAGACGCAGCACCTCCTGGGCCAGCGTCTCGCCGCCTTCGCCACCCTTGGCCCAGACCTCGGAGAGGGCCACGCAGACCCCGAGCGCACGGCACTTGGCCTCGATCAGCGCCAGCTCCGCCTCGGTATCGTTGGGGAAGCGGTTGATGGCCACCACGCAGGGCAGGCCGAAGACATCCTTGATATTGCCCACATGCCGCAGCAGGTTGGGCAGGCCCTGCTCCAGGGCTTCCAGGTTCTCGTGGTTCAGCTCCGCCTTGGGCACGCCGCCATTGTATTTGAGGGCCCGGACCGTGGCCACAATGACGACCGCGCTGGGCTTCAGGTCGGCCATCCGGCACTTGATGTCCAGGAATTTCTCCGCGCCCAGATCCGCGCCGAAGCCTGCCTCGGTGACGGTGTAATCCGCCAGGGACAGGGCCAGCTTGGTTGCCGCCACGGAGTTGCAGCCGTGGGCAATATTGGCAAAGGGGCCGCCGTGGACGAAGGCGGGATTGCCCTCCAGCGTCTGAACCAGGTTGGGCCGGATGGCGTCCTTCAGCAGGGCAGCCATTGCGCCCTGGGCTTTGAGGTCGCCGGCAGTGACGGGCTTGCCGTCATAGGTATAGGCCACCACGATGCGGCCCAGACGGGCTTTCAGGTCCGCCAGGTCGTTGGACAGGCAGAGCACCGCCATGACCTCGGAGGCCACGGTGATATCGAAGCCGTCCTCCCGGGGGGTGCCGTTGGCCTTGCCGCCCAGACCGTCCACCACGAAACGGAGCTGGCGGTCGTTCATATCCACGCAGCGCTTCCAGGTGATCCGTCTGGGGTCAATGCCCAGGGCGTTTCCCTGCTGGATGTGGTTATCCAGCAGAGCAGCCAGCAGGTTGTTGGCCGCGCCGATGGCGTGGAAGTCGCCGGTAAAGTGCAGGTTGATGTCCTCCATGGGAACCACCTGGGCAAAGCCGCCGCCGGCGGCGCCGCCCTTGATGCCAAACACAGGACCCAGAGAGGGCTCCCGCAGGGCCACCATAGTCTTCTTGCCCAAACGGTTCAGCGCATCGGCCAGGCCGATGGTCGTGGTGGTTTTGCCCTCGCCGGCAGGCGTGGGGTTGATGGCAGTGACCAGGATCAGCTTGCCGGGCTTGCCCACGGGGGCGTCCGCCGGACGGATGATCTTGGCCTTGTATTTGCCGTAAGGTTCCACCCAAGCTTCCGGAATGCCGGCCTGGGCGGCAACTTCAAAAATGGGCCGCATCTTGCAGCTCTGTGCAATTTCAATATCAGTTTTCATAATAGTAGATGTTCTCCTCTCGTTTAGAGCTTCAGTTTATTCGATTCCTTATTTCAAATCCCCGTTGCCCCCGGGGATCACATAGTTCAGACTGTCGCGCAGGATCAGCACCAGGTCGGCAGGATAGCTTTCCAGATACTCGGTCAATGTCATTTGATCGTAGTGGCGGAAATCCAGGCTTCGGATCTCGTTGAAACTGCCTACGCAGAGGGCTTCCACCGGATTGGTGTAGGAATCGCCCACAATCAGAATGCTGGGCAGTTCCGGGCGATCGGTTTGGATCACAGTCTCCCCCATGTCGCCACCCATGTAGGCAGCATAATAAATGGGTGCGCCCTCCTCCGGGAGCTGCAGCAGGGGCGCATCGGTCTGCTCGCCATTATCCCAGCGCTGGTAGCTTGGAAGCACAGAGGCGTCAAAAATCAGAAGCGGTTCCTCGATGGGAGACAGGCCATAGAGCTTTCGACTGTAGGCGCCGTAAAACGGTGCCTCAGACGGGTGGATCTGCAAGCGCTCCTGCTCCACGATAGGGATCTCCATCCCCTGCTCCCGGCACCAGAGGCAGATGGCCTCGTAGCTTTTGTAGGCGCCAAGGAAGTTATAGTGGTGATCCACCCGGGCGTAATACCGCTTTGGGCTGCCGCCGTCCGCCGTAAAAACATCGTGGGCGTAGAGGGTGGAAAAGCCTGCCTCCGCCAGGGCGGCGCGGAAGGCCGCCGCGCAGTTTTCGTAGTAGTCTACATGGGTGTGCAGATAGGGCGGATAGCCATCCCGGAACACCACGGACTGTCCCTCGATGCCGTAATACAGCAAGTGCCCTCCGTAGGCTTCCACAGCCTGCCGAATGGGCTCCAGGCGTTCCACGGCGTCCCGGCCCAGCGCGGCATAATCGTCGCTACCGAAGCTTTTCTCCCCCAGATAGGGCAGAAGGCTTTCCTCGGAAATGATGATGTCGTTGACCAGCAGCTGCTTTTTCACATGCAGGCGAAGCCAGAGATAGCTTCGCATCATGCCGTCGCGGAAGGCAGTGTGGTCGGAAATATATTCGTCCCAGCCGCGGAAATAGCTGCCGTCCAGCAGGCTTTCCTTGGAAAACTCCGGATGCGCGGCAAGGGTACGGTATTCAAATTTGCTTATCTCCTCCCGGCGGCCGAGGTAAGTCACCAAAAGAAACAGCGCGGCCAAAAGCCCCAAAAGGAGCACAAAGCCCTGCTTGATCCGTTGCATCGGCCCACCCCCTTCAGAAGCGGAAATAGATAAAGGCATGGAAGCTGCTCCCGGTCAAAGCCAGAGCAGACAGTGCCAGCACCGCCAGCAGGCAGCAGCAGCGCAACAGCTCAGCCCAGGGCTTGTCCGGGCCGCTACGGAACAGGCGCAGCGGCAGCGGCGTACAAATGGCAAGGCCGAGGACGATCTCCGGCACATTCTGCTGCAGGACGAAGCGCGCATAGCCGAAATCTCCCCGAAAGTGGAAGAGATCGGAGAGATAGCTGCCTAAGCGGGACAGCTCCGTGCTATTGAAGATGACCATGCTCACCAGGCAAAAAAACAGCGTATAGACATGGCATAGCCAGGCGGGGAGTTTTTCCAGGCGCCTTCCCAAGAAGAATTTTTCCAGGATCAGCCAAACACAGAAATACAAGCCCCAGAGCACATAGTTCCAGGAGGCGCCGTGCCAGAGGCCGGTTAGACCCCAGAGCACGAACAGGTTTAAAATCTGCCGGGGCAGGCCCCGGCGATTTCCGCCGAGCGGAATGTACACATAGTCCCGGAACCAGGAGGATAGCGTGATATGCCAGCGTCTCCAAAACTCCGTTGCGCTTTTGGCAACAAAGGGATAGTTGAAATTCTCCGGGAAATGGAAGCCAAAAATTCGGCCAAGGCCGATGGCCATATCCGAGTAGCCGGAAAAATCATAATAGATCTGCAGGCTGAACAGCACCGCGCCAAGCCAGGCTGTCGGCGCATTCCGAACGCCGGAGTCCATGGCAAAGATGATCTCCGCCTCGTGGCCAAACACATCAGCCAGCAGGACCTTCTTGCCCAGGCCCATGATGAAGCGCTGCAAGCCGTCATAGATGTCCGCAAGGCGCTCCTTTCGCTCCGTGATCTCCGCCTGGATGGTCTCATAGCGGACGATCGGCCCCGCCACCAGCTGGGGAAACAGGGCCACATAGAGGGCTACATGCAGCGGATCGCGCTGGGCTTGCGTCTTCCCGCGGTAGACATCAAGCACATAGCTCATAGACTGGAAGGTAAAGAAGGAGATGCCGATGGGCATGACGATCTCCGGAATTGGGAGCGCCAGCGGAAAAAGGCGGTCCAGCGTCCGCACAAAAAAGCCAGCGTACTTGAAATATCCCAACGCGCCCAGACAGGCCAACAGTTCCAGGCCCAGCCCCAGGCGCCTGAGCGAGCGGCGTTCTCCGGCCCGCTCGATGAGCAGCGCGCTGCCATAGCTCACGGTGATCACCGCCAGCATCAAAAGCACGCCCTTGGCCTCCCCCCAAACATAGAAGAACAGGGAGAAGGCCAGGAGCACCAGATTCCGGGCGTTGTGAAAACGCTGGGGGATCAGAAAATAGCACAGGCAGACCGCCGGGAGAAATACGATCAGAAAAGAAAAGCTGCTAAAAACCATGACGCAGCCGGGAGATCAGCCAACATGCTCCGCCAGCCAGGCGCGCAGCTCGGAAATGGGCACGCGGACCTGCTCCATCGTGTCGCGGTCGCGGATGGTGACGGCATTGTCGGGTTCGATGCCCTTCTCGGGATCGCCCACGGTGTCGAAGTCCACGGTGATGCAGTAGGGGGTGCCGATCTCGTCGGCGCGGCGGTAGCGCTTGCCGATGGAGCCGGTGTCGTCATAGTCCACCATGAAGAATTTGGCCAGCTCGTCGCGCAGCTCCATGGCCTTGTCGCCCAGCTTCTTGGACAGGGGCAGGATGGAGGCCTTGATGGGGGCAATGCTGGGCTTCAGATGCAGAACCACGCGGACATCGTTCTTCTCGGCGTCCACAACTTCTTCATCATAGGCCTGGCAGAGCAGGGCGAGGACCGTGCGGTCCAGGCCGTAGGTGCTCTCGATGATATAGGGGATATAGCGCTCGTTGGTGTAGGGGTCGAGATAGTCCATCTTCTGGCCGGAGTACTCCTGGTGGCGGCTCAGGTCGAAGTCTGTGCGGTTGTGCGTGCCGTTGATCTCGCCCCAGCCGAGGGTCGGGAAGCGGAACTCAATGTCGCAGGCAGCCTTGGCGTAGTGGGCCAGCTTCTCATGGTCGTGGAAGCGGAGGTTCTCTGCGGGCAGGCCCAGGTCCTCATAGAACTGTCTGCCGTAGTTCTTGAAGTACTCGTAGAGCTCCATATCGTCGCCGGGCTTGCAGAAGGTCTGGAACTCCATCTGCTCGAATTCGATGGTGCGGAAGGTGAAGTTGCCCGGGGTGATCTCGTTGCGGAAGGCCTTGCCGATCTGACCGATGGAGAAGGGCAGCTTGGCCCGCATGGAGCGCAGGACATTGGGATAGTTGACATACTCGCCCTGGGCGTTCTCGGGGCGCAGATAGATGACGCTCTTGGCGTCGTTGGTGACGCCGCGGTAGGTCTGGAACATCAGGTTGAACTCCCGGATGTCGGTGAAGTTGTGCTTGCCGCAGTTGGGGCAGGGAATGGAGTGGGCCTTGATGTAGTCGAACATCTCCTCCTTGCTCATGCCGTCGGCATGGGCCTCGGGGTCGAACTCGTCGATCAGATTGTCGGCGCGAAAGCGCATCTTGCACTCCTTGCAGTCCAGCAGGGGGTCGGAGAAGGAGCCGACATGACCGCTGGCCTCCCAGACGCGGGGATTCATCAGAATGTCGGCGTCCACCTCAAAGGAGTTGTGCCGCTCCTGGATGAAGCGCCTGCGCCATGCATCCTTGACATTGTTCTTCAGGCGGGCGCCCAGAGGGCCGTAGTCCCAGGTGTTGGCAAGGCCGCCGTAGATTTCGGAGCCCGCGAAGATAAAGCCCCGGTTCTTGCACAGGGCCACGATTTTGTCCATGGTTTTTTCCGTGTTATTCATGACAGGATTTCCTTCCTATTGATTTTTCTATGGAATAAAGGCTTCCGCCCGCATTATACCCGATTTCAATAAAAATTTCTACCCCTTTTTCGCATTCTTGCAAAAAAGGGGTAAATAGATTATAATGAAGGGATAGGAGGCGATCGCTCTATGTCGATTTATTTGTTTGGGCCGCTCATCAAACAGCGGCGGGAAGAATTGGGGATCTCTCAGGAGGAATTGGCGGACGGCATTTGTTCCGTTCCGACCCTGTCCCGGATCGAAAACGGGGAGCGTATGCCCTCAAAACAGCACAGTGAAATGCTGCTTCAACGCCTGGGATACTCCGACAGCATTCAGATCAGCTTCGTCACAGAGAAAACGCTGGAAATGCATAATCTCAAGTACAAGATCCGGCAAGCTGTGATCCATCGCCGTTTTGAAGAGGCTGGGGAACTGCTCAAACAGTTTATTGCCGAAGCAGACCGAGGGGATTGTGTTTCGGAGCAGTTCATTCTGCTTTGCCAGGTACAAGTGTCCCAGCTGTCCCCGGAAGAGCGGCTGGAGCAGCTTACAAAGGCAATGCGCATGACTTGCCCCCAGTACTCCCCTGCCGCCATTCCGGAGTTTCTTTCCTATGAAGAGATCGTCATATTAAACAATATTGCGCTCTGTTATGGGGATAGCGGTCAATTGGATATGGCCATCAACATACTCAGCGCGTTAAAGCGGCATCACGAAAACCACATGGTAAACCGGGAAGAGATTATGCGCACCCAGTTAATGATCTTATACAACCTGTCTACATTCTTAGGCCAGGCACAACGCTATGATGAATGCATCGAAATATGCAACCAGGGAATCCGAATATCGCAGGAAACACGCCGCTGCAACAATCTTGACAAATTGTATTATAACAAAGCTTGGTCTCTCGTTCGAAGGAAGCGCACAAATGATATTTTAACTGCAAAAGAGTGTATTCGTTTAGCGATTTGCACGGCAGAGGCATTGAACCGCCCTGCCCTGAAAAAAAGATTCGTCGAGTTTATGCAGTCAAATTTTACAGATTGATCATTGCCGTTTTTGGAAAATTTCCCAAAAACGGCATGGTCTTTTCGAGATAGGGACCTTATAATGTGTTAATGCATGAATGCTCTGCGGAATAAGTACAAATAGTTTCTTTTGGGTGTCTATTCAGATCCCCCTTCCTCTCGTAGAGCGGCCAGACCTCTGGCCGCCGGAATCATGTCAAATCGGAGGGCACGGTGGCCTGAAGGCAGGCCGCCCTACGGAGCGACTGAATAAATACCTTTTGAGAAATTATTCTTGACTTATATTCGCTTATATGGTATATTCATAAACGCGTTGCAACGCATGAGGAAGAATTTGTTGGCCAACAATTATGATTCAATCCGAAAACGATCTGTGAAAGGAGATGATCGGCACACAGGAAACAAAGATTCCGCGTTTACAGTTTAAGAACATAAAAAATAAGAAATGAGGTAATTTACCATGAAAAAGATCATTGCGTTACTTTTGGTTGTAGTCATTGCTGCAACTGTACTTAGCGTCACGGCGTTTGCTTATACCGATTCCATGGACGGCTATTACGGAGGGAAATACTGGAAAGCAGCCCTCACGGTTCGCACCCAGTATTTCAGTTGCAGCTTCCAATTAGCAGGCGCAAACAACTTGACCACAACACATAGAATTCAGATTAAACAATCGAACGGTTCAACATACTGGATGCGCGGAACTGGAGAGTCGGGTGCAAAGTCTTCCGTGTTCTATCAGGGCGATTATAGTGGTACTCGAATTCATGTTTTGCAGGCTTATATGTCCTATAGTTACAAGGGGCTTAGCGGAAGCCTCTATGCTAAACCATAAATACACCAAAACCCGCCGTTGGTCTGGAATACTTTCCAGACCAACGGCATACAAAAAAGGAGCATCCTATGAAAAAGACCATTTTTCTTTTCGCCGCCGTTTTGGTGCTGCTGGCAGCCTGCAGCAAAGCACCCGAAAGCGGCGAGAGCGCTCAAATTTCATCCGGTGAAGCAGCCGGTACAGAGGCCTATGAACTGAAGGTTCCGCCCGAGGACCGAAACCAGGCGTTTGCCTGGCAGTACTTTGTGGAAACGCTTGATAACTATTACTACGGGCTGGCAATGGAGAACGGAGGGTTTATCTATTTCTGCCCCAGAGGCGGAAAGACTTTTTTCCCTTTGTGTAATAAGCCAAACTGCAAGCATGAGAATTCCGATTGCAATGCGTATTACGGAGATGCATTTGGATACTATGACGGCGCGCTGTACGCATTGGAAATGTCAACAGACCCGCGTCGTTTTGATATCGTCAAAATGAAATTAGATGGTTCAGATCATCAAAAAGTGGCAGAGATAGAGATCAGCGAAATGGGGGCCTACAGTTTTCTGCCTGCATTTCATCACGGTAAACTTTATTTGTATAGCCCGTCTTTTTTCACCTCAGATATGGAGAATCAAGAGGATCGGTTGATTATTATGGATTTGGCAGACTATTCCAGGACGGACGATTCGATTTGTACAGAAGGCAATCCATTATTCCAGCAATACTACAAAGAAAAAATGTATGGGCAAAGTATCAATATGGATGATAATCGACTGTTCGAACTGAACACAGTCACCGGAGAGATTACAACGCCCATCCCCATTTCTGAAAGCGGCCTCTGTGTGAACGGCCTCTATGCCACAGATGCTACGCTGTATTATCTTGAAGGGACGCAAGGCTCCTCAGAAGAAAACAAAGAAACTGAAACAAATAGTTCTGGGTTTTATGAATACGATATCAACAGCGGGACAATCAAAAACTGTGGAATGCCGGTAGCGGATATCCAATACGCGCTCTACGATGAAGATTATATCTACGCAACAAGTTTTCGCCGCAATCATGACATGGACATTACCATCTACATTCTAACAAGAGATTACCAGTTGGTGGATCAAATCGAATCAACTGAAGGGCTCTATATCGCTGCAGTTACAAGCGACCGAATCTTTTTTGCTGATTATTTTTCCAATACAGCGATAGATTTTTACCTGGATAAATCCCAAATCGGCAGTGGCAGCTTGCAGCTGATCCCGATGGATGTCGTCGGATAAGCCGTCCTCCCGAACGAGCCTCCGCCGCGCCCGTCAATGCCTTCCCCGTCCACTGTAGGGGGCGGCGTCCCCGACGCCCCGAGCGTATCGGTGCCGTAGAAAAAATTGGAACGAACCTGTTTCCCGTATCGAACGCAGCTCGTAGGGGCGGCTATAGGTCGCCCGCACCCCGCACTGCACTTCCGGT
>JAFOKO010000144.1 GCA_017419715.1 Oscillospiraceae bacterium | reverse complement strand
GGGAAGTAGTTTCGGCAACGGTGCCGGTGGTCCAGCCCGCAAAGCTGTAGCCGTCAACTGTGCCGGCAGTGGGCAGGGTGATGGCGCTGTTGGAAGCGACCGTCTGGCTGGCGATGGCATTCACACCGTTGGGGACGGAGAAGTTGATGGTGTAGTACACGGGGTTCACAATGGGATCCGTGTAGTTGTCCCGATAGGAGTAGCCGCAGACGGTGCAGGTGTGGGTCGTATAGCCCTGAGAAGTCGTGGTCGGAGGCGTCACGACTTCGGTGTAGCTGCAGTTTTCTGTCTGCTTGTCGCCGCAGGCACAGGTTCTGCTGTGGGTACCGTTGTTGTTCGAGGTCCAATCGCCGTAGCTGTGGGTATGTACAGCGCCGGTGGGATTGGTCTGATAATAATCCGTGTAGCCGCCGGTGGCTTTCCAGAAGCGGATGGAGTCGTCCGCGCTGGGCATGCACCAGAATTTACCGCTGTTGCTGGTGTAGTTGATGTACGGATAGGAACCGCCCGCCTGGCACTTCATGCAGCTTGCATTGGTGCTAACGCCAAGTTCCCAATCACAGTAGGAAGCTGTGTAGTTGTTATAGCCGCCGAGATAGCCGTTGGTGGCCTGGCCGAGATATACGCCGGTGGAAATATTCTGCATGGAATAGTAAGTCCCATGGGCCTTGGCAGTGAAGATAAAGGCTTCGGGAACATTGTACAGAGCGCTTCCGGCCAGGGTGGCGCCTGCAGTGCCGGCAGAGGCAGCATTGGTGGAGGATTCAATATCCTGGCCGTCGGAGTCGACGCTCACGCCGCGCATGAGAACCATGTCGCTGCCTGTTCCGGAGGAAATCACATAATTACCGGTCCAGTCCGCGGGGACGGCATTCACCAGCTGATAGGAAAGCGGCGCGTCGCCTTCCCGGCGGGTGAAGAGCGCGTGGAGGGTCGTGTTGGCGTTTACGGTGTAGGCAGCGCCGGGCTCATAGAATTCCGGCTTCTGGGTGGTCTCGTTCAGGATCTGCTGGGCAGTCCAACCGGCGAAGGTCCAGCCCTCCGGATTGACGCTTACAGTAGCAGGCAGGTTGATGGTGTCGTAGAGCTTTGCAGACTGGGACCCCATGCTTTGACCGCAAACCATATAGCTTACGGTGTAGGTGGGCTTCGCGGCAAAATTGACGCGGACCGTGCAATCGCTGGAAGGAGAAACAACGATGGTATTGCCATTCACAGAGGTGGTGGCAGTGCCACTGGTCACCTGGCAGCCGGAAACATAATAGCCTGCAGCGGGGGTGGCGGTGATGACATAGCCGTCCACAGAGACGGTGCCCCAGGCAGAGTTGTTGGAAACGGCTGTGACTGTGTGGGGCGCGGAGAAGCTGATGCCGATGTACTCCAGACCTGCAGCAGCACCGGCGGGGGGATTGTAGACGCCGTTTACGGGCTTGACCGTGATGGCGCCGCCGCCCTGGATGGAGCAGCTGCTTCCGGTGAAGACGACGGGGCCCAGCAGGCTCCAGGGGTTCTGGACATTGTGGTGCGTGGAGGGATCATAGCCGTCCTGCACCTTGAAGCCATAAACGCCGTCATACTGGTATTGGGTCGCGTTGGCCGTCAACGCCACGCGGAAATCCCGCACCAGCTTGGAGCAATTCACGCCCGTAGCATTGGTGATGGCCTCGACCTCTTTGTTAAGCGTCCAGTTGTTGGAGATCTCACGGTAGATGCTGTTGCCGAAGCGGGAGTACAGATACTGGGCAAAGAAGGACACCTGGGCATAAAGCGCCAGAATATCGCTCAGATTGTTGTTCCAGGCGTACATGGAATAGCCGTTGTGGAGGTTGTAGCTCGACTGATACGCAAATTCAGAGGGCGGGTTCAGCCAGGTGTTGTTGTTACTGTAGGAGTATTTCTCCCAGGACTGAATGCGGGGGATCACGGAGCTGCCGGGGTAGCAGATCTCCTCGGCGGCGGCGGAGAAGCACTCGTTGAGCCAGGTGCTCATGTAATGGGTGTTGGAGTAGTTGATCAAGTGCTGATACTCGTGCACCATGGTACTGTAGGTATCTTCGATATGTGCGCCGTAGTCCGGGTAGTAGACGCCGGGGTAGGTGTCAATGTTCAGCATAGGGAGGCCGTTGTGGGTCAAGTCGCTTCCCCAGAAGAAGCCGGCGACATAGCCCTGGCCGGGCTGCCAGCCGTCTTCGATGTTATAATACAGAATGTGAAGCTTGCCGTCTCCGTTGGAGCCGTTGGTGTGGTTGCCGAAGGAGTACTGCATGAGGTTGAATTTGCCGTCAAACTCGTCCGCTGCCAGCTTGGCGAAGCTCTGGTCGATGGTGTCCAGGGGGTAGGTGTTGTTGGCAGAGGAAGTCGGAGTCCAGATGTAGCAGTGTTCGCCCACATACAGGCACTTGAATTCCACGCTGCTGCTGCCCGTGGGGGAGGAGTCGGTGTCGATGGTGAAGGTCTTGGTGGAGCCGACGGTATAGCTGGCCCGGACAGGCTCTGTCACTGCCGCGGCGTCGGCCGCATTGTCTTCCGATTCAGCGAGCAGGGAGTCGATGTCAATGATGTAGGGGCGGGCTTCCGCGTCGGCGGAGCGTTGCGCGGGGACGGTGGCGTTGCTGGCCACGCTGGTCTGGATCAAGCCGGACATGCTGCCGGTGGAAAGGCTTGAAGAAGCGTCGGTGTTCGGGTTGTAGATGACGACATAATCACCGGTATAGCCACCGGTGGGATCATCGTCGATCACAAGGAAGCTTTGGATGCTGCGCGTATCCTCCGTCTTAGCGTCCATGGCGTATACAGGGCACATAGAGGCCAGGAGCGCAAGAATTAGGACAGTGCAGAGAATGGATCGAAAGCGTTTCAATTGAATCCCTCCTTATGTGATTCCGCGGAAACGAACGCGTAAAAACTGTGATTTGAATGGGGATGGGTGTGTGCTTGTGCTTGGAATGGGCAGTTTTGTTTGGGAACGCTGCAGCTGTGCAGGAACGCAACCGCTGACCTCGGCTGGTAAAGATCCTCCGGGGCTGCCGCACGCCCAAATGCTCATACAGTGTTATATTACCACAGCTTGGTTCATTTTTCCAGCTTTTTTCCTGCATAAAATAAAAAAATTATTGCATATACACAAAATTCGGGGCCAAAGCTACCCGCTTTGGTCCCGAAGCTGTGTTTCGTGGAAGGAAAAGGCTTTGCGCCGCTTTGTGCGGGCAGGAAGACCAGTCCCTTTTCATTTACTGTATATTCGTAATATTCATTATTGTTTGCAAGCAGCTCGCCAGCTGTCAAGACACGCCGGAGTAATCATAGGGGGACATTTCCACCCGGATAAAATAGCCTGCTTCTCCACAGACGGGGCAGCTCTGGGGGGCGGCGGTGCCGTTGAGCTCGTGGCCGCAATTCAGACAGATCCAGTTACAAGCCAGCTGGGAGACATAGAGCCGGTTCTCGCTGAGCAACTTGCGGAAGGCCTCGAAACGGCCTGCATGGCATTTTTCGATCTCCGCGATCAGTTCCAGCTTTCGGGCCACCTCTGCAAAGCCTTCGCTTCTGGCCACAGCGGCGAAGGCGGGATAGACCTCCGTCTGCTCCTTAGCCTCGTTTTGGACGGCAGCTGCCAGCAGGGACAGGGTGTCGGCGGCGGTGTCCACCGGGAAGTCTCCCTCCACACAGACGCTGTCCGCCCCGCCCTGGCGCAGGAAATCCGCGAATATTTCAGCGTGTTCTTTTTCCTGTCCGGCGGTGTAACGGAAAACGGCGGCAATGACGGGCAGTCCTTCCTGTTCCGCCTGCTGGGCGGCAAAGGTATAGCGGTTTCGGGCCAGGCTTTCCCCGGCCAGCGCCCGCATCAAGTTTTTCTGGGTCTCACTGTTTTGCAGGTTCATACTGCTTCCTCCTATCAAGAATCTGGTTTCAGTATACCCAAACCTGGGCGCTTCATACCTGTCCGCGGGGGCGCATAGGCTGTTTGGGGGTGGTTCTCGTGGGAAAGGGGCGGACACTGGTGCGTGGGACGCTGCTGTTGACGCTGAGCGGCCTTGCGCTGCGAGGCCTGGGCGTGCTGTTCCAGGCGATTCTGGCCGGGCGGATCGGTGCCGAGGGGATGGGCGTACTGCAGCTGATTTTGACTGTCGGTGGCTTTGCCGGAACGCTGGGCTCCGCCGGGATCCGTGTAGCGGCCTTGCAGTTGACTGCCCGCGCCTGGGGCCGGAGAGATGCTGCGGGCGTCGCCGGGGCAGTCTGGGCCTGCTTGCGCTATGGCTTCCTGGTCAGCGCTGCGGTGGGGCTCGGGCTCTGTCTGCTGGCGGAGCCCATCGGGACCTTTCTGCTTCGGGATGCGCGGACCGCTCCCGCGCTTCGGCTGCTGGGACTGCTGTTGCCCTTGCCGATCCTTTCCGGCATTTTGCGTTCCGCATTTACCGCTTGCGGTCGGGTGCGGGAGCTGGTCGCCGTGGAGCTGGCGGAGCGTCTGCTCAGCGTCGGCGGAACGCTGGCGCTTCTGTCCGTTGCGGGCAGCGACCCTGCTCTGCTCTGTGCCGCCGTGGTAGGCGGCTCCTATGGCGCTTCCGCCTTCTCCGCCCTGGTGCTGTATCCTCGTCTGCACCGCGCACTGCCCCGCCGGAAATCCTTGCCGCCAGTGGCAAAGACGGCTGTGCCGCTGGGTGCCAACGACGCCCTGCGCTCCGGTCTGGGCGCTGTGGAGCAATTTCTGATCCCCTATGGGCTGGAGAAGACTGGTTCCCGGCAGACGGCTCTGGCCGCCTACGGGACGATCTCCGGGATGGTCTTTCCCCTGCTCTGGTTTCCGTCTGAGATCCTGTTTGCGCTCAGTGAGCTGATGGTCTCAGAGACGGCCCGCCTGTTGGCCCGCCGGGACCGCGCCCGCCTGCTGGCGCTGATCCGAAAGTGCCTTGCTTTGACGGCCTGCTATGCCCTGGGCGTCGCCGCGCTGCTCTATTTGGGCGGCGGTCTGCTGGGCCGCGCCCTGTTTCACAGCGAGCAGGCGGCCCGGTATCTTCGAATCTTCGCGCCAATGATCCTCTTTTTGTATCCGGACGCCGTGGTGGACGGCCTGCAAAAGGGTCTGGGCCAACAGCTCCATCTGGTGCGCTATAACAGCTTTACCAATGTCATTGATGTGCTGGGTCTATGGCTGCTCCTGCCCCGCTTTGGGATCTGGGGCTATGTGTTTACCTACTGCCTGTCGCACCTGGTCAACTTCTTTTTGTCCCTGCGCCGCCTGCTGATCGCGGTGGAGATCGCGGAATAATTCCTCCTTTACACGGACGCCAAAAAATGCTATAATGTCCCCATTGCAACGGCGCACCGGGTGCGCCACGGAAGGGGGACGGGCTTGTGCGGCGCGTCTGGAACAAGATCACGGAGTTTTATCGGCGGGGCGATCTGCTTCTGCTGTTTTTGTGTGTGGCTGCCACGGTCTTCGGCATCGTGATCATCGCCAGCGCCACCAGCTACAGTGGCTCGTCCCACTATCTGGTGGTGCAGGCCGCGGCGCTGCTGCTGGGCATTATCCTCTATGTAGCCGTTTCCCTGCTGGATGTTGAGATCCTGGCCGAGCGCCGGGAGCTGCTGCTGGCCTTCAACGCCCTGTTCATCTCCACGCTTCTGATTTGGGGCGTGGAAGTCAACGGCAACCGCGCCTGGTTGGACCTGCCCATTCTGCCTGTCAACATCCAACCGGCGGAGATCTGCAAGATCACCTTCGTCATTGCCCTGGCGAAGACCATGAGCATCCACCGCAGCAAGATCTCCTCGGTGAAGTCCGTGGCGTCCATCGTGTTCCAGACGCTGGTCATGATGGGCTTGATCGTGGTGATCTCCCGGGACGCTGGCTCCGCCCTTGTCTTCCTGTTTATCTTCCTGGTGGTGGCCTATGTGGGCGGCGTGCGCTCCTGGTGGTTCGTGGCCGCGCTGGTCGTGGCCGTGGCCGTGTTTCCGATCCTCTGGGAGCGCTTCATCCAGCCGCACCAGAAGGAACGCATCATGATGTTTTTTGACCCCAGCATCGACCCGGACGGCACCGGCATCCGCTGGGATACCAACCGCTCCATTGCCATGCTCTCCGGCGGCGGCATTTCGGGGCAGGGCCTGTTCCACGGGACCATGCTTCAAAATCACGCCATCGCGGCCCAGCACACAGACTTTATTTTCTCCGCCATTGGTGAGGAACTGGGCATTCTGGGCTGTCTGTTTACCCTGCTGCTTCTGATCGCCATCGTGGTGCGCTGCATTTATGTTGGCTTGAAGACGCCCAATTATATGAACCGTCTAATCTGCATCGGCATCGCCGCCATGCTGATCTTCCAGATCCTCAGCAATGTGGGCATGTGCATCGGCGTGACGCCGGTCATCGGTTTGACCCTTCCCTTTATCAGCTACGGCGGTTCCTCCATCGTGACCCTCTATCTGGCGATGGGCATCATTTCCAGCATCCACATGCGCCCGGACCCGGAATCCCGTTCGCCCTATATCCAGCCGCGCTATTGACGGAGGCAGCCTATGGAGTTTTTAAAAGCACTGGAATCCCTCCGGGTCCCGGTTTTGAACTGGATCATGCAGGCCTTTACCTACTTGGGCGAAGAGACTGTGTTCATGGTCCTTGCCCTTGTGTTTTTTTTGGTGCGTGGACAAGTGGAAGGGCTACTATCTGCTCTCCGCCACCTTTTTTGGGACGATCCTCTCCCAGGCGATGAAGCTGCTCTGCCGCGTTCCCAGGCCCTGGGTCCGGGACCCCGGCTTTACCGTGGTGAAGTCCGCCCAAGCCGGGGCGACAGGCTATTCCTTCCCCAGCGGACACACCCAGGGCGCAGCTTGTGCCTTTGGCGGCATCGCCCGCATGAGCAAGCGGCGCTGGCTACGCTGGAGCATGGTCGCGCTGATCGTCCTGGTGGGCTTCTCCCGGATGTATCTGGGCGCGCACTACCCTTCCGATGTGGGCGCGGGCCTGCTGGTCGGCCTGGCGGCGGTGCTGTGTTTGTATCCCGTTTTCCAGCGGGTCAAGGACAGCGCAAGGGGGATGTACGCCTTTCTCGGCGCAATGCTGCTGCTCAGTCTGGGTTACCTGGCCTTCGTCCGCTTTGCGCAATTCCCGGCGGACGCCTATGAGACAGACGCGAAAACCCAGACCAGCAACTATGCCAACGCGCTGAAAAACGCCTGGTCTCTGCTGGGCGCGCTGCTGGGCATGCTTGCGGCCTATACGGCAGACCGCAAAACCCAGTTTTCGGAGCAAGCCCCGCTGCCCGGCCAAATCTGCAAGACTGTCCTGGGCCTGGCCCTTCTGGTGGGCATCCGGGCCGGGCTGAAATATCTCTTTGGCATGATCTCCGACGCCTTGTACTGGAACGCCTTGCGCTACTTCTGCATGGTGTTCTTCGCCGCCGCGATTTGGCCGCTGAGCTTCCCCTTCTGGGCAAAGCTCGGCAAGAGTTCCATCGGCACGCGGCAGTTTCAGTAAGTGCCTGTTGCTTTGTAGTTGCCAGCCTGGATTCAGAATCCCGCGTGTAAGCGTACAACATGAGCGGCTTTCTTTGATTGCCTTGTAGTTGCCAGCCTGGATTCAGAATCCCGCGTGTAAGCGTACAACATGAGCGGCTTTCTTTGATTGCCTTGTAGTTGCCAGCCTGGATTTAAAATCCCGCGTGTAAGCGTACAACATGAGCGGCTTTCTTTCGCACGCTCGTACGCTTACACGCGTAATTTGAAGTCTATCCCAGCAAGTTTTTT
>JAFOKO010000143.1 GCA_017419715.1 Oscillospiraceae bacterium | reverse complement strand
TTTCTGGTTTTTTGTTGGTGCGGTAACCTCATTATACCAGATTTGGGTGCCTTTTTCTATGTCAAATTCGTTTTATATTCGCATTTTCCCTTGCGTTCTCAACGACTATCGGTTGAAATGCTTGTGGGAAAGTTGAGTTATTAAGACGCATGTCAAGACAAAAAAGATGCAAAAAGTATTTTTTTCCCGAATTGACGAAAAAACAGCGTCGCGGGCTTGCAATTTTTTCAAAATCGTTTATAATGTTTAAAAAATAGACAAAGAAACGCCCAAGGAAGGTGATCGCTTGAATCAACAGTATCTGGAATCTCTCCCGGCAGTGAATAATGTCTACGAATTTCGCCTGGAGACCGAGGAGAAGGCGGTCTTTGTGACCTCAATCATTGCTCTGGGGAACGAAAAGGGGATCCGGCTCAGCGGAGGCATTGTAAAGCCTCCTTTTACGATGACAAATCGGCGCATTTTCGTCAAAACGGATGTGGTTTCGAACGATATTTGGGAGTTTGATTTGGATAACATCCAGGAATTATCCCGGGTGAACACGGTGCGTCTGAAGCTGTTCAAGGGCCACCATTACAGGGCGTTGTTTCGGAAGCCTATCATCTATCAGGCCCCGAAAAACATCTGGGACAGTCCGTCCTTTTATAATAAAATCGTGGACCATGAACTGCCGGAGGTGCAATTCTATTTTCAGAAAGAAGATGAACCCGCGTTTGAGGAAATATTGCGCGGGCTAAATACATAAAGGAGAACGAACTGTTATGATGTATGTCTACGGAACCAAGGTTTTTACCAAGTGCATTGGCAGCTACGGGCAGGAAGAGAGTTGCCCCGCCTGTGGAAAGCGCTATAAGCAGAGCTTTGTGCGCTGCTCCAAATGGGCGCATCTTGACTACATTCCGATTTTCCCGATGAAAAAGACCTATGAAAAGATCTGTCCGATTTGCGGTCACGGCGTTACATTGACCAACAAGGAGGCCAAGGCAGAGATGGCGGCTTCCCAGAAGGATGAAAGCCAGCACATTGAGATCTATGCCAAGCATATCCTGGCAAAGAAACCCAAGAAGCTGATGGAAGCCGACCAGAGCTATGAGATTTGGGCAAGAGACCTGAACACCAATGAGGAAACCCGCCTGGCCTTTGATGTGAGCAAGGAGATCGTGAAGGAGACGAAAAAGGCCCGCGGTCTGAAAAAAATCAATATCATTGATGTCTGAACCAGAACCCGCACTGCACCCTACTGTAGCGCTGGCAATCTGCCGGCCCGTCTCCGCGCCGCACCCGTAGGGGACTGGTTTGGTTTCCCCTCCACTCCGTGTACACCCTGGTAGCGGCGCACATTGTGCGCCACGGGAAGCAGTACGAAACCGCATCGCCCCCGCACTGCAGTGTACCCTTTGTAAAGGGCAGTTTCATTCTTAGAGATATTGTGCCAGTGACCGAAGAACCAGGCAACATAGTCGATATTTTCCTCGAGCTGATCCAGCCAAGTTCCGTGTTTGCATCGCAATAATACTTGACACATACTTCATGCATTTTTCTCAAATTGTGGTATTGACAAGGGGACCACCATACCTTTTTCTATACTTGTTTGATCCTTAAATTACAGGCAGGCCGCACAGAGTACGGCCTGCCTGTTTTAGCGGGGAATTATGGAAACTCATACTTGGATGCGCCTGAATATGGTGCGTAGTCGCTCATTTTAATGACGACGGTTTTTCCATCCAACAGCGTATAATAGCCGCGATCCGGGAACATCGGCATACTCGATAGATCCAGTTTCTTGGACATTTCCTCATACGATGCGTATGCAATTGGCAACTCGAAGCCCAAGCGCTGCACAATCAATCCGTCGTAAGATGACGAACTGCAATTTCCACTGATCCAGAACCTTCCCATTTGTGCATAGGCGTTTGCCCGGTTGTAAACCTCACTCACATGGAACCAGGGGTTCTCTTCCGGTACGCCCACAAAATAGTATTGATAGTCCTGTGAAAGGAGCTCTTCCTGCTCCAGATCACAGAGAAGTTGCGTGACCATAGTCTCACAGGCATTCTGCCCTTCGTACATGGCCTCCTGGTCGAACCATACCTGCAGGCTGTTCCCATAGATCAGCGCGAGACAAAGGAAAAGACATGCAGTTTGCGGAACGCGCTTTCCCCGGAACAAATCTGAGGCAAGCAGCAATACGAGTGGCGCGAACATGGCAAGGCCTACGGTCATCTGCAGCTCCAGCTTGTCTCCAGCGACCAGCATATAGGCGTTGCAGGCCACCGGGATTCCAAGGACAATCAACACGATGTATAAACTCCGGCGTTTCCGGACCTTCCAGACCTGGAGCGCGGACAGGATTACGGTCACAAGCAGCAATGCCATCAGCGGATAGAAGATCCCGAAGGATTGAAAGCGGTTGATCTTCAGCTTGTCTTGGAAGAAATAAGCGATAAAGTATTGGAATGTTTTTAAAATACTTTTGGGCAGACCGTGCAGCACGCTCCCAAAGCTAGTCTCCCCACTCCCATTATACCCGCTCAGAGAGGTGTGGGAGACGAACAAAAACAGGTACAGGGTAAGAAGATAGAAGACCAGCGCGACGCCAAGCGCGAAAATGACGCGCATTTTGGATAACGCCTGCTTTGTCCGGCTGGTCGTAGCATCGTCTTCGTCTTCAACCGAGGGCGTCTTCCGGCAGAGAAAGATGCCTCGGAATGCCACGATGATACAGAATGCCGCCAGATAGGCTTGATAGCAAGACAAAGCCAAGCCCAAAAGGATCCCGCTTATGCCAATCGAGAAGAAGCTGTGCTTGCACTTGAACAGCACATAACTACTGAGTACGGCAAGGAAAAACGCCAATCCGTAGGCAAACGAGGTGAAGCGATAGGAAAGCGTATTGGAAATCAGGGTAGAAGAAAGAAAAAGCGCCAAACTTAGACAGGCCCAGAGCCTGTTTTTTACTTCCAATAGATCTAAAACAAGTAGAAAGCCAGCAACATATAACAGCAAACTCGAAAGCGAGGTAAGAGGATCGGCGTGAAGCCCCATGGTTAGCTGGTCTAGAAAGAACAGCAGCCATCTGCCAGAGGAAAGCTCTGCCCTGCCGGACTGATGGTAATTCTGATGCCACATTCCGTCAAAGGGATTGGTCAACTGCTGAGACATCATCAACGAATAAAGCGCAATACTGAAAACCATTCCAAAGATCACTTCAAATCGGTATTCTCGCATAATACAAAGAGCGCTATTTCTCCAGGATAAGCATGTGCTTTTGCTGCCCGTGTTCTTCATGGTACGCTTGCCTGCTTTCTTTGTAGATATCCAAAAACTGTTTTTTGCAAAATGATTATAACAACTCCATGCGCAAAAGTCCAGCGTCATTTTGAGAATAGGCAGTTCAGCCAATAAGCCAGACTGCCCGATCGTCATGGTGTGTCCGGCGAACAAAGCTTTCCCCTTCGGAGGGAAGGCTTGACGGGAGCACGTTTCCTTGCCTTCCCCTCGGGGTGCTCTTGAAATCGCAAATCTGCTGTTCATTCCATCAAGTTTAGCTCAGAAATTGCTAAACACTTCGGGCAAGAAATCGACCTTTGTACTCAACCAGAGAGACATCCCTTCAATTGATTAGCCGTCTCCGCGATTGACTTGAGCTTTATGTCTTTCGGTATTTATTACCAATAAAACCATGACAATTAAAGTGGTTCCAATTTATAGAAGCGCAAATGTTTTCCAGATTACTGCGGTACTGGCATCATATAATGTTTGCTCCTGGCCGGTAGTCTTATCGTGAAAAACAAGGGTTGTGTATTCATGTTCATCGGCAAAGATAAGTGGCAATGCTCCATCCATTTTTAGTGTATATGCTCCCGCGTTAACTTCCTTTTCTGTTCGAAATGCAAAGGATTCCCATTGCTTTTGCGTTTCATAATCAAGATGGTTCAGTGTGTATATTCCTCTAAGCGTACCATCAGGGCTTATTTTTAAAATAGTATTCCTAAAGCAATTTACACACAATTTCGGACTTGACTGCAGAGATAGCAAAACTTGGAGATATAGTAAACGAATTTGAAAACTGCGTTAAGCTGCCGTTGCGACAGTGCCCTCTCGGAAGGATTTGAAACTGCACAATGCCGACAGTTTGGCATTAGGTTTTCTGAAGCATGAATAGTATTCGTCCAAAGCAGTTTCAAG
>JAFOKO010000142.1 GCA_017419715.1 Oscillospiraceae bacterium | reverse complement strand
GGATCTGGGAGCCCCATTCGATCTTCTGCTGCACGCCCTTGATGTCGGAAATTTTGTCGTAGTGCTCGCGCTCTTTGATCTCCACCAGCTTGGATCTCAGCATGCGCATACAGGTCTCGCGGTTCTGAAACTGGCTTCGCTCTTGCTGGCAGGCCACCACGATGCCGGTGGGCTTGTGGATCAGACGGACGGCGGAGGAGGTCTTGTTGATGTGCTGGCCGCCCGCGCCGGAGGAGCGGTAGACCTGCATTTCGATGTCCTCAGGCCGAATCTCCACATCCACATCGTCGGTGATTTCGGGGATCACCTCCACGGCGGAAAAGGAGGTGTGCCGCCGGGCGTTGGCGTCGAAGGGGGAGATGCGCACCAGCCGGTGCACGCCGTGCTCGGATTTCAAAAAGCCGTAGGCGTTGGGGCCCTCCACCAAAATGTCGGCGGATTTGAGCCCTGCCTCGTCACCCTCGATGTAGTCGAGGATCTTGTAGGTGAAGCCGTGGCGCTCAGCCCAGCGGGTGTACATGCGGTAGAGCATCTGGCACCAGTCCTGGGCCTCGGTGCCGCCGGCTCCCGCGTGGAAGCTCATCAGAGCGTTGTTGCTGTCGTAGGCTCCGGTGAGCAGGGTTTCCAGCCTGGCGTCCTCCATCTCGGCCTGCAGTTCGTCAAAGCCCTGGGTCAACTCCGGCAGCATGGATTCGTCGTTTTCCTCCAGCGCCATCTCACAGATGGTGTAGAGGTCTTCCCATTGCCCCTGCATCTTGCGGAAGCGGGCGCATTTTCCCTCCAGCTGTTTGGTCTTGACCATGATCTTCTGGGATTTTTCGGGGTCGTCCCAGAAGCCGGGGGCCTCGGCCATCGCGTGCAGGCGCTCGAGCTCCTCGTTGGCCCCGTCGATGTTCAGCGAGGCCTGCAGCTCGCCCAGCTTGGGCTTCAGATCGTTCAGCTTGACCTTGTATTCTTCAAATTCGATCATTGCAATCATTCTCCGTGTTAAAATTATCCTGTTCATTATAAAGGATAAAAGCTGGTTTGTAAAGGTTTTTTTGTTCGGAATTCCGCGTGCGTTTTCGCCCAAAGTTCAGCGCGCATGGGCCGCCCGAGATGTGCAATGCTTTTTGCCGAGGATTTTTTCATGGAGGCTCTTGACAAAGAAACGATCATGTGCTATAACTGTGTCATAACAGTTAATACAGATAACACAGTTCACACAGAGAGGAGCGTGGTCATTTGATCAGCCTGAATTATCGGGACCCCCGGCCGATCTATGAACAGTTGGAGGAAAAGCTTCGGCGGCTGATCCTCTCCGGGGCCATCGGCGAGGGAGAGAAGCTGCCCTCGGTTCGGGAGCTGGCGAGCCAGCTTGCCATCAATCCCAACACCATCCAGCGGGCCTACCGGGAGCTGGAGCAAAACGGCTTCATTTATTCGGTCCCCGGCAAGGGTTCCTTTGCCGGAAAGCTCTCCGGTGTAGACGAAGGCCGCCGGAAGGAGCTGCGGGATAAGCTGCTGGCGATCTGGACGGAGCTGCTGCAGCTGGGGGAAAACCCCGAGAGCCTGATCGCCCTGCTGAAACAAATCGCCATGGGCGATAGCGTAGGGGGCGGCGTCCCCGACGCCCCGGAAGTGACAGCTGCGGGAGCACCAAAAGCTTTTGAAGCGGGGACCGCTGCAAAAAAGGAGGAAAAGAGGAATGATTGAAGTACGAAACTTGCGAAAGACTTTTGACGGCTTTGTGGCTCTGGACGATCTGAATTTGACCGTGCCCAGCGGGGCAGTCTACGGACTGGTGGGCCCCAACGGCGCGGGCAAATCCACGGTCATCCGCCACATCACCGGCATCTTCCGCCCCGACAGCGGCACCGTCACCGTGGACAGCCAGCCGGTCTATGAGAACCCCGCTGTGAAATCCGGCATCGCCTACATCCCCGACGACATATTCTATTTTCCGTCCTCCAATCTTCTGGATATGGCGAAGTTCTACAAGGGGACCTATGAAAACTTTGATATGAAGCTCTACGAAGAGCTGCGCAAGAGCTTCAACCTGGACCCCAAAACTCAGATCCGGCGCTTTTCCAAGGGCATGCAGAAGCAGGCGGCCTTCCTGCTGGCCATCGCCAGCCGGCCGAAGGTCCTGGTGCTCGACGAGCCCGTGGACGGGCTGGACCCGGTCATGCGCCGCCAGGTCTGGGGTCTGATGATCCAGGATGTGGCCCAGCACGGCACCACGGTGCTGGTGAGCTCTCATAATTTGCGCGAGTTGGAGGATGTCTGTGACCATGTGGGCATTCTGCACAAGGGCAAGATGCTCCTGGAGCGCACCCTGGACGAGCTGCAGGACAATGTGGTCAAGGCACAGATCGTCTTCCGGGAGGGAACGGATCTGCCCGAGAGCCTGCAGGTGCTCCACCGCTCCAAGGTCGGCAAGGTGGACACCGCCATCATCCGAGGCAATCAGGAGCGCGTCGGCGCGGCCTTGAACGCCATCAACCCGATCTTCTTCGACCTGGTCCCGTTGACGCTGGAGGAGGTCTTCGTCTATGAGCTGGGAGGTGTGGACTATGAAGTTAAAAATGTCGTTCTTTGATTGGAAGCTGCTGAAGAAGAACATCAGCCGCTTTGCCCCGGCCTGGGCCCTGCTGCTGCTGTTTCAGTTTCTGATCGGGCCGCAAGCGCTGAGCAATGCCGTGGTCGACCGGGACTTCGAATGGAGATACGAGAATGCTGTGAATCACCTGGGGAACCTGGCGGACATTGCCGGGCCGGTGATGGCCTTTGCCAGTGCCATTCTGATTGCAGGGCTGCTGTTTAAGTATTTGCACAATCCTCGCTCGGCCTATATGATGCATGCCTTTCCCATGACCCGGACCTGCCTGCTGGTGACAAACGCGGTTTCCGGTCTGCTGTTCTGGCTGCTTCCCTCCCTGGTGACCTCCATTCTGAACCTGATGGTTCTGGGACTCTATAAGATCCCCGACTGCACCGGCCTGGTTTTTACCATGCTGGGAAAGTGGACCCTGCAGTACCTCTGCTTCTATGGGATCGCGGTCTTTTCCGTGCTGCTCTCGGGCAACATGATCATAGCCGTGCTGAGCTATGGCGCGCTCAACTTCCTGTGTATGTTCCTGCCGATCCTGTTTTTGATGATGGCGGCTCTCTTCTTCTGCGGGCTGGATCTCACGCTGAGTCCCGCCATTGGCCGTCTGGCGCCGCTGGTGGGCATGATCATGGAGGGCGATTCCCGTCCCGCAGATCGGCACCCGGCCTTGCTCTGGATCTATGCCGCCGTTGGTCTGGTCCTGCTGATCCTGGCCTGGATCCACTACCGGCAGCGCCATATCGAGCGGGCCGGAGACGCCATGGCCTACAGTTGGGCGCGCATGGCCTTCCGCGTGCTGTTCACCGTTTGCGTTTGCCTGGGCTTCGGCGTGATCTGCACCGAGATCACGGAGGAATGGGACGCGTTTACGCCCTACGCTCTGCTGGGCTGCTTCCTGGGCTGGTTTGGCGCCTCCATGATGACGGAGCGGACCGTCAAGGTCTTCCGCAACAGGAAGATCTGGCTGGGCTTCGGCATTTCCGCAGCTGTCCTGGTGCTCACTGTGCTCGGCTTGCGCTTTGACCTGCTGGGCTGGCAGCGCCGGATCCCAAAAGCGGAAACGGTGGAGAGCGTGGAGATCTGGAGCGTGGATGAAAACTGGGTTGAGTATGATACGCATATTACGCTCACCGGGGACGACATCGAACTGATTCGGGGCATCCATCAGGAAGTGCTGGACTACTCGAATAGGGGAGACAACTGGAGAACGATGAATGGTCTGTTCCGGAGCTACTACAGCGACGATGAGATCCATATCTGCTACCATCTGGCCGGAGGCGGCACCTTGCGCCGCGTCTATTATGGCATCCCGGATCATGCGCGAACCAAGCTGGAAAACCTCTACGCCCGCCCGGACATCAGTGCGGCGTGGTATGAGAGGAATCTCCCGAAGGATATCACAAGAGCCTACATATACATTGAAACGATGTTCGCGGGAGATGATTTCCCGGAAGGGATAACGATCGACGATGTGTATGTATCCTATGAGGAGAACGGCGTGAAGTATTATACCTATACGGAGGAATGGGAGTGCAGGGATCTTAAAGCCCTCCGTGACGCAATGCTGGCAGACGCCGCTGCCGGACGCCTGCCGATCCCGCACAATGTGATCTATGATTACGCGATCGGGCCGTCATACGATGGGCAAACCATATACCACTTGATGATAGAACGAAAAATGGATCAGAACGGATACTATGCGACCCTGCCGCTGGATATCCCCGAGAGCGCCACGGAAACGCTCGCACTGTTCAAGAAACCTTGATTCGACTGCAAATTCAGAAGAAAGCACCTATAATAAACGCACATGGGCTCGCCCATGTGCGTTTATTACATAAAATGGAGGGAAAGACCCGTGCAATACACAAGTCTCGTACAGGACAAACGCCTCACCATCCTGCTCTCGGGGGAGATCGACCACCACTCCGCCCGGCAGACGATGCAGGCCGTCACATCCAAGATCGACCTCTATCTGCCCCGGCGCTGCGTGCTGGATTTCGGCGCTGTGAGCTTCATGGATTCCAGTGGGATTGCTATCGTGATCCACACGCTCCGGGCCATGGAGGAGCTGGGCGGCGAGGTCTGGCTAACCAATATCCCGCCTCAGCCCATGAAGGTGCTCCGCGCCGCCGGGATCGAAAAGCTGGTGCGCCTGAGCGCGGAAAGGAGCCCGGCATGAAGCAGGAAAACGAAACCCTTGTCCAGTTTCCGTCCCTGTCCGCCAACGAGGCGCTGGCCCGGCAGATCGCCGCGGCCTTCGCCGCTCAGATGGACCCCACCCTGGACGAGCTGGGCGATGTGAAAACCGCCGTCTCCGAGGCTGTCACCAACGCCATCGTCCACGCCTATCCGGACCGCATCGGCCCGGTGAGCCTCCGGCTCCGCCGCCTGCCCGAAAATGTCCTGGAGATCACGGTCAAGGACCGGGGATGCGGCATCCCGGACCTGGCCAAGGCCCGACAGCCTATGTTCACCACCGGCGGCGCGGAGCGCTCCGGCATGGGCTTCACGATCATGGAGAGCTTCATGAACAGCTTCAGCCTCCGCTCCGCCCCCGACAAAGGCACCACCGTTCGGATGCGCAAGAAGTTGACCGGCCGCGGGAGCACGGAATAAATGCAGGATGCGGAATGCAAAATGCAGAATGAGGGATCAGGGATCAGGGATTGTAGGGACGGCACTCTGCCGTCCGCTGCCTCTGAGCGCGTAGGGAGCGGCGTTCTCGACGCCCCGAACCTTCCGGGGACAGAAACGCCTGGGTCGTCGGGGACGCCGATCCCTACGGCGGCACGGGACGGTGACGAGGTTCCGCAAACCATGTCCCTGATCGCCCGGTCACAGGCGGGGGACAAGGCTGCCACGGAGCAGCTCTTAGCAGAGAACACCGGCCTGGTCCGGGCCGTGTCACGGCGCTACTGGGGCCGGGGCGTGGAGCCGGACGACCTCTTCCAGCTGGGCAGCATCGGCTTTTTGAAGGCCGTGGCGGGCTTTGACCTCGACTTTGGCACCCAGTTTTCCACCTATGCCGTGCCGAAGATCGCCGGGGAGATCCGTCGCTTCCTCCGCGACGACGGCGCCGTCAAGGTAAGCCGGACGCTGAAGGAGCGGGCCGTGGCGATCCGCCAGGCTCGGGACCGGCTCAGCAAGGCCCTGGGCCGTGAGCCCGTGCTCTCAGAGCTGGCTGAGGCGCTGGAGCTTACGGTGGAGGAGATCGCCGAGGCCGAGAGCGCGTCCGACCCCGTGGCCTCCATCCAGCAACCCGCCGGGGACGATGGAATGACCTTAGAGGCCGTTTTGACCGACAGCCCCATGGAGGAGCAGCTGGTGGAGCGCCTGGCCTTGCGGCAGGCCCTGGAGCGCCTGCCCGAGCGGGAGGCCCGGGTGCTGGCCTTGCGCTACTTCCACGCCATGACCCAGGACCGCGCCGCCCGTATCGTCGGCGTCTCCCAGGTGCAGATCAGCCGGATCGAGAAAAAAGCCCTCGCGCATCTGCGAGAGCTGCTGGAATGAGAAAAGCGCTGTGCGGCCGCACAGCGCTTTTCCTTACACATTGAACAGGAAATTCACGATGTCTCCGTCCTGCATGACATACTCCTTGCCCTCAAGCCGGAAGAGACCTTTGGCCTTGGCGTTTGCCATCGTGCCACAGGCTTTCAGATCCTCGAAGGCCACCACCTCGGCGCGGATGAAGCCGCGCTCAATGTCGGAGTGGATCTTGCCGGCAGCGCGGGGAGCCTTGGTGCCCCGGGTGATGGTCCAGGCGTGCACATCGTCGGGCCCGGCGGTGAGGAAGGAGATGTAGCCCAGCAGCTCGTAGGAGGTCTTGATCAGGCGGTCCAGGCCGCGCTCGGTGAGGCCCAGCTCTTCCATGAACATCTGGGCGTCTTCGGGCTCCATGTCCATGATGTCCTCTTCAAACTTGGCGGCCACGGGCAGCACCGCCGCGCCCTGCTCGGCGGCCAGGGCGGAGAGGGCCAGGAACTGTTCGTTCTCCCGGTAATTCGCCATGCCGTCTTCGTCGAGGTTGGCGGCGTAGATTACAGGCTTGGTGGAAAGCAGGCCGCCGTCCTGGAGCATCTCCGCGTCCTCCTCGGTAAAGGCGAAGGTCCGGGCGGGCTGGCCCTCGGAGAGATGGGCAAGCAAAGCCTCACAGGTGTCGGCTTCGTGCTTGTACTTCTTGTCGCCGCCCTTGAGGTTCTTCTTGGCCTTTTCCAGACGGCGCTCCACGACCTCGATGTCCGCCAGGATCAGTTCCAGCTCCAGAGTCTCGGCGTCGGAACGGGCGTCGGCGGGCTCGGGGAAGAGATTGTCGTTGTTGAAGCAGCGGACCACATGCACCAGCGCGTCCGTTTGCCGGATGTTCTGCAGCACGGAGTTGCCCCGGCCCTGGCCCTTGCTTACGCCGGCCACATCCACGAAATCGATGCTGGCAGGGGAGTACTTCTTGGGCTTGTAGTATTCCGCCAGCCAGTCCAGCCGCTCGTCGGGCACCTTGGCCTGGCCAATGTTGGCCTTGTTGGAGGCCCCGTATCCGCCAGTCTCCGCCTTCGAGCCGGTCAAAGCGTTGTAAAGTGTCGTCTTGCCCACCCCGGGCAAGCCTACGATTCCTAATTTCATATATCCTCACTTCTCCTTGCTTTTTAGGGTTTTTGTTGCGCTCCGGTTCGGGAGCGTCTTTTGCCCATAGCGGCGCCTTCCTGTCCGCTGGAGAAGGAGACGCCGGGTACAACAAGGGTATTGTATCACATCTTTTCTTCTTCCGCAACCGGAATGTTGCATTCTCAGAGGCAGGTTTATCGGGCAGTTTTCCGCACAGCGGTGCGCTACGGGGTGCGGTGCGCCCGGGGGCGGACGGCAAAGTGCTGTCCCTACAGAGGGTGCGTTCGTAGGCACAGCTCGATCCAATCGGTGCGCCCCTCATCCGGCCCTCCGGGCCACCTTT
>JAFOKO010000141.1 GCA_017419715.1 Oscillospiraceae bacterium | reverse complement strand
GTGTCTTCCAGCACAACAATCCAAGATTCCATGGGCTGGTGGGAGTTGGAGGTCAACTGCTTGGTGTCGTAGGTGAACTTCCTGCCGCAGGATTTGCACTGGAAGCGCTGCTTCCCACGCAGAATCCCCTTGCGAATGAAGACGGCATTCTGGTCGCCGCAGCACGGACAGGTATCCGGCTCAATCTCGGTCAGCTCCTGGTTCAGTGCCAGAAAGCGCTGGATCGTCTGGCTGATTTGATTTTTCTGGTATTCACTGAGCTGTTTCAGCATCGTCTGTAACGCTCTGTGGGTCATTTTTGTCGCTCCCTTGCTCTTGATGACCCTATTGTACACCGGAGGCTGTCCCATAAATGGGTCAGGTCCTCACTTTGAAACTATACCCATTACAAAAATGGCTTTCTCCCGTGCGTTCACACCATGCACGCTCTGTCTTTGCGATTCGCGCACATTACATCGTGCCGATCTCGGCGTCCCCTGGTTTCCTCTTGATTTGATGCTTCCGCGTCTTTCTTCCTATGAGTTCGGCGGAAACAGCTTCAGTTCCAAATAATCTTCTTTTGTTACAGTGCCGCTTGCTTCACAGAAACACCCTGTCTACAGGATCGCGTTTTTCCGTTGACACGACTCGTAGTTCAAATCTGTCTTGGCGCTTTCTCGTATAGTGCTGTGGGAGTAACTGCTCTCTCGTCGGCACAGCTCAGTCTGATCGGCGCGCCTCTCATCCGGTCCTTCGGGCCACCTTTCTCCCTCGGGAAAGGCTTTTTGAAACCGCAACGCCCCCGCAACCCATGTCCCCTGGTGACTGGCGACTGGTCACGGATGCCTTTTACATATGAAGTCCTCGTTTTGCGACGAACATCGCTCATTTTACCCGATGAACGAAGATAATGCAATACTTTTCGTTCAATCAAGCGCTCCCCGTCATTTCGAACCCAGTGCGCGCACCGAAGAATCCGTCCAGCTCTTTTTTTGATTATCCATTGAAATTCAGCGATTTGTGTTGTACAATAGAGAAAACTCGACTATGAAGGGAGCGTCTTGCTTTGAAAAATATTCTTGTCATCGGCACCGGCGGCACCATTGCCTCCGAGATGGCCTCCGACGGTTTGACCCCGGAGCTGAGCGCCAACCAGCTTCTGCAGTATGTGCCCCAGGTGGAGTCCTTCTGTCGGCCGGTCTGCAAGCAGATCTTCAGCATTGACAGCACCAATATGGCCCCCTCCCGCTGGCTGCAGATCGCGGCCTGCATCCGAGAGAACTACGACAAGTATGACGGTTTCGTCATCACCCACGGCACCGACACCATGGCCTACACCGCGGCAGCCCTGTCCTATCTGATCCAGCGCAGCCCCAAGCCCATCATCCTCACCGGCGCGCAAAAGCCCATCGGCTCAGACAACACAGACTCCAAGATCAACTTAGAGGACGCCTTTCGCTGTGCCTGCTCCCCCATGCGGGGCGTTATGGTCGTCTTCAATGGAAAGGTCATTCTCGGCACCCGCGCCAGAAAGACCCACTCCAAGAGCTTCCGCGCCTTCTCCTCCATCAACTACCCCGATCTGGCCTATATCCAGGACGGGCATGTGTTGACCTTTATCCAGCCGGAATGCCAGGATCGCCCCGTCTTCTACGACCAGCTGGGTGAGCAGGTCGCCCTGCTGAAAATGATCCCCGGCACAGACAGTGCCCTGCTTCAGTGGCTGCTGGAGCGCAACGACGCGCTGATCATTGAGAGCTTCGGCGTTGGCGGCATGCCCTCCTACAAGGGTTCGGAGTTCTACGACCTCATGGCGGAGGCCATCAAAAGAGGAAAGACCATCGTCATGACCACCCAGGTGGAAAACGAGGGCAGCAATCTTTCCATCTACAGCGTGGGCAACCGGCTGAAAACCGAGCTGGGCGTGCTGGAGGCCTACGACATGACCACAGAAGCCGTAGTGGCGAAGCTCATGTGGATCCTGGGCCGCACCAAGGACCCCAAGCAGATCCGCTGTCTGTTCTACGCCCCCGTAGCAGACGACCTGCTGTACCCCGTTTCGGAAGCATAATAAAAATCGGGCGCAAAATAGCAGAGGCGCATAAGGATGTATTTCCTTGTGGGAATGGTGCAGCTCTTTTTTTGGGGGGCTGCACGGTTTCTTTTCCGTGGTTTTTAGTTGAGCGTCAATTCGCCGGTGTGTTGGCTACTGGTTACGACGCTGCGGCTTTGGAGCGGTTTTTCTCAGCGTGCTCCTTTTCGTATTCTGCAATCAGCTTCTCCAGCTCTTTCTCCGTGGGGAGGTCGATCAAACCGGCAGCGGTGAAGTAGACATCCACCTTCACTCGGATCTTTCCGCCGGAGCGGTCGCTGTTATGGACCTCGATGCGCTGAATCAGGGTGTTGACAAGCTCTGGCGTCAGTTCCTTTAATACTGTTCCAAAATAGATATTATTTCTATCCTCTATCCTACATCTTATTGTATCACAGGTCAAGTCCCGTTATCTGGACAGATTATGATTCTCTTGCAATTCAGGTTGGTCCAGTTATAAACGGAAAAGGTTTATCTCTGATCATGATGCGGATTCATAAAAAAGCAACCTGACATAACAATCCAGAGGATGGACATCGTCCATATCCTACGCCGCATGTTGCCGTATGGAAGTCTTATGAGAACCGCCCATAGCACAGCGGAAATGCAAACGAGAAAGATCATTTGAGTTGGAATACATAAAAAGCTATTGACATGCGAACGATCGGTCGCTATAATATAAGCGATCGGTCGTTCGCATTTTATATTTCAATGCAATATTGCAGTTCAGAATTTTTGGAGGTGCTGTATGGCGAAGGACACGAAAGAACGGATCCTGGCGGCGGCGCTGGAGATGTTTTCGCAAAAGGGATTCTCGGGAACCAACATTCGGGAATTGGCTGGGTCCCTCGGGATGGGAAAGTCGTCGATGTACCGGCATTTTGAAAGCAAGGAGGAGATCTGGAACACCCTGCTGGATTCGCTCATTGCCTATTATGAGGCGCGGTTCGGTTCACCGGAGCATCTGCCGCCTGTGCCGGACGCTCCGGAAGGGCTTGTCGATCTGACCATGCATATGGTGAATTTCACGGTGCATGACGAGACGGTTATCAAAACGAGAAAGATGCTGACCATCGAACAATTTCGGGACGACCGCGCCCGGGAGCTGGCGACCAAGTATTTTCTCACGGGCCTTACCGATATGTTCACGCTGCTTTTTGCTGGCATGATGGACAAGGGGCTTCTCCGCCGGGACGATCCTGCTATGCTCTCCTTTGCCTACACCGCGCCGATCTCGGTCCTGATCCACCTGTGTGACAGGGAACCGGCGAAGACGGACGAGGCCATTGCACAGGTCGAGGCGTTCAGCCGATACTTTATTCAGGTTCATGGCATGTGTAGCGATGTTTGATCTGGTACAATTTCACCCATGGAAGCAAGGCTGACAGTCTACTTCGACGATCCTTTCTGGGTAGGCATATTTGAGCGCATCGAGGATGGAAAGCTCTCTGTCTGCAAGGTCACCTTCGGCGCGGAGCCAAAGGATACGGAGCTCTATGCCTACATTCTCGCACATTACGCGGAGCTGGTCTTCAGCCCCGCCGTTGAAACCAACATCAGGCATGCGGCGGATAACCCAAAACGCCGCCAGCGGAACGCAAGAAAACAGTTGGAACATCCCGGCGTCGGAACAAAGTCGCAGCAGACCCTGCAGCTGCAGTTGGAGCAAAACAAGCAGGAACGGAACCTGAGAAGCCGGGCGCAGAAGCAGGCAGAGGCCGAACGGCAGTTTGCACTGCGGCAACAGAAGAAAAAAGAGAAGCACAAAGGGAGATAAGCACAATGAAACATAAAATAGCAATGGTTTTGACGATCGTCGTCATCCTCTCTATTCCTTTGCTTTCTGGAGATCTGTCTGGAACATCAGGGGATCAAATATCAAAGAGAATTATTCTCAGACGCGGGAAACGACGATAAAATGGCCCTTAACGCATGGTACGCCATGTGGATGATCGAGCTTCGGGACGGAACACATATAGGAGACTTGTGCTTTAAGGGGCTCGAAGCCAACGGCATGGCGGAGATCGGTTACGGTATTCTGGAAGAATACCAAGGTCAGGGCTACTCTACCGAAGCGGTTGGCGCAGCCGTGATCTGGGCATTGAAACAGCCCGATGTGGTCCGCGTAGAGGCGGAAACGGAGCCGGACAACCGCGCCTCCCGGCGGGTCCTTGAAAAATGCGGATTTCTCCCGACCGGCACTGTTGGGGAAGAAGGGCCTCGGTTTTATAAGAGTATCAACGGATAGAATGAAGTGTGTGGAGACAAAATCATGTTTGATAACAGAGAGGAACGAGAATGAATATTACATACGAACAGAAAGACGCTATGACCTTTATCGGTTACCACACAGAAATCCGCCCGGAGGAAGGCTATCAGAAGTGTCCGGAATTCTGGGACAGGGAATACAACGAGAAATATGCTCGACTTTGGCAGACCATGAAGCCGGAAACACCGATCGAGGAAGCGATCCTCGCCAACGGGATCGGGATGTTTGCCATTTGCTCGGAGTCCGAAAACGGCTTTGCCTACTGGATCGCAGGACTGTATCAGGGCGGCGAGGTGCCTGAGGGGTTGGAGTTATACTCTTTCCCGGCAAGTGAATGGGCGGTCTTCTCAACGAAAGGCCCGATGCCGGGTTCCCTGCAAACGCTGAACACCTATGTCTGGCAGGAATGGTTTCCGACGGAAGGAAAGCGGTTTCAGGCAAACGGCATGGCGACGCTGGAGGTATATTCCGCGGGCGACCCGCAGTCGCCGGATTATGAAAGCGGCATTTGGGTTCCGGTAAAAGAGGCTTGAAGTCAGGATGGGGGCTACGAAATACACCGGCACTCTGATCGCTGTATCGGATATGGAGAAAAGCAAACAGTTTTACCGCGATGTGCTGGGGATGAATGTTGTAGCCGACTTCGGCGCCAATATTACCCTGGACGGCGGACTTGTGTTGCAGACCCTGGATACATGGATGTCATTTATCCGAACGGACAATGTTGTTCTGCCGAACAACGCGGGAGAGCTCTATTTTGAAGAAGAGGATTTGGACGCCTTCTGCGAGCATCTGAAACGGTTTGATATCTGCTATGTTCATCCGCTGTTTGAGCACCGCTGGGGTCAGCGCGTTGTCCGGTTCTATGACCCGGACAAACATATCATCGAGGTTGGGGAAAAGCTTGACGCGGTCATCCTCCGCTTTATGAAGCAAGGCTTGTCGGCAGAGGAAACGGCGGCCCGGATGGATATCCCTCTCGATTTCGTGACGGCCTGCCTGGAGAAAGGGTGAAGCTGTATGGTTTATGCGTTGGAGGACACATCAAAAGTAAAAGGACTGTTCGAGGGCTGGCAGGAAACGCTCATTACCTCCTGTCTCCAGAAAGTCATGGGAAGGATCTTTGTCACGGATCAGAGCGAACCGGCATCCGCATTCGCGTTTGTGGGCTGCTTTGGCTTCTTTGCCGGGAAACCTGACCTTGAACTGGTAAAGAGCAAGCCGGAGGGCTTCTCGATCTTGACACCCCAGGACCGACAGTGGGCGGAACTGATCGAAAATACATATCCGGACGCAAAGAAAGTGACACGGTATGCGATCCGAAAGGATACGCGCTTTGATATTCACACCCTGAAGAAAAACCTCCTGCTGCTTCCGGATGGTTATGAGCTGAAGGCAATTGACGCGGAGCTTTATGACAAGTGCCTGGAAAGCCCCGTAACGGCAGATTTCGTGTCTTCCTTTCAGGGTAAGGCCGCATATTTAAGAGATGGCCGTGGTGTAGTGGTTGTCAGGAACGGGGAGATCGTGTCCGGCGCTTCCTCCTATTCCCGCTACAGAGAGGGGATCGAGATCGAGGTCGACACCGTGGAAGCGGAACGGAGAAAGCATCTGGCGCTGATCGCCTGCTCTGCGCTGATCCTGAGATGCCTGGACGAAGGCCTGTACCCGAGCTGGGATGCGCAGAACATGGTTTCCGTCCGTTTGGCGGAGAAGCTGGGGTATCAGTTTGACCATGAATATACAGTTTATGAGGTCACATGATCCATGAGACCGCAATCGCGCATGTCGGAGTTTTTGGGAGGCGCTTTGTTGAAGATACGGATTGCCGATCTCATCACTGGGATGCGCATTCTGTGCAGCGTCGCCTTGCTGTTCTGTCAGCCCTTTTCTCTGTCGTTTATCGTCTTTTACCTTGTTGCCGGTTTCACCGATATGATCGACGGCGCGGTGGCACGAAAGACTGGCACGACAAGCGAGTTCGGCGCGAAGCTAGATACCGCCGCCGATTTCGTGTTGGTAATTGTGTGCTTAATAAAGTTGCTCCCTGATCTCCATATACCAATGTGGCTTATCATCTGGATTATCATGATTGCTGTAATCAAGGCGATCAACTTGGTTTCCGGATATGTAATGCGAAAAGAAATTGTTGTTTTACATACGCCAATGAATAAGGTGGCGGGTATATTGCTGTTCGTTCTTCCGCTGACACTGACATTCATTGATCTGAAGTACAGTGGAGTGGTCATCAGCACGCTGGCGACATTCTCGTCGATACAAGAAGGACACTTGATCAGAACAGGATCATAGGAAAGTGGTTTCCCAAATCAGAATTTGTAGGGGGAATATCAGTGACAAAAGCTAAGCTTACAATTACAGAGAGTAAATGTAGATGTGGGTATTTCAAAAAAGGACAGGAATTCATAGTTGAAGATTTGTGCCCACCTATATGCCATGAACTGTGGAATATCATATATCCTTCGGTCTATGCGCTACAGAATGGAGCTTCGCTTGACTATGGAGAAAGTCGTGCAAAAGTATTTGATGCTAGATGTCCGGATGAGGGTAGAGTCCGCATTCATGGAGAGGTTATAGATCAATAAAAATCCAGTATGAAGTGTTGTTCTATTCTTAAGTATCTTGCAAATAAAAACACGGAAAGGATACGAAAATGGTGATTCTGATTACGGGAGCCTCCCATACGGGGAAGACCGTTTTAGCACAGCGCATGCTGGAAAAATACCAATATCCATATTTATCTATAGATCATTTGAAAATGGGTTTGATCCGTAGTGGAAATACCGAACTCACACCGGAAGATGATGACAAACTTACGGAGTACTTATGGCCTGTTGTCAGGGAAATGGTAAAGACAGCAATCGAAAATCAGCAGAACCTTATCGTTGAGGGGTGCTATATCCCGTATGAATGGCGAAAAGACTTTGATGCTGCGTATCTTCCCAACATCAGATTTATATGCCTTTCCATGTCGAAAAACTATATTGCATCTCATTTCGCTGAGATCATAAATCACGGAAATGATATTGAGAAGAGAATCGATGATTCTTATTGCACGAAAGAATGGCTTACGCAAGAGAACGAAAGAATTATGAACGGATTCAGGCAAGTCGGTGAGCAGGTCGTTTTCATTGATGATTACTATGAACGCGCGATCGGAACGCTGTTTGAAAATGCGAATGGATGATATGAAAAGCGCAGTATTATACATTCACGGGAAAGGCGGCAGCGCGGCGGAGAGCGAGCACTATAAGCCACTGTTTCCCAACTGTGAGGTGTTTGGTCTGGACTACCAGACCTTTTCGCCCTGGGAAACCGGCGCAGAGATCCGCACGGCTGTGGAAAAGCTAAAAGCTGAGTACGAAAACATTATCCTGATTGCCAACAGCATCGGCGCGTATTTCAGCATGAACGCCGGAATCGACAGTATGATCCGTAATGCCTATTTCATTTCGCCCATTGTCGATATGGAAAAACTGGTCGGCGATATGATGCAATGGGCAAATGTGACAGAGGGGGAACTGAAAGCCAAAGGCGTGATCCACACCGAATTTGGGGAGGATCTGTCCTGGGATTACCTATGCTATGTGCGGGAGCAACCAATTCAATGGCGCGTCCCGACAAGCATCCTTTGCGGAAGCAAGGACAACCTGACAAGCCTGGAGACAGTCTGCGCCTTTGCCGATCAGCACAACGCCACGCTCACAGTGATGGAAGGCGGCGAACACTGGTTCCATACGGAAGAGCAGATGCGGTTTTTGGACGATTGGATCGGGAGAGAGGAGAATCCAATATGAAGATTCTGGTTTTGAACGGCAGTCCCAAACGGGAGCTCAGCGACACCATGCATGTCACCCGCGCCTTTCTGGACGGGATGAACGAGGCCGCGCCGCAAGCAGTACATACGATCCATGTGATCGACAAACATATTGAATACTGTACCGGCTGCTTTTCCTGTATGCGAAACGGCGGAACATGTATCCACGACGACAATATGCGCGAGATTCTGAACGAGATCCTTGCAAGCGACCTGCTGATCTGGAGCTTCCCGCTCTATTGCTACGGGATGCCCGCTCCGCTCAAGGCCCTCCTGGACCGCACGCTCCCCCTGTCCTCCATGGCCATGCAGAAGGTTGGGGAGCGGTATGAGCACATTGGGCAGGCGGATTTCTCCCGCCTGCGGTATCTGATGATCTCCGGCTGCGGATTCCCGAACAGCAGGCACAACTTCGAACCCGCCGCGGCCCAGTTCAGACTCTGCTTTCCCGGCGGCCATACGATCATCACCGTCCCGGAGAGCCCTATGTTCAACGCCCCGGAGGCAGCGGTCGTCACCGAGCCTCGGCTGGCGCTGGTGCGGCAGGCAGGGAAGCAGTACGCCAAATCCGGCGGGATCGACACCGCACTTCTGAATGAAATATGCTCCCCCATGATCCCGGAGGAGCAGTACGCGGCGATTGTAAACGGCAGAGTGTGAACAGGGAGAATGAAAGATGGAGTTTCATGAAAAGCTGCAAAAGCTGCGCTCCGACGAGGGCCTGACGCAGGAAGAGCTGGCGGAGAAGCTCTTTGTTTCCCGGACTGCAATTTCCAAGTGGGAATCCGGCAGAGGGTATCCCAGCATTGATTCGCTGAAAGCGATCGCAAAGCATTTTCATGTCACGATCGATGATCTGATCGGCACGGAAGAGATCGTCACACTTGCCGAGGAAGACAAACAGGCGTCCGAAAAGAAATATACGGCTCTCCTTTGCGGCGTTCTGGATTGCCTGACCGTCTTGCTGCTGTTCCTGCCTGTCTTTGGAAACCGCGGAGCGGGAACGGACGCGTCTGTCTCCCTGTTTGCTTTGACAGGCGTCAGCAGATGGCTGCGAATCGTGTTTGTCGTAACACTTGGGCTCACCGTGCTCAACGGGCTGTTTACAGTCGCGTTCAGCAGCCTGGACAAGCCGGACTGGATCAAGCACCGTCTGGTGACCGGAACGGCGCTGTCGATCCTCGGCACCATGCTTTTTATTCTGACAAGGCAACCCTATGCAGCTTTTTTCTGCCTATGCATCCTGTTGGTCAAAGGTTTTTTGCTGCTGAAAAGCAAATGACACGGAGCGTATCGGCCATGTGAAGGAGCGTTTCTTGCGGTTTCATCCATGAAATCATAGAATGAGCTTGCTTGCAGGCAAATGATTTCTGAGAGGATGACACTTATGAAACAAAAAAGAAAGCTTCTTGCGGCCGGTTTCGGTGAGCTGCTCTTCGCGTTGCTGTTCATACTGGTCCGATTCGTCGATGTGCAGGCAATCGGGCCGGAGGGGACAAGGATCGGACTGTCGCATTTAAACCGGCTCGTCTTTGAAAAACTCGGCGTCCACATGCTTTGGTATGCGATCACAGATTGGCTCGGGATCGCAGCCATTGGCACGGCGCTCCTGTTTGCTGCGATCGGGCTGGTCCAGTGGATCAGACGAAGGAGCATTCTGAAGGTTGACAAAGAGCTCCTTGCGCTTGGCGGGCTGTATCTCATCGTGATCGGGCTCTATGTTCTGTTTGAGCTTGTGATCGTGAACTACAGGCCGATTCTAATGCCCGGAAGTATCCATCCGGAAGCGTCCTTCCCATCCTCGCATACGATGCTGGTCTGCGTGATTATGGGCAGCGCCATCCCGCTTCTCGGCAAGTATGCGAAGAGCGGCGTCCTATGTACGGTGCTGCGGGTCTTATGCGCCGCGATCATCGCCATCACGGTGATCGGGAGGCTGATTTCCGGGGTACATTGGTTTACCGATATACTCGGCGGTATCCTGATCAGTATTATGCTGTTGAATTTGTATGCGGAAAGTTTGGAAAGGATAGAAAAACGCAATGAACAGGAATGATTTCACAATCCGTTTGGAAGAGAAAAACGATTACAGCGCGGTAGAAAACCTTGTCAGAGAATCCTTCTGGAATGTCTACCGACCGGGCTGCAGTGAGCACTATGTGATCCATGTGCTGCGGCACGATCCGGCCTTTGTCAAGGAACTGGACTTTGTAATGGAACAGGACGGCCGTCTGATCGGGCAGAACATGTTCATGAAGACTGTGATCGAAGCTGATGACGGCCGGGTGATCCCGGTTCTGACTATGGGGCCGATCTGCATCACACCGGAGCTGAAGCGCAAGGGTTACGGCAAAAAGCTGCTGGACTACTCGCTGGAGAAAGCAGCGGCGATGGGCTTCGGTGCCGTCCTCTTTGAGGGCAACATCGGCTTCTACGGCAAGAGCGGGTTTGACTATGCCCGCAAGTTCGGTATCCGCTATCACGATCTGCCTGAAGGTGTGGATGATTCGTTCTTCCTGTGCAGGGAGTTGATCCCCGGTTACCTCGACGGGATCACCGGTGTCTACCAGACCCCGCAGGGCTACTATGTGGACGACGCCGAGGTGGAGGCCTTCGACAGGGCCTTCCCGCCCAAGGAAAAGCAGAAGCTGCCGGGGCAAATCTTCGAATGAAGTGATTTTTTCCAAAACGGATGAAAAAACTGAATAAACCCTCTTGACTCTCACACTGTGGCAGGCATTACAATGGCTGTGAGCTCAACAGGAATCAGCAACAGGAGGTACCGCCATGCTGAAAATCGGAGAATTTTCAAAACTGTCCAGGATCAGCGTCAGAATGCTTCGCCACTACGATGAGATTGGTCTTTTGAAACCGGCTGAGATCGATCGCTTCACGGATTATCGGTATTACAGAGAAGATCAGCTCCCAACAGCGGGCCGCATTGCCGCGCTGAAGGATATGGGCTTTTCTCTGGCCGATATCGTCAAGATCCTTACGGTCTATGACGACCGGGAACAGTTGGAGCAGTTCTTCTCTGCCCGTCAGAAAGAGTTGGAAACCTTGTCACAGGACACGGCGCACAAGCTGACGCTTCTGGACACAGCCCGGAAAAGGCTGAGAAAGGAAGAAAACATGAGTTACAATGTTACCCTCAAAACCATTCCTGAACGCTACGCCGCAACTGTCCACATGACCATTCCCCGCTACGAGGACGAAGGTATCATTTGGGGAAAGATGGCGGAGGAAACCTGCCGGATGAACCTCGCGGAGGATGACCCCTGCCTCTGCGCGGTGACTTACCTCGACGGGGAGTACAAGGAAGAAGATGTGGAGATGATGGCATGGAAGACCGTGAAAGGCGATTATCCCGACACAGAGCATGTGAAGTTCCGCACACTCCCGGAGGTCACGGTCGCAAGCTGCACCTACCAGGGCAGCTACACCCAGATCACGGAGGTCTATGCCGCTGTCATCGCCTGGATGGAGGCCAACGGATATGAGCCCGCAGCGTCGATGTTCAACATCTATCATGTCAGCCCGCACGAGACGCAGAATCCAGACGAGTTTGTAACGGAAATCTGCTACCCGGTAAGGAAGAAATAAGCTGACAGCCCGAGCGAAACAAACGCGCTCCCGGATGTTCGCAATAAACCGACATCCGGGAGTTATCTTTATCTTGTTTCAAAGCGTTCGCCTCCTTCCGTCCACATTGTAGCCGAAGGAGGCGATCTTGTCGAATGTGCGAAATAGAATAATTGTCCACATAGGTCCATACATACAACAAAAGCCTGTAGAACAACCGTTTATAGGTTGAACTACAGGCTTTTGCTTTACCTAACAATGCCAGGACTAATAATTCATGAATGCTTCTTTATCAGTTTCTGCCAAATGCGCCCGATTGTTTTTTATTCTTTCTCTTTCACCGGGCGAAACACATAGTACCGCTGGCCGACATAGTTGATTACACAGTAGACGAAGGTGCAGGCCAGCATGACCAGGCTCTCGCGGAACTTCTCGGTGCTCGCGGAGGCCGCCACGATGCCCTGGAGCCAGTCGGAAATGGAGATAAAGAAGGGC
>JAFOKO010000140.1 GCA_017419715.1 Oscillospiraceae bacterium | reverse complement strand
GAGATGGTCTTCTCGTCGGCGGTGACGATGTTCTCGCCCACGGGCAGGGAGCGGTGGGTCAGATCGTCGTTGATGCCCACGGTGAAGTGGTCCTTCTTCTCGCCGATCATGTTGTCGAAGACGGCCTTCATCATGGCGGGGGTGGTGTCCTTGGAGGACAGGCCGTAGCGGCCGCCCAGCAGGACGGGACGGTTCGCACGGTTGAAGAGCACGCCGGCCACGTCCTCATACAGAGGCTCGCCGTTGGCGCCGGCTTCCTTGGTACGGTCGAGGACAGTCAAGACCTTGCAGGTGGCGGGAATGGCCTTGAGCAGATGCTCAGAGGAGAAGGGGCGGTAGAGATGGACCTGAACGAAGCCCACCTTGCGGCCCTGGGCGTTCAGATAGGTCACGACTTCCTTCAGGCAGTCGGAGACGGAGCCCATCGCCACAACGACCTCGGTGGCGTCGGGCGCGCCGTAGTAGTTGAAGAGCTGATAGTCACGGCCGGTGAGCTTGTTCATCTTCTGCATGTACTCCTCCACGATGGCCGGGGTGGCGTCGTAGAAGGGGTTCACAGCCTCGCGGCACTGGAAGGCGGTGTCGGGGTTCTGGACAGTGGAGCGCATAACAGGGCGCTCGCTGTTCAAAGAGCGCTTGCGGAAGCGCTGCAGGGCTTCCTTGTCCACCATCTTTTCCAGATCGGCAAAGTCGAGCACATCGATCTTCTGCAGTTCATGGGAGGTACGGAAGCCGTCGAAGAAATGCATAAACGGGACGCTGGACTTGATGGCGGACAGATGCGCCACCGCAGCCATGTCCATGCACTCCTGCACGCTGGAGGAAGCCAGCTGGGCAAAGCCCGTCTGGCGGCAGGCCATCACATCGGACTGGTCGCCGAAGATGGAGAAGAAGCTGGTACCCACGGTTCTGGCCGCGACATGGATGACGCCGGGCAGCAGCTGACCGGCGATGCGGTACAGCGGGGGGACCATCAGCATCAGGCCCTGGGAAGCCGTGTAGCTGGTGGACAGAGCGCCGCATTCCAGGCTGCCGTGCATGGCACCGCAGGCGCCTGCCTCACTCTGCATTTCGACCAGCTTGACGGGATGGCCGAACATGTTCTTCATGCCGTTGGCGGCCCAGACGTCCACATGCTCCGCCATGGGGCTGGAGGGCGTGATGGGATAGATCGTCGCTACTTCTGTAAACGCATAGCTGGCGTACGCGGCGGCTTCATTGCCGTCCATGGTTTTCTTTTTCATAAGATGCCGATCCTTTCCTTTTGTTCGTTCAATGAGGATTCACCCTGTTGCTCTGACAAAAGCGCACAGGGCTAGAATTGCACTTCCGGCTCACAGACGGGCAACCCGGAGTCGTCGGAAGCGATCTCTCTCCAATTGCTTATTATACACAAGCTTTTTCCCAAAGTCAATCAACGATTGGCCAAAAAACGGCATAAAAACGGCTGCCCGAGACGGGCAGCCGTTGGAATGATCTGGCAGAGAATCAGGTGCGGCTGTTCAGCAGGCCGCGCAGGACATTGACCACATCCTTTTCTCCCGCGTCCGTCAAGTCGGCCTCGCCGGAGACCTGGGAGAGCTTGCGCATTTCCTCCATGTCGTCGTCCAGCATTTCGAAGCCGATGGTGTAGATGGGGATCTTCAGCGCCTTGACGATGGGAAGAACTCGGTTGAGATTGACACCGCCCTGCTGCTGTCCGTCCGACAGAATGAACATGACCGGGATCGCGTCCGGGAGCTCCTGTTGCTTCTCCAGCAGCATTTTGGTGGCGACCATGGTGGCGTCGTAGATGGCCGTGCCGCCATCGGCCCGAAGCTGCTTCACCGCGCCGGAGAATTTGGCGCGCTGGGTGGCATCAAACTGCCCGATGGGCAGCATCTCATAGACATCGGTGGAGAAGGCCACCAGGCCCAGATAGTTGTCGGCGCTGATAAACTGGGCGGAGCGCACCAGGGCGTCCTGGAGGCTGGCCAGCTTATTGCCGCGCATGGAGCCGGAAACATCCGTGACGAACACAGCAATAACGGGACGGCCGCCAGTCTTGTTCTGCTTCCAGAGCTTCTGGGCGGCGAGATAGCCCATGCCGTCCAGGCCGGGGTCCTGTCCCTTGTAATCCTCGTGGCGGTTGAAGCCTTTTTCTGTGCCCAGCTTCTGGGCGTCGTCCGTCAAGCAGTAGTCAATGAAGAGTTGGGCGGCCTCCTGCTTTTCCTGGCTCACATAGGAGAAGGTAAAAACGGGATGGTCGTGGCGAATACCCACAGGAATGTAGACATAGTTTTTCAGCTCGTCGTTCAGCACATAGGCCTGCTCTTCCATCGCCATGGCGTTGACAATGCCGCGCTTGGCATTGTTGCGCATGATCGCGGTGGTGTGGGCCGTGGGGGGTGCGGTTTTCTGGTATTCCATCAGCTTGCTGGAGGCAGTCTCCGACAGAGGGTTCTCCGGGTCAAAGGCCGTCAGGATCATTGTTAGCATGTTTAAGCCCGTGCTGGAGGCATATGGATAGGTGTAGGCAAAGGTCAAATCGCCGTTGATGGTGGCCTCCACAACGGTCTTCATGGTGGCTTCCTTGTACTTCTCGATAAAGCCATCATAGACCTTGTCGGAGATCAGAATGCCGGCTGTGTTGCCCAGCAGGCGATCACAGAGGGTGATGGTGGGGATGCCGGAGGCTTCCAGCATCTTGCCCCAGGCGCCGTGGCTGGGCACATAGAGATCGGGCTGATACAGGCCGGCGCGCATATAGGTCACGACCTCGCCGCCGGTGATCTGGCGGACGGTGACGCTCACCTTTTTGCCGTTGTATTCGTGGTTTTCCTGGTTGAATTTCTTGGCCAGGACATTCATCCAGTCGTCGGGTGCATCGGAGGAAAGCTCCGTGTCCGCCGCGATCTCAATGTTGATCTCGCCGTTGCCCTGCACCGTGATGGGAAAGACGGAAATGTCCGCCAAAGCGTCGGCTTCGTTTGAGTAATCCACCATGTCCAAATCAACAGGGGCATCTTCCTGGTAAACATGGACTTTGGAGAGGATGGCCTCCATCTCCTCAATGGCGTCGTCCCGGCTGATCTCTTTGACATCGTCGGCAGGATCGTCATAGACATTCATGCATCCGGCCAAGGACATCAGCAGGACAAAAACAAGTGCGAGGGAAATCAGTTTTTTCATGTCAATTCCTCCTGTAATACTTTGATAAAGGCTTCCACAGAGCCAAGGGATTCCTGGGTGACCCCTTGATTGTTGATGTATTCCGTGACCGTAGCGTTCAGTTTTTTGGCCTGGTTCAGCGCTCGCTCATTGTGCGCCAGGCCGCCGTCCAGCGCGGTTTTCAATTCCTCAATGGGGGTCGTTTCATCGTACATCATCATCAGATTGTAGATTTGCCGCATCTTGCCAAACATGTTCTGCTCCACCTTGTCCAAAAACGACTCCGCTTCGGAAAGCTCGGTGGCGTCATTGTTCCGAAGCAGGCGTTGCAGATTCGCCTGGTATTCATTCATGCGGTCCAGCTGGGTCTGAAAGCGGGGCTGGTAGGCCGCCAGTTCAGCCGGCGCGCTTGCAAACAGGGTGCGCAGCAGCTCGTGCATTTTTTCCTCGTTGAAGCGGCCCGATTCCGTAGACAGCGGCGCTTTGGCCTTGCGGTCTGCCGTGCGCAGCGCATCCAGGCGCTGTTCCATCTTTTTGGCCTCGCCTCTTGCGAGCAAGATCTGGGCAACAAAGCCTGCCAAAACCGCCACGCCGAACAAGATCAGCCCCCGGGAGATCCATGTCAACAAACGGTTCGTGGCAGCTGAGCTGTAACGGATGATGTCGTACTTTTCCACTGCCAGGACGATGCGGCCGACTGCCCCAATGATCAAAGCTGCCGTGCCGGTGATCGTAATTCCTTTCTTCATGCTGTAGCCCTCCTCGCTCAAGGCGGATTATCGTCGTGTTATTTTTTGTTCTTCCGGAACCGCTCCAATGTGAGACGGTCCAGCAGCTCCTGCTGTTCCCGAAGCTGTGCTGCCGCCTGGGCGTTTTGCTCCAGCAGTGCGGCTTGCGCAGCCTGCTCATCCAATGTCTGCTGCAGAAACAGCAGCGCTTCTCTGGCGTGGGCGATCCGAAGCGCATCTTTGCCGCCTGCCTCCGTGTACTTCATCAGCAAGGTCGTTAGCGTTTCCGCTTGCTCCGAGACAGCGGCGCGGATCGTCCGCGCCTTGACTCGCAGATTACGGAGCTGGGACTGCAGCCACTCAGGCGAAGGATCCTCCGCTGCTTCCAGCTTTTTCAGGGCTGCGTCGTAGCGCACTGTCTCAAACAGCTCCCGCACCCGCTCCGGGAGCGGTTGGAGGAAGCGGTCAAGCTCCCGTTGGATTTGTTTTAACTCGTCGTCCATCATTCAGACGCCCTCTCCGGATCCTCCGCCGGTCGCGTGTCCATGGCACATCGGAGGGATCACTTCTGTTTACCGTCCTATTATATCTTGTCATTTCTTCTCCGTCAACCTCTCAAACTGAAAAAACATCCCAGTTGTTTTCACAATCTTTGCAAAAATTCTTGTGTTTTTCAAAGGCGCGGCGTATTTTCCAAAAAGCGTGTAAGAGGGAGGCACTTCCTCATGAAGTGCCTCCCCAAGGCTATTTCGGCAGGAATTGCTTTGGCGTTTCTCCGAAGCGTTTTATCTGCCGGTATCCGACGGAAGCGCCGCATCCGGCTCGCCGCCGACCATGGTTTCAAAGAAGGTTGCGGTAAGCGTCACGAGCACGGACATCTTTTCCTCGCCCTCAGGAGTCTCTGAACGAGTGATGGAACAGTTGATATTATTGATCACGCATCGATAGGAACATTTGGTGATCTGCATCACGAACCATTCCATGTTTTCGTAGGTGTCGGTCAGAAAGGTGACGGTAAACTGCCGACGGATCTGGTCACCGGATCTTGTGCAGTCACCGATGTTAATACTCCAGTCCTTCGTGTTTCTCAGGATGCTGCCCAGGAAGGCTCTTTCGCGCTTATCCGCGTTATACTGGGGCATATAGGATGCAGACTCGCCGGATGCTTTCAGAGCGGCCAGTTCTTCTTCCATCTGGGTCAAGAAGCTGATCTTGGTGTTAGCAGCATCAATCTGATCCCGCAATTCGCCTTGTGCTTTGTGTTCCTCTTCGATACTCTTCACAACAGGGTCGTGAACCAGGAATTTATAGGCAAAGCCAAGCACAATCGCCAGCATAAGGACAAGGATCACTTTTTCCTTGCCAGAGAAAGAACGAGTCAGATTTTTCATCCCTTGATCACCTCTTTCTTTTTCAGCGTCGCCTTGATGCGTCCAACCGTGATGGTTTCCTGTTCGGGCTCATTTTCTTTGCCCGCTACCGTGATCTCGTAAGCTCTACTGAAGGGGGAGGTAGAATATGCAACTCTCGGATCATCACCGAGCTCATCAGCCAGCATGTTGACCATCTTCATGTTGTTACCTTTAACCGTGATGTTGATGGTCAGTTCGTTTCCGTTTAACTCCCAGGATCCCACTGTGCAGCGATCAAAGATAACGGTATCGATCAAGTCCATGACCTGGGTACGATCGGCCAGCGTCACCTCAGAGTCTTGCATGTCTTTGTAAGTATACTGGGCATAAGTATCGGTCAGGTCGCCAAAGCTCTCGATCTTTGCATTGGCCTGGTTCAATTGTGCCTGCAGCTCTGCTGTGGCGGCCTCTTCATCTGCAACTTCCTGGAAGCGGTCGATGATGAAGAACTTCGAAAGCACAGCGGCGGCAATCACAAGCACGATCAGAACAATAATTGTGGAAGTATAGTTGGTTTTCTGGATCCCCATCTCCGCAAAGTTGATGGAGCGCTTTGTCGGTGTCTTGCCGCGCGAGCCGCCGATCGGCAGCTTTTCAAGTATGGAATTTGCCATGACTAAACCCTCCTTCTCTTAGTACATCGCGATCCCGGAAGCCTGGACCGTGATATTACCTTTTTTCGCGATCTTGCCACCGGGGAGAAGCTCACTGGCCTGATGGATCTGCAGGTCGAGCGTTTCTGTGATTGCATCGCGCAACGGAGCGATCATAGCGCCGCCGCCGCAAAGCCAAACATCAGAGAGCTGGCTGTCCTGGTTGCTGAACCGATAGAAGTTCAGGGCTCGCATGAGTTCCACAGCAATGTTATTATAGGCGTTCTGGCAATACTCCTTGCTCTGACATTCATCATAGTTGGTCAGCAGGTAAGTGTGGGCCAGGTGCGCATCGACGCCGTAGGCTTCCGCGATGACCTCGTCCAGGAAGGAGAGGCCCGTTTCCAGCTCGCGGGTGACGATATAACGGTCACCGCGGAACATGTACATACGAATGGATTTGTAGCCCAAATCCAGGAGGCAGTACTCTCCGCTCTCACCGGACGCTTCTTCGGCGGAGCGAATGAGCGGAATGAAGCTGCAGACAGCCGGTGCTGCCTTGACCAGCGTCATGCCAGCCTTATGGAACATATTTCTGGCGTCCTCGATCACGGCGCGCGGCACGGCAGCAGCCATAAGGTGCATGCCGTCCTCTTCCTCCGTCGGAAGGGTCGGTACCGGAGCGGGCGCCTCTTCCTCAACGGGTTCCGTCTCGCTCATGCCGTCGCCCATGCCCAGAGGATCATCCTCTTTGGACTTTTTGCTCTTTTTCTTTTTCGGCTTTGCAGCCGACTTGGGCTCCTCAACGGCATCCAGCAGCGCGTAATCATAGTAAAAATTACTAAGGTCTTCGCTGATGTAGTCGCGGAACTCATAGGGGAGGTTGGTGTCCAGCTGTTCAGTGGTCATACGATGCATGACAACATTTCGGACATAAGCAACCTCATCGGGAAGGACCATTGCGCCTTCTGTGCAATGGATGTCATTTTCCCGCATGGTGGAGCTGATCAAGTCGCCCATCGCGTCGATGGAAACGACCCGGCCCTCTTTGACGAGACTATGGGGCATCGGAACAGCGACAACCTTTTTGACAATCTTGCCAGCTACTAAGGCAAGCTTAAGGCTGTCAGAGCCAATGTCCACGCCTAAAATTGTTTTTGCCATCTGTATCCCCTCACTATCTCAAAATGAAAAATAAAAGTGAATAACGATCAGCGGTTTACGAACCGCTAAACTACATTAGAAATGACGGTGTGCGAAGCACGCCCATGATGCCCAGATACCAGAGCACCAGCTTATCACCGAAGAAGAGCATGATTGCCGTGGCAATGGCAATCCAGGGGCCGAACGGGAAGGGCTCGCTGCTGCCCTTCTGCCGGGGCAGATTCACCGCCAGACCCAGCACACAGGATAGGATCAACATAAACATCGACGACAGCAGGCCGAGATACAAGCCGACAACGGCAAAGAGCTTCACATCTCCCCCGCCGAGGCTCTCACGCTTCAGCACGCGATCCATCACCATGGAGATCAAAAGCAGACCGCCGCTGATGACGAGGCTGGTCCCGACATGTGCCAGGGTCTTCGTCCAGTTTTCAAACAGGAAGGGTTCTGCCACCACCCACGCACCGGCCGCAAACAGCAAGGTGCCATTGGGAATGATCCGGCTTTCAAAGTCCACCAATGAGAGGCAGAACAGGCAGCAAAGCATGACCCAGTTGCGCAGGCAGAGCACCGTCAAATCGAAATACAGCAGGCAGACGATGCTGATGGCTGCAAACAGCAGCTCCGTGCACAGGTAACGGGGCGAGATCTTGACGCCGCAGTGGCGGCACTTTCCTTTCAGAAAGAGCCAGCTGAACACAGGAACCAGATCCGCCGTTTCCAGAACATGGCCGCAGGCGGGGCAGTGGCTTCTGCCCTTGATGAAGGGCTCATCCTTGGCCATCCTGCCGGCAGCACAGTTGAGGAAGCTCCCCATGACAGCCCCTAACACGCCGGCCACCGTGCAGGAATAGGCCAGCAGGCCGGTATTCTGATAGATAGAAATCATTCGTAGCTGTCTCCTGTCCAACCTTTGCGCGGCGTCCAAGTCGCATTGTGGTTCTCGTCGGCAAAGCAGAAGTACCAGACCGTTCCCTCTTCCACGCCGGAATCGCTGCCAAAGGCGCTGTGGCCGACAATAGAATAGTATGCGACGGTACCGTCGACTCCCTTGGTGGCATCCGTGCCGCCATAGAAAAATACATAATCATCCACCAAGTTTGCAATAATTTCTTCTCCGTTGAGCTTGACGGTCACAGACTCCGGATACGGCGTGCCGGAAAGGCGAAGCCGGGCAACCTCCTGCTCGATCTGGGACAGGACATAGCCGGAATTGAGGCGGGTCCGAAGCTTTTCGTCGGGGGCATGCAGGCCGCAGACCAGCTCATACGGCAATTCATTGCTGGATTCAGGTTCCACCTCTCGCACATAGACCGTTCCGCCGCTGGGGCACAGATCGTCGTGACCGTTTATGACATAGGCGGAAGGCGTCTCGGTGGAGACACTGTTGGTAAGCATATAGTCCGCCGCCATGCTCCGCTTCGCCGAATCCAGCGCGGTCTGGCAAGAGAATCGCTCGGATTCCTTAACATAATCTTTCACATAAGGGAAAGCAATGATGCCGCCCATAATGAGGACCATAATGATAAAAAGCGTGGTCATCCGGGAAGCACCCCGGCGGCTGCTCAGCCGCACTCGAATTGGAAAATCCATGCTGCATTGCCTCCATTGGTTACAAGAAATCCTGCATAGATGGTATAGCTTGCGAATGAAGGATAGAACTATACAGGAAGATTATAGCATGGGGTGCAAGCTTTTGCAACTGATAAATTGGAATAATCAAAAAAATTTAAAAATTTTTAAAAAATCACTTGCGTTTCGGGCTTTTATAGTGTATCATAATGATGAAATATCCTTGTATTATTTTTCGGCTCGCTTCCCTGCACAGATGTGCAAGTGCGCAAGAATACATATTCAATTCTATGGTGAACGATTATGGCAACTTATAAAAGACTTGGCGAGCTGCTGATTGCAGCTAAGACAATTACAGAAGCCCAGCTTCAGCAGGCGCTTGCCCGCCAGAAAGAAACCAAAGAGCGTCTTGGTACCGCGCTGATCAACAGTGGGATCATCACAGAAGACGATCTGATCGCGGCGTTGCAGAAACAGCTCGGCATCGAGTATGTCGATCTGTCCAAGGTCAGCATCCCCACCCACCTGGCGCAGATGCTTCCAAAGAGCATCGCCCAGCAGTATCAGGTCGTTCCGGTCAAGGTCGTAAACGACGAGCTGTATCTGGCCATGTCCGACCCCATGAACTTCTACGCTGTGGAGGAAGTTCGCCGTGCCGTCCGCAAGAGAGTGGTGCAGATGGTGGCCACAGCCTCGGCCATCGACCATGCCATCATGATCCTCTACGGCAACGAAGGTGCCGCCAGAGCCATCGAAGAGATGCGCCGCGAGGCCGGCTCCTCGAGTTCCGGAGAGACCATCACAGGCGACAACACCTTCGCTGCCAATCAGCTGGACAACGACAACGACAGCGCCCCCACCGTCCGCCTGGTCAACTCCATTCTGGAGCGTGCCATCACCGAACGATGCAGTGATATTCATATGGAGCCCCGCGAAAACGATCTTCGCGTCCGGATGCGCATCGACGGCGTGATGCGAGAGATCCTGATCGTTCCCAAAGAACTGCAGAGCTCCGTGATCTCCCGCTTGAAGGTTATGAGCGGCATGAACATTTCCGAACGCCGCATCCCGCAGGACGGCCGTTTCAATGTCCGTGTCCGCAACAAGGATATTGACCTCCGTGTGTCCACCCTGCCTACCGTCTACGGCGAAAAGATCGTTATGCGTCTGCTGGATAAAGCCGGCACCAAGCTCAGCAAGGAAGTCATCGGTCTGGTGGGCAGCGACCTGGAGAAGTACGAGCACATGCTCCGCTGCCGAAGCGGCGTGTTGCTGATCGCAGGACCCACCGGCTCCGGTAAATCCACCACCATGTACACCATGATCGACGACCTCAACACCCCGGATGTCAACCTGGTGACGCTGGAGGACCCCGTAGAATATAATGTGGCCGGTATCAACCAGGTCCCCATCAACGAAAAGACCGGCATGACCTTCGCCAGCGGCTTGCGTTCCATCCTTCGTCAAGACCCCGATATCATCGCTGTCGGTGAGATTCGTGACGGCGAAACCGCCGAGATCGCCATGCGCGCGGCCATCACCGGCCATGTGGTGCTCTCCACCATCCACACCAACGACGCCGTCGGTACCATCGAGCGTCTGAACGACATCGGTGTAGAACCTTTCCTCACCTCCAGCGCCTTGCGTGGCGTCATTTCTCAGCGTCTGGTCCGCCGGGTCTGCACGCGCTGCCGCAAACCATATACGCCCTCGGAGGAAGAGATCGAGATGCTGGGCGGCGACATTCCCGCCGGTGCGCAATTCTATCGCGGCGAGGGTTGCCCTGAGTGCTCCAACCGTGGCTATAAGGGTCGTATCGCTGTGTTCGAAATGTTGCTTCTGACCCGCTCCATCCGCGCTCTGGTCTCCGCCGGCGCAAAGCGCGAGGTCATTGAGGAACAGCTGAAAAAAGAAAACTTTGTTACGCTTCACGAAAACGCCGTTCGACTGGTTTTGGAAGGCACGACCTCTGTGGATGAAGTGGTCCGTGTCATCGCCCAGGACGACTAAATAACGACTAAATAAGGAGGCCGTTGCCCATGATATCTATTGACGAACTTGTAGCCCGGGCCAAAAAGGATAACGCAACTGATGTCCACCTGATCTTCGACCTGCCTCCCAAATACCGCATTGACGGCTGGCTCCAGGATATGTATCCCGACCGCCTCACCATTCGGGATTGCGAATTCTACGCCCGCTGGCTGGCCGGCGATGAATACAAGCAGATGGAGCATATCGGCGAGGTCGATATGGCCGGAACCTACGGCGGCGTCCGTTGCCGTGTCCATATTTTCCGGCAGCAGGGCGTTCCTTCCATTGCCCTTCGTCTGCTGCAGGACCACATTCCTGATTTGGAATCCCTGGGCCTTCCCGCTGCAGCTTTGAAGCTTCCCGACCTGCACAAGGGCATCGTCCTGGTCACCGGCGAGACAAGCTCCGGCAAGTCCACCACGCTGGCTGCCATGCTTGACTACATCAACCACAACATGCGCTGCCACATCGTTACCCTGGAGGACCCTGTAGAATATGTCTACAAGCCCGATCGCGCCGCAATCAACCAGCGCGAGATCGGCAAAGATACCAGAAGCTTCTCCGACGGATTGCGCGCTACGCTTCGTGAGGACCCCAATGTCATCCTCATCGGCGAAATGCGTGACCGCGACACGATCGAAACTGCCATCACAGCAGCTGAGACCGGCCACTTGGTCTTTGCGACCTTGCACACCGGCAGCGCCTCCGATGCAGTGGACCGTATCGTGCAGGTCTTCCCGGAAGGCATGCAGATCCAGATTCGTCTCCAGCTTTCCATGGTTCTGCAGGCCGTTTTGACCCAGCAGCTGATCGGACGCAAAGGCGGCGGCGGTCGTGTTCTGGCTTGCGAAATGATGGTGGTCACGGATGCCATCCGAAATCTGATCCGTGCAGGCAACACCCCCCAGATCGCGAACACCATCGCCACCACCGCTGCCATCGGCGGTCAAACCATGGATATGGCTCTGGTCCGTCTGGTGCGAAACGGCTCCATCACCCGCGAAGCCGCCTTGCACTATGCGCGAGATATAGACTATGTAAAGAAGAACGCTGTATAATTCCCAGGTACTGGGAAAGGAGGGAACTGCTACGACTACATATAAGTATGTCGCCAGAGGTAATGGCGGCGAAAAGGTCACAGGCGTGGTGGACGCCTACAACGAGGTCGACGCAATGGAGCGCATCAAGCGCACCTGCTCCTATGTTGAGAAACTCACCCCACTTGGCGCGGACAAAAAGAGCATCTTGAACTTTGAGATCGGCGGCAATAAGCTGAATGCCAAGGCTTTCTCCATTATGTGCAGCCAGTTTTCCATCATTTTGAATGCCGGCATCCCTGTTGCCAGAGCCTGCCATCTGGTGGCCGATAAGATCGGCGACCGGGTGCTGCACCGGATCCTCAGCCAGGTTGCCGACGATGTGGAAGGCGGCCGTTCGCTCTCCGCCAGCTTCGCCGACCGCGGTGGCGATCTCTTCCCCGCAACCTTCGTGGAAACAGTCCGCGCCGGCGAGGAAACCGGTAGCGTGGACAAATCCTTCGACACCATGCACGAGCACTTCGACAAAGTCATGAAGCTGAAGAAAAAGCTCAGAGGCGCCATGGCCTATCCGCTCTTCGTTCTTGTCATTGCGGTCATCGTCGTGATCGTGCTGATGGTAAAGGTGGTTCCCACCTTTACGGCAATGTTTGAAGACCTGGGCGGCGAGCTGCCCGGCATCACCAAACTTCTGATCGCCATTTCCAACTTCTTCCGTGATTACATCTTGCTCATAATCGCCATCGGAAGCTTGCTCTATTTTGCCTTCCGAATCTACAAGAACACAGAAAAGGGAAAACTAAAGGTTGCGGAGATCACCCGCGAGCTTCCCCTTGCCGGCAATATCAGCCAGCTCAGCTCCGCCTCCCAGTTTGCCAGCACAATGGGCACGATGCTCGGCGCCGGACTTCCCATGGTCCGTTCCCTGTCCATCACGGCCCGCACGCTTTCCAACTACTATGTGAGCAAGCAGGTCGGCAAGATCGCCGTCAAGGTAGAGGAAGGCAGATCGGTCGGCGCCAGTCTGAAGGAAGCCGGCGTTATGCCTGACCTTCTGGTGGACATGATCACCGTCGGCGAGAACACCGGTGAAATGGAGCAGACCTTGAAGACCATCTCTAATTACTTCGATGTGGAGCTGGACGGCGCGATTGCTGCCGCTGTTGCCAAGTTGGAGCCCGCCATCATGGTCGGCCTGGCCGGTATTGCAGGCTTCGTGGTTGTTGCCATCTACATGTCCATGTTCAGCATGTACAGCATGATGTAAGCACTTGGGTGATTCGGGCAGATGATTCTTCTCCCGGACCGCATGGAACGGCTGGATTCCCCGGCCCCCTTTCGAGGTATCCCGTGTTTCTTGAATTCGAAAGGAGTTCTTCACAATGAAAAAGAATCAAAAAGGCTTTACCCTGGCTGAGCTTCTGATCGTTGTTGCGATCGTGGCTGTGCTGGTGGCGATTGCCGTTCCCATGTACACCGCCGGCCTCGAAAAGAGCCGTGAAACAACCGATATTGCCAATGTTCGCTCCGCGTTTTCCGAGCTGCTCACAGCATTCGTTGCAGACGGCGTGGTGCGGACCGCAGATGTGGCTGTGCTGCAGCGGATCGCCGGATGGCAGACGGAGCCCCGCCCCACCGTGTATTATCAGATTGACGGTGAAGTGAGGGAGGTTATCATTCCCGATAAGACCGAGGGTTTCTATACTGTGACCCTGGAATTGGATCCAAGCGGCACGCTTAAACCAAAGATCGACTGAGCGCGTTGAAAGGTCCTTCCGCCGTGACAAGCTCCGCCGCGTTTTCTCACGCGCTATCCTCTATGTTTTTTAAACTACTTCCCGGGTAGTTTGAAAATAATTCGTATTCGCGGATCCCTGCATGATCCCGCGCACCTCTTAACTTGAAAGGAGTTTTTTCGAAATGAAACAGAATCGCAAAGGCTTTACCCTGGCAGAGCTGCTGATCGTTGTTGCGATCATTGCTGTTCTTGTCGCTGTCGCTATCCCCGTTTTCTCCGCTCAGCTGGAGAAGTCCAGAGAGGCTACTGACGTTGCCAACATTCGCTCCGCTTACTCCGAAGTCGTGACCAAGTACCTGGAGAAGCCCACTCAGTCCAACAGACCCACCATCTCTGTCACTGCACAGCAGAGACAGCAGGGCTGCCAGACCTCTCCCGCTCCCTATCTGACTTACCAGGGCAATGGACAGCAGGTTCAGAAGAGCCTTAAGAGCATCATCGGCGCCGGCTCTCTTCCCACCAAGTACACCGTTACCATCAGCATCGCAGGTGACGGCACCGCTACCCCGAAAATTACTGCCGGCTAATCATTTTCCGCATCTCGCCCCCTCCTGATTCCGGGAAACTGGAGGGGGCATCTCCCCAACGCTGTAGTTGGGCAAACGAAAGCGCTGCCCTTTTGCGGGGCAGCGTCTTTTCATGAAATCAGAAAAACTCCGGAGGTTCCACTCATGTTCAAATGGTTGAAGCAGCGCATCAAGCCCATTCTTTTTTCTCTTCTTGTAACAATTCCGCTCAGCTTTGTAGTATTTTTTTTCGGGCTTTTGCCGCCAAACTTTGATGTCGTGATCTATACCGACAACATTGTCGGCGAAGGCTACTGTAGCACCTATTTGACAGACTCTCATAAAACCTTTTACTATCTCTACGAGGCAAACTCCTATTTTGGCTCGGAATTGAAAACGCTTCGCCTGCCCGGGCTTTCTTACAGCGTCAAAGATGTGTTTCTGTTGACCTATGATGTCGAGCAGGCCGACATTCTATCCTATGATATCACCATGTTTGGCCGTGTGGTGACCCATCTGAACAAGGACGGTGTCACGCACCCGTTCACCATATCCCGACATTCGGCAGTAGAATCCAATGAATCGGCGCTGGTGCATTTTGAGATCCCCGAGGGAGAGGAACAACTGATGACGATCGGCTTGCAGGGAAGTATTCTGATCCCGGCTGTTGTTTGGATTGTTTATTCTCTTTTCCTGCTTTTGATTGCCATTCTTCTGGCCGTCGGTCTTGCGGTTTTGTTGGAGCGTGCACCGCAGTTAAAGCTGCCGCTGCTTTCCGCCGCCTGTTTGATGTTGACCATGATCATGGGCTGCCTGCTCTGTGATAGTCTGCCCTATGTCGATTATACCTATTTCTGGCTCAACTGGCTGTTGTTCTTTGCAGCCGCCCTGCTGATCAACGCTTTGACCCTCCCCTGGATCGGAACCGTCTCCGTTTCGGTCTTTGCCCTTGTCTGGTATATCGCCAATCACTTTGTGATCCAGTTCCGCAACAAGCCGATCATGCCTGCTGATTTGAAGGCGCTGGGCACGGCCAGAGAAGTCGTCGGCGGTTACGATTTAACCCCGACCTGGCAGATCATTGTGGGCGTCCTGGCCGTGGTCCTCTGGCTCACCATGCTCATCCTGGTTTACCGGAGATCCAGACCCGCTGAAAAACCGCCGCTGAAGAAGCGTCTTATCCAGCGCGGCATCTGTGCTGGGATCGCGGTCATCCTTGTCGTGCTTGGCGTAAACAACTCCGCCTTTGACGCGGTGAACGACTTCCAGTGGGATGCCATGGTTCTCGACGGTTTCTACCGGGAGGGCATTTTGCTCACCTATGTAAAGAGCGCCGCCAGCAGCCATGTTCCCATGCCCGAGGGCTATTCCCGGGAGCTCGTGAATGCGCTTCTGGATGAGTATCAGCCCCAGACCGACAGCGGTGCGGTGCATCCCACCCGGATCATCATGGTCATGAACGAGGCCTTTTCCGATTTGCGTACCGTGGGTTTGGACTCCAGCATTGATGTTATGCCCTTCATCGACAGCCTGGATGCGAATACCGTGGAGGGCAGTCTCTATGTCTCCGTCACTGGCGGCGGCACCTGCAATACGGAATTTGAAGCACTCACAGGCAACACCCTGGCCTACATGAACGCCAGCGCCTATCCCTACACGGAATATGTAACGAAACCGATGTTTTCTCTGGCCTCCTATTTCCGGGAAAATGGCTATCTCACCGAGGCTTTCCACGCCAGCAACGCCACCAACTGGAACCGGAATATTGTTTATCCCAACCTGGGGTTTGAAATCTTCCATTCGATTGAGAATTACCCCACTATAGAAGATAAAAATATTCTTCACCGCTATATCACAGACGCCACGGATTATGCGTTCGTGGAACAGCGCGCTGCCGCAAATGAGGGAAAGCCGCGGTTCTTATTCAATGTCACGATCCAGAACCATGCGGACTACGACTATTTCGAAGATGTGCCGCGAGCTGAAACCCTCGCCCCCTTTGCAGACAGTCTGGATCAGACTGCACAGGTGTATCTGTCTCTGATCAAGGTGTCTGATGCCTCCGTGCAGCAGCTGGTGGAGCAGTACAAGGACAGCGCCGAGCCCACCATGATCATCTTCTTCGGAGACCACCAGCCCCATCTCAGCGACGAGGCTTGCGATCAGATCTACACAAGCAATGGCTATTACCTGGATTTCTTTAAATCCAAGTTCTTTATCTGGACAAACTATGAAACCGAAACCGTCCATAACGCTTCGCTCAGCGCAAACTACCTCCCCTGGCTGATTCTCCAGCGCGGCAACTTCCCCCTGCCGCCCTATGTGCAGCTGCTCGAAGCGGTTCATGAGAAGTACCCGATCATCTCCGCCCAGGGCATCGTCACTGCCAATGGCGAGGTGTATGACAACATTTCCTATCTGATGGACGACCCGCTGCTGCAAGCCTATCAGTATGTCCAGTACGCCATCCTGTTTGACGAAATCGACCCCGGCTGGTTCAAAGTGAATTAACACCCCCCGAATCCTTCAGAAGGTAGGCGGATGCTATGACTGCCAATGTAACCCTGCAGCTGGAAGACGAACAGCGCGCCCTCTATCATATCACGCTACGCACTCCGCATGGGACCTGCACGCTGGCCTTTTCGGTGACGCCGAAAGGCGCCCTGGGCTTTGACAATCGCCAAGCCAACGCCCGCGTCTGCATGGAGCGGCGGCTTTCCCGCGTTCTGGCTGCAGAGATGATCCGTACCGCCCGGGAACGGGTCCCCGGCGCTCTGTGCGGCAGAACGCCGCGTGGCCTGGCCTTCGAGCTGCGCGCACATTACCGCGCCTATCGCCTGGGCATCCTCCGCATCCATAGCGTCACCGCCGAAATGGGCGCCACCGACCCCCACGCGCCGGATCATGACAGCAACGCCGCCTGGTTTGAACACCCAGTCCGCGGCCTGCCCAGTACCCTCCGCGCCCTTTTCGCCTCCCGGCGCCCCATCCCATGACCCCATGCGCCAGAATGCTGTTTTGACTGCATCTATTCCATCGCCCCGCCATTTCTCACCCGGTGCACGCACCGGGTGAGAAATCCGTATTCCTCTGATTCTTTTGCAAAAAAACCATTGCTTTTTCCCGCGTTATCCTGTATAATATCTGGGCAGGAGTTCCCCAACCGCTCCCACACAACCACATGCAACCGCGCTCATCGAAATATCCGGGTTTAGCGAAGTTTGGTATCGCGCTTGGTTTGGGACCAAGAGACCGTGGGTTCAAGTCCCGCAACCCGGACAAAGCCCCTCTGAAATCGTAGATTCCAGAGGGGTTTTGCTATGTCCCTATCAGATTGTTGCCACGGTCTGCCTGGGCGGGAGAATTCCGCACGATTTCCATGATCAAGCGGGAGGAAACTCTTGGCGAAGACACGGTCCGCAAGAAGTTTATTGGGTTTAGACTATTTTATGAAAAAAGGGCCCTGCGCGGGCCCTTTCCGGGAAAGTGTCGTAGTGTGTAAATTTCGTTCTATATAATGGTCCCAGGGTGGACCGCGGGATTGAAAAAATGCGTGAACATGGTATAATGCGTCTAAACGAAGGAAGGAGCAAACACCATGTCATACAAAACATACACATCGGAGTTCAAGGCGAAGGTGGTCATCGAGGTTCTCCAGGGAGATAAAAGCCTGAGCGAAATTGCCTCGGAGTACAACCTCAACCCGAACATGGTTCGGAACTGGAAGTCGGAGTTTCTTGAGAACGCGAGCACGGTTTTCGAGAATCCTAAGAAGGCCGAAAAAGCTGCCCGCAGGAAGGAGGAAAGCCTGAAGAAAGAAAAGGAAACTATGCTGAAAACAATTGGTCAGTTAACGATAGTCCAAGGGAACTGCGGAAGTTGATTCGGGAATATATTCACGAATACAACGAAATCCGCCCCCACGAATCCCTGGGGAACAGGACGCCATCAGAAGCCTTTTCCGATTGCTTCCTGATTGCCTGATCCGGGCCGTGGATTTGTAGATAACCGGCATTCCGCCGTGGACTGTCCATGGATAAGCTATGGACAGCAGGCTGCCCACAGCTTACCCACAGACAGACCAAAGCTCCATAAGCGAGCCGGTTACCCACAAAACCACAGCCTCTACTGCTGCTGACATATGAAGGCCAGCAAGCAAAACCACGCAAAACCCGTTCACGATATTTTTTTCGGACGTGGTCTTGACAAGGGGCCCATTATAATGTAAAATAATATAAAATAGTTAGATAGATATCTAACTGAAAATAAATTGGAGGATAGACATGAATCAAAATACTATTGAGAAAATGATAAACGCTATGAAGATAGCTGCTGACGATGTAGTCCTGCTCAATTATTGGAGTGAGGGAGATGATAGTGACCTAAAATTGTTTGAAAACGAGTTAAGCTATAAAGGGATAAATTACAAGACGCTGAACTTTACAGAGGAATTTCTTATAGAGCTTGCCGGTAAAGGTGCTGAAAATATAGATGACAGCTTTTTTGAGCCGGTCAAAGATTGTACAATGGTCATAGATGTTCTTCAAAGACCTGCCGGAATGCCGCCAAGGGGACTTGAAAAAGATAAATATGCAGATTTTTCTATGGTTCTTAGATCACTTTTTTCATTCATGAGCAGTCACGAAAAGCTTATTCAGATTACTATGCCGTCACAGACTAATGCTGCACTTGCAGGAGAAGACTATGAAGAATATAAGGTCAGGATGGATAAGGCTTTGAATATTGACTACGAAGCACTTGCCTTAGAATGTCAGAAGAAGATCGATAGCTTTACTTCAAATATCATAACAATAAGAACCGGTGAAGATAGTACACTTACTATGGATGTTACTGGAAGAGAGTGGATCATTGATGCAGGAGAAGGCGCTTTTCCGTGCGGCGAGATTTATATAGCACCATTAGAAGATAAGACAAACGGAACTGTTTTTTTCAAGAATCTGTTTATTGAAGATGTTGGCTCTTTTGACAATATAACAATAACAATAAAGAATGGGAGAGTAACAGATTCTGACTGTGATGCGTTTAATGAGCTTCTTTCCGGACAGGAAGAAGGGGCAAGGATAGTCGGAGAACTTGGAATTGGCATGAATCCGGCAGTTGTATATTCGGGAAAAGGGGCTGCTCTTGACGAGGATGCACTTGGAACATTTCATATCGGACTTGGAATGAACTATTTGTTTGGTGGAACTAATAAGGCCAGGTTCCATATGGATTTTGTGAATGTTGGGGTAATTCTGTATAATTGGAAATCATTTAAATAAAAAAGTAAGAACAGATGAAGCATTGAATTTGCAGCAAATAAGATAAATGCTCTTATAAGAATACATTTACTATTTGATGAAATAACAAAAAGGACTAATATGATGGAAAAAAGGATTAAAGAACTAAAAGAATTTATGGAGAATGAAAAGCAGAAAACACAGTCCCGGATAGATTCTCTTATTGCTGATGACAGAGAGGATGAAGCCAGATCATATAGGGCTGCTCTTAATATTTATGATGTTTTTACTTCACTCATAGATGTGCCATATAAGCAGGCGGCCGGAGATGAGAGGGCCTTCAGAGACGGCTTTCAAAAGCTATCTGTTAATGTCCCTGCGCAGTGGAGAAATTCTCTATCGAAAGCTAAAGAGCATAATGATGCAGAGAAGATCATGATTGAAGAAGCCAAGCTTAAAGTGGCCGACAGTATCATAGAGAGATTTGATGAATTGTTTTGAAACGGGAGGTAATCATGACAGATAAGGAAGCAATTGCATTTTTTAAATGCCTTGCAGATAAGTCAAGACTGTCCATACTAAAGTCACTTATGGTAGAAGATATGTACGTTGAGCGCCTTGCAGAGCGACTGGAGCTGACCTCTGCCACAGTTTCTTTTCACCTGAAAAAACTCGAAGATGCCGGGGCTGTTAAGTCTTACAAAGATCAGTACTATACTATGTACTCCATCAATAAGGATCTTTTTGAGGTTAATATTATTGATATCTTAAGTGAAAAGACATCTGAGAGTGAACTGCAAAAAGAGCGCGACGATGCATACCGCAAAAAGGTAATTGATGCTTTCTTTGAATATGGCAAACTTAAATCGATTCCCAGTCAGCGCAAGAAGGAAAAGATTGTTCTTGAAGAAATTGGAAAAGCAATTAAGAAGGGCAAAAAGTATACGGAGAAAGAAGTGAATCTGATCATCGCTGATTTCCATGATGACTTCTGTACCATTAGAAGGGATATGGTAGCAGAGGGAATATTGGAAAGAAAAGACGGGGTGTATACTATTGCTGATATCCTAAAGTAGATGCCGGATAATAAACAGAAAATACATTGTTATACGGATTTGAAAGATTTGATAGAGCTGGCAGAAGATCAAATATTTAGGGTCTACTGCGAACCATTTTTGACTGGCTGCTCTGTTTGCAACAAGCTCTACTCTTCGGTAAAATCCGTATCCATTGCAGCCTGGAGGTGGTAGTCCGGGAACGCCTTTTGTACGTCGGCGACAGCCTCGCGGAATACCGCCTTGCGGTCCTTTGCGTCGAAGCTGACCACAAGATCGAAGCGCATTGTGTTCTGTTCCTTGATCAGATAGAAGCCGTGCATCTGCCTGATGTGTTCGTGTGCGAATACGATCTCCTCCACCTGCCGCTTTGCCGCGATGACCTCCGGGTCTTTCGTGTTGACCGAGTACACACCGATCGCTGTTAGGATGACATTGTGCTCCTGAATGACCTTCATCATGATCTCGCGGAGCAGTTGGTCCAATTGGTCCGCAGTACAGGTATCCGGAACCTCGATGTGGATGGAGCCGTTCCAAGTGTCGGGACCGTAATTGTTCAGCACCAGATCGTAGGCCCCCTGTACCTGCGGGAAGCTCAGGACCGTATCGTGAATCTTTTTGGCAAGCTCCTGATCGTTGCGCTCGCCGAGAATCTGCGAAATCGTATCTCGCAGCATTTCAATGCCGGATTTGATGATCACAAGGGAAATGATCGCGCCGAGCCACGCTTCCAGAGAGACATGGAAGATCAGAAAGATTCCGGCAGCGACCAGGGTGGACGCCGAAATGACGGAGTCCAGCATGGCATCCTCACCGGAGTTGATCAGCGAATCGGAGTTGACCTTGACGCCCACACCCTTGACGAAGCGGCCGAGCAGGATTTTGACTACCACGGCAACGCCAACGATAATCAATGAAACCGTATTATAGTCTGGCGTCTCCGGATGAATGATCTGCTTGACTGACTCTACAAAAGACGTGATACCGGCGTACAGCACAATCACCGAAATAATCATGGCGCTGAGGTATTCGATCCGCCCGTAGCCAAAGGGGTGCTTCTTGTCCGGTTCTTTTCCTGCCAACTTCGTCCCGACGATCGTGATCAATGAACTGCCGGCGTCGGAGATGTTGTTGACGGCGTCCAGGACGATGGCGATGGAGTTGGTCATCAGACCGATCACGGCTTTGAAGCCGGCAAGGAACACGTTGGCAATAATCCCGATGATGCTGGTTTTGATGATCGTTTTTTCGCGGGATACTTCCACCTTATCCATACGCGTTTACTTCTCTGCAGGCTCCCACTTGCAGCGGACAGGGGAAACAATTGAGCCGTCCTTTTTCATATCGGCCATTGCCTTATCCACGAGCTTGCGGTCAAGCCCGGTCAGCTCTGCGATCTTTCCCGCGTTCAGCGGCTCACCGGCTTTTTTCATGGCTTCCAGAATGATCTGCTTTTCGTTCATTGCGATATCCTCCTTATCATTCGTTTGCGGCGGCTGCCCGCAGCATGATTGAAAAAATCCTCATATAATATTATTATAGTCGAAATTATGGAAAAGGCAATTCCGAATCAGAGAAATATTAATTGCGGATCGTTTTGTTCCTCCGTTCTTATTCGCCCCATTCAAGAGAAAACTTTACGCTGACATCGCCGTCTCCGAGCGCGGCGAGAAGTTCCTCCTTCGTCGCGTTCCTGATACGCGCAAGGCGTGTGAAGTTCCAGCTGTTTGTATCGTAGTACACTGTGATCTGATTGCCCTGATAAAGAATGACATCTCCCGGTTCAGTCGCGATCTGCGTGTCGTTCCGGGGCAGCTCCCACGGAAGAGCGCCGACTTTCTCAAAGCTGCCGTAGTCGTGCATATCAACGGTGATCGCTTCGGAATTCAGTTTTTCTTTCAGCGCCTCCGCCGAAGAATTATCCTCAAAATCCGCGTAGAAAATCTTTCCGTTCGCTTCGATCACCAGAACGCAGGACGGGCGGATGATTTCACTATCGTCTTTCATGTCGTTATCCGTTACTTTCAAATCAAATTGTTTCAGCCATTCTTTGATTTCTTCTCTCGTCGTTCCGATCGCAAATCGCGTTCCGTCTCTCCATTCAGCGTTCGGAGCCAGGGAGTGCAGGTTTTCCGCGCTGGAGCCCACCGGACTGGAAGCGGAGGTGCAGAACGGAATCACCGTCTTGCCGCTCACATCGACGCTTTCAAGAAAGGTGTAAATAATCTTCGGCGCCTGGCCGTGCCAGATCGGATATCCGAGAAACACGGTATCATAGTTCGACAGATCCGGCAGTTCTCCGGCAATCTCCGGGCGAGCGGAGGGGTCGGCCTGCTCCCGGTCGGCGCGGCAGTCGGTGTAATACTTGATATCGTCGTCGGTGTACGGCACTTTCGCCTCGATTTCGCAGATACTGGCGTCGAGTTCTTCTTTGATATACTCCGCGAGCGGTTTCGTATGCCCGGTGCGTGAGAAATATACGACGATCACGCCGCCGGTTTCTGTCTGCGGCTCGATACTGTTTTCGGTTTGAGACACGGGCTGAGAATCCGTTTGAGATATGGGCTGAGATTCCGTTTGAGATTCAGCATGTGATGCGTCGCCCGTCAATTCAACATCCGTTCTTGGTTCAGCCGGTTTCTGCGCTCCGCATCCGGCAAGCGCCAAGATCATCAGCGCGGCAAGCACAAGGCATAAAACCTTAAAGCAGCGATTTTCCATATTCATAAGCTTCCTCAAGCTCTTTCTCTTTGCCTGCCGCCTCCGCGGGATCGTTGATACCGCCGAAGAAGATCGAACCGGCAAGCTCCGCCTTCTCAAAGCAGTCCACCCAGCCCTGCAGTCCGTTCACAGCCTTCTCCGGCGTGTGATCCGCGTCGTCCGCCGCGCAGGAGAGCAGGTAGACCCTGCGGAAGCGGTAATCCGAGGCATACAGCGGGTTCATTCGGTCGAGCAGCGTCTTCATCTGGCCGCTCATCTCGTAGTAATAGATCGGCGTGACGAACACAAGCGTGTCCGCGTCCCTGACCTTTTCCGAGATCCACACCGCGTCGTCCTTCTGAATGCACTTCTGCGTCTTCTGACAGGCCAGACAGCCGATGCAGAATTTGATCTCTTTTCCTTTGAGGCTGATTTGCTCCACCTCATGTCCGGCGTCCTTCGTCCCGGCGATCAGCCGCTCAGCGAGGATGTCCGAATTGCTCCTTGCCCGCAGGCTGGTGGTGATCACAAGAATCTTGCTCATAGTTTATTCCCTCCGTCGTTCTTTCCATGTTGCTTTCCTTCAAGCGGCAAACGTCGTCACTTGAATTCCACGGTGCCCTTGCGCTCGCCCCGGTCCTTGACGCTGGGGCCGGGATAGCCGAAGAAGGCCGCCGCGTAGAGGACGTAACCCTCCGGGATCAACTCGGCCTTGAGCGCCGGGTCGTGCCGGAACAGGTCCTTGACCGTGGCGTGATCCCAACCGCTCATGATGCCAAGGGAAGCCGCCGCGATGAACATGTTTTCCATGGCGAGGCAGCTGTCCTCGAAGGAGGTGCCGCCCTCTTTGGCGGAAACCAAGATCATCACAGGCGCGTTCCGCGGTATTTCCTCCTTATATTTTCTATTTTATTAGACATCAACAATCAGAACGTCTTCCCGGTCAAACGGAATTCTTGCGACTGTTTTTCCATTGTGAAAGTGGAAGGAGCCTCCATGATTCAAAGGCTCATGGTCGATTGGATTGATCATCAGAACGTCATTCGCTGCCAATGCCGCCTGTGCCGCATATTCGTCAAGCATGCCTTGCTCCCATTCTTCGGTCGTGAAATTGACATAGACAGGCCAGATGAGAAGCTGATCTGTTCGGAATCTGTCCGGGTAATCCCAGAGGTCTCCGCATAGGGCAATGGTGATTTCCTTTCCATGCAGATGAAACGCCCCTGTTTCATTTCCCTCACAGTAGTGCTCGTCTGTTCTTGTGTACTCCTTCCAGCCCTTTGAGATCCGTCTGTAGTTATGAACGAGCTCACCGTTTGAGAGGACGGCGCAGGATGAATACAGACGCTCACAGTCCTTTTCGATATATCCCACAAGCAGAGAAGTACCATACTGTATCGTCCATCTCCGTAACTGGGAAATCGTTTCTGAGGAAAGCTCCAGCGCAATCGCCTTGTCCGTTTCATAATCCCAGCATAAGGCGTCAAAGCCTTGCAGGAACGCTTCGCCAAAGCATAGCAGATCAGCTTTTCCTTTCGTACGCTGCATGGCAAGCTCAATCTGTTTCATATTAAATTCGACATTCCGATTTTCACAGCGGTATGAAACTAATCCAATTCGCATAAAACAGCTTCTTTCGTTCTGTATTTCAGCCCAGCTCGGCCAGCATTTGGGCGGGGTTGTCGGTGGCATTGACCTTGTCGAAGGCTTTGACAATGATCCCGTTTTCGCCGATCAGATAGGTGGTGCGGACGACGCCCATGGTGAGCTTGCCGTAGTTCATTTTCTCCTTCCAAACGTCGTAAGCCTGGATGACCTTCAGCTCCGGGTCGGAGAGCAGCGGAAAGGGCAGACCGTACTTCTCCTCGAAGCGCTTGTGGGAGGCCACGCTGTCCTTGCTGACGCCCAGGACGACAGCCCCCTTCTCCCGGAACTGGGGATAAAGCGCTCCGAAGGCGCAGGCCTGCTTCGTGCAGCCCGAGGTCATGTCCTTCGGGTAGAAATACAGGATCACCCTCCGCCCGCGATAATCCGCCAGCCGACGGGCTTCTCCGTTCTGATCCAACAATTCAAAATCCGGCGCGATCGTTCCGATAGATAACATATTGAATCCTCCCATTTCGTGATGCAACCCTGTCAACTACCCGATATTCTTTTCCTGGATCGTAGTCATAGCCCTTACGCCTCCCGGATCCGTTTGCCGGTGAGATGCTCCGGCGTGAGGGCGAACATACAGGTCGCGGGGCCCACGCGACGGATCTCGTCCGCAATATAGGCCTCGTCATCGGTAAACTTCCGGGAGAGCTTCGCGGAGATCTCATAGATCGTTTCCCGGTCCTCCACGAATTCCACCCTGCCAAAGACAATCACGCTGCGAAAACGCAGGGCCCACTCGTCCGCCTCCCGGCGTCCCTCGTCCAGGACGCAGAAGGAGGCCTTTTCATTTGCCCGCAGGGCGTCGATCTTGTGGCCCAGCTTACCGCTGTGGAAGTAGAGCTTCCCGTCGGCCTCGTTGTAATAGTGGTTCAGCGGCATCCCGTAGGGATAGCCGTCGTCGCCCAGCACCGACAGCACGCCCCGCTTTTCCGTCTTCAAAATCTCGATACATTCCTCCCGCGAAAGCTGCTGCTTGCCGCGGATCATTTCCCGAAACATGTCATGTCCTCCTCAATTACTGATTACCATAAATCTGCGTGGTATTTCCTTTGCTCTTACTTCGTCCAGCGTCATTACCATCCCTGCTCATGAAACTCCCACACAGGCCGACAACGCGCCTCACACGTGCAAACACAGGGGCATGTCGCTCGACCCGGCGGGATCTGTGGTACAATCCGCAGGATCCTCTGAACGCTTTATAAAAATTGCTGCTGTTCCCGTAGCCCAGCATGGCAGCAACTTTTTCTATGGAGAGATCTGTGCGATCCAGCAGCAGCCGCGCCCGCTGCATTCTGGCGGAAAGCAGCAGCTCGGAAAAGGTTTTCCCCGTTTTCTCCGGAAGCAGCCGGGACAAATAGACCGGGTGATAGCCGAAATG
>JAFOKO010000139.1 GCA_017419715.1 Oscillospiraceae bacterium | reverse complement strand
TCAAAGCTGGTGTACTTCCGCACAACGGCCATGAACTTCTCCACGTTCACAGCGGCCTCCTGCGCCTGCCCCAGCTCCGCCTGTAACTCGGCGGCACGGGCCTTCAGCGTGGCCTGCTCCTGCTCATAATCGGTGGACAACTCCATGAAACGCTCGTCCGTAATGCGCCCGCTCACGCTGTCCTCATACAGACGCTTGAAGATGCCGTTCAACTCTCCGATACGCTTCTGCGCCGCCTCCAGCTCGCGGCGGCGGGCGGCGTTCTTCCGCTTACCGCCGTCCTCGTTCTGTGCCATCAGCAGCTTCATAAACCGGGCCTCATGCTTGGCGGCGTAGCTGGTGACTTTCCGCAGATTTTCCGTCACGCCCGCCGTCAGAAGGTCGGTGCGGATGAAATGTGCCGTACAATCGGCGGTGCGCTTCTTGTAGCTGCCGCAGATGTAGCAGTCCTGCCGCCGCTTGTTCGTTTCATACCTCTGCTGGTACATGACGCTGCCGCAGTCGGCGCAGAACAACAGACCGGAGAACAGGCCAACCTCGCCGTAGCGGTTGGGCCGCTTTCGCTGTTTGCGAAGCTCCTGCACTCGCTCCCAGGTGGCCTCGTCAATGATGGCCTCGTGGGTATGCTCAAAGACCATTATCTTGTCCTCTGGGTTGGCAACGCTGGTCTTGACCTTGTAGGACACCTTCTCCGTCTTGAAGTTGACGGTATGCCCCAGGTACTCCCGGCGCTCCAGGATGTGCGCCACGGTGTTGCTCGACCACTTACAGGGGTAGTCCGGGTAGTAACGGCGGGTGCTGCCGGTGCGCCGGTACTCCATCGTCCCCGGCGTGGGGATGTTCTGCTCGGTCAGCATCCGGGCAATCTTGGTGGGGCCGTTCCCGGCAAGGCACAGACTGAATATCTGCTTTACAACAGGTGCGGCCTCCGGGTCAACAACGAAGTGTCCGTCCGGGCCTTTCAGATAGCCATAGACCGGCTGGCTGGTGATGGGTTTTCCGCTCATGCCTTTAGCCCGGAAAACCGCTTTGATTTTCTTGCTCGTGTCCCTCACCATCCATTCATTAAATAAATTCCGCAAGGCGCTCATGTCGTTGTCGCCCTGGGCGCTGTCCACGCCGTCATTGATGGCGATAAAGCGGACGCCTTTCTTTGGGAAGGTAATTTCTGTAAATAGGCCCACTTGCAGATAATTCCGTCCCAGGCGTGAGAGGTCTTTCGTCACGACCGTCTTGACCGCGCCGCTCTCCACAGCGTCCATCATCTCGGTGAAGCCGGGCCGCTGGAAGTTGGCTCCGCTCCATCCGTCATCCACGAAAAACTGATAGGGCATCAGGCTATGCTCACGGGCGTAGCTTTCGAGGATGCGCTTTTGATTGGAAATCGAGTTGCTCTCGCCCTGCAATTCATCGTCGCGGCTGAGGCGGCAGTACAAGGCGGTGATGGGGGCTTGCATGGGTTGCTGTCTTAACATCGTTTCCTCCAATCCGACAGCCCCGGCCCCGCTATTCCGATGGCAACAGTATAGCACAGGCCGGGGCGGTTGTATAGTGCTTTTTACTTCCTTACAAGAAAAAGTTTTAAGCTGAGGATTATCGCGGAACTACCGGCAGGAGGTCACGGGCCGGGGCTGATCTGGCAGCGGCTTTCGGCCTCCAGGACTTTCGCCATTTTGTCGGCGGCGGTGTCGGTGGTGTCCTGCTTGAAGTAGCCGGAAACGGTGAGGACGGTGTTGCCCATGCGGATTTCAGTCACGCAGTCCGGGCGGCGGGTGGTGGTCTTGCTGGGGGTGTCGGTCATAGGCGGCTCCTTTCAAATTTTTGTTGTGGACATTTAGAGGGCCATTTTCGAGGCCCGGAATGGTAGTACACAGCTCCCCTATTGAGGACGGCCCAAAAGCCCCGTGATACCGGGCTTTTCAAGGGCCTAAACCGTTACATGGCGGCCCGGTGGCGGCGCACCCGCTCACGGGTCTTGCGGCGTTCTTCCTCCTTGGCGCACTCCGGGCAGTATTTGGCCCGGTTGGATTTTGGGATGTACCAGCCACCGCACAGGACGCACTTTTTTCTTTCCCGGCGGTGGAGCAGGGCGGCGCACAGGCTTTCGTCCAGGGGCAGCACCGCCGCCCGAAACCAGCGGCAGATCAGCGAATAGGAAATGCTCTGCGGGCAGACACATTCCTCCCCATCGTCCAGCAGAAGGCAGTTCCCGCCGTCATAGTTGCAGCAGTCATGCACCAATCGCCGGACGGCCCGGTACTGCGGATAGGTCAGCCGGACGGCGTTATCGGTCATGCTCGTCCCTCCGCTGGCTGGGCGCACCGTGAAGCACCTGGTCGATGTTCCGCTTGACGGTCAGCAGCTCGTCCGCCTCCCGCTTACGCTCCTGATACTCATTGTACCCGGCGTTCTTCTCGGACATCAGGGCCTCGATCTCCGCCGTCAGCTCCTTGACGGTGGGCAGCTTGGTGATGCCGTTGGCCTTGAAGAAACGAATGGTGGCCTCGGAGAGGAGAAGATCACCTTCATGCTCCTGCCGGTAGGCGGCGCGGGCCTTGGGCGTTTTCTGTGCGGCGAGGCCATCCCGGACTGCTTTGGTGTTCCGGTAGATGATGATCTGCCGCCGCAGCTCCTTTTTTTCTTTCAAGGCCAATTCCTTCGGCTTCAAGCTGGCGGCGCTGTCACGCACAGCGGCAAAGGCGGCGGACACGGCGGCGTCCAACTCCTCCGGCGAGGAAAAGCCATACTCGGTATAGACGTTGACCGAGTTTGCTATCTGCTTCAGGTTGAACACGGACGCCCATTGCTGGTAGCCGATGCCCTTGCCCTCGGCTTTCTTGGCCTCAATGTCCACCATGCGCTGGACGCCCTGGGGCTGGCGAAGCTGCTCCCGGATGCTGGGCTTGGCTCCCAGGCTGGGACGGGCGGCGTTGCGTTCCAGAGCGGCACCGACGGCGGCGCGGTCGAAATCGTCCCCCAGCTTCCGGGCGGTGATGGGCTTGGCCCGGTCGGGGGTGAGGTAGGACAACCGGCCCCGGCTCTCCTTGACGGTGATGCCCCGCTGTAACAGCCGCTGGGCAAAGTCCTCGAAGCTGACGGCCAGGTTGAGGACGGCCCGGATCTCCCGGCGCAGCTTCTCCTTGTCCGTTTCAAACTTGGTGGGCGGCTTACCCTGGGCGGCGGCTTCGGTGTCCAGAGCAAGCTGCCCTTTCTTCTGCGCCCAATACTCCCGTTCGGTGACACGGTTTTTGCTCCCGCCCAGCAAGTCGATTTGGTACAGCCCCGCCCCCTGGCACAGCTCCATGACCTCGGCCCGGAAGTGGCGCATGGCTGCGGCGGTGCAGCGGTGCTTGGCTCCGGCCTGGGTGTCGCTGGCTCTGTCCATGTACGGTTTGCGCTCCACCTCGGCCACCCGCAGGGAGTTGATAACGATATGGACATGGATGTTGCCGCTGTGGTTGTGACCGTCCGGGTGGGTGCAGACCAGGGCCTGGTGTCCGGGGAACTGCTCGGCACAGAACCGCTCCCCCAGCGCCTGGGCCTTGTCCATTGTCAGGCCGTGGTCGGGGCCGTCCCTGGGGTCAAAGGACAGGATGTAGTGATGGCTTTTCACGTCCTCCCTCTGCTGGTTTTTTCCATAGCGGAGATTGGCCCGCATACAGGCTACGGCGAAGTCCTCCTCGCCGCAATTCAAAGAAGAAATGCGGTAGTCCTGACGGGGGACAAGCCGCCCGTTCTCGTCCAGGATGGGCTTGCCGGTGAACTCGTCATGCTCAAAGGTGAGGTACTGCTCCGCCACGCCGTAGTCGGCATTTTTAGAGCTTAGATGTTTCAGTGTTGCCAATGGCTTCACCTACCTCTCGAAGCACCTGGAACTTGAGGGCAGCGAGGTCGGACAGCTCCGCCCGAACCTCGGCGGCGAGGGTGTTGTACGGTGCTCCGTACTCGTTCAGATACCGGGCAATCTGATTGAGGTTGCCGCCGATTTTCCCATACTCCCCGGTCAGCCTGCCCACGGCGGCAAGCAGCTCGTCATTGACGGGGGACACGGTGATGATGGGCTTGACCGTCGCGCCGGTAATCGCCTGCCGGATAAATTCGGACTGGCTCATGCCGTAGGCGGTCAGGCGCTCCATGAAGTCGGCGTGTTCTTCTTCGGTCACACGGGTCTTGATGATGTGGGTGCGGTGGGGCGTGTTGTAGCGTTTGGACAATAAACTTTTACCTCCTGTTTTGAAATTCCCTTTAGGGTATAGTTCGCCCATTATACACCTTTCAAGTTTTCCATATTCAGTTGTCATGGGCGATGTGTTACGC
>JAFOKO010000138.1 GCA_017419715.1 Oscillospiraceae bacterium | reverse complement strand
ATGTTCTGCCCGGGCAGACGGTGGCCTTTGTCGGCGCGACCGGCTCTGGCAAGACCACGATCCTCAGCTTGATCTGCCGGAATTACGACATTCAGAAAGGGCAAATTCTGATTGACGGGCGGGACATCAGGCAAATTCAAATCGCCTCACTTCGCCGCCACTTCGGCCAGATGCTCCAGGATGTCTTCCTCTTCTCGGGCGATATCCGTTCCAACCTGATTTTACGGATGGAGGGTGTGAGCGATGAAGAGATCATGAAGGCCTGCAAGTATGTCAACGCGGACAGCTTTATCAACCGTCTGGAGAAGCGGCTGGACGAGCCCGTGCGGGAGCGGGGCAACAATTTCTCCGCCGGACAGCGGCAGCTTCTGAGCTTCGCCCGGACCATCCTGCACAAGCCCTCCGTCATCATTCTCGACGAGGCCACCGCCAACATCGACACGGAAACGGAGCTGTTGATCCAGGATTCTCTGGAGCGGATCAAGACCATCGGCACCATGCTGATCGTGGCCCACCGTCTCTCCACCGTCCAGCACGCGGACAACATCATCGTCCTCTCCCACGGCGAGATCATGGAGCAGGGCGACCACCAGGCCCTGCTGGCAAAGAAGGGTATGTATTACCGGCTTTATACCCTGCAATTCAACAAGCAGGCGCTTCTGAACGCCTAAATGAAACACGCTGCCTCGATCCAAGAAAGCAGATCGGGGCAGCATTTTTTATTTCATGGCTCTGCAGCCCTCCCTGGCCTCGAAAAAGAGGGCCAGGGTGCCAGGGCCCACATGGGAGCCCGTGACCGGCTCGTAGCAGACGGTCAAAACATCCTTCGGCGGGTGCTTGCGGTGCAACAGTTGGAGCAGATGATCCACATCCTCCTGGCAGTCGGCATGGGCAATGCCGATGGTCTGCTCCTCCGCGTGAACCACATAGGCGTCATAGCGCTCCGCAAGGGCCTCCAGAGCCTTTTTGCGGCCCCGCAACTTGGCAAAGGCGACGATCTTCCCTTCCTCATTGCCCTTGAGCAGGGGTTTGATTTGCAGCAGAGTCCCGACGATAAAGGAGAGATTGGAAAGCCTGCCGCCCTTGCGGAGGTATTTCAAGTCGTCCACCGTGAAGATATTGCACATGCGATGGCGGAACGCCATCAGATCCTCATAGATCTCGTTCAGCGAGCGTCCGGCCTCTCTCTCCCGGACCGCCCGCAAAACCAGCAGGCCCTCGCCCAAGGATGCGCCTATGGTGTCCACCAGACAAATCTTTCGCGCCGGAAACTCCGACTGCAGCTCCTCCGCCGCCAATTCGGCAGAGTGATAAGCCCCGCTGATGCCGGAGGACATCCCAACAAAGAGGATATTCTCTCCCCGCTCCAAGACGGGCCGCATCGCGTCGATGTAGTTTTGGGGGTTGATCTGGGAGGTAGTGACCTCCGCGCCTTCCCGCATGGCCCCGTAGAAAGTCTTGCCGTCGAAGCCCTCGGTGTCCAGGCAGGTATGCCGCGCCCCGTTGACGAAGAAGTAAAACGGGATCACGGTGATGTTGTTCTTCTGGGCCAATTCCGAGGGCAGATTGGCCGAGGTATCTGTCATGATCTGAAACAAGGCGCATGGCCTCCTTGCATCTAATTTTGTATATTAGTTTACAACATTTGATGCATAAAGTCAATGACAAATCTGAACGATCACGCCGTCGGGGAGTTTTACTGCCGCAACCGGAAGGTCCTGGGTGCAAGGCGATGGACCAGCACAAGGGCGACGACCACATACAGCAGCGAGAAGCCGATGCAGATCAGGCCAAACAGCAGCGACGAGATATGCTCACCCAGCGCTTGTGCGCCTTGATAGCACGCGAAATAGGTTGCAAGGGTCGTAAAAGTATAAGTCGGGTTCTTGGTCTCCAGGCCGGCCGTGTAGGGCTGGAGCAGATAGTACAGCACCAAGTAGTGCGTGGAGAAGAACACGGACAGGGCCAGGATCGCCACCGGCAGGATCAGATAATCCACCGTGTGTTCCGCGCCGCCACAGAGCAGCATCAGCAGTGGCAGGCCCACAGCCATCACAGTGGCCGGGAGCAGATTGATCCGGATCAGCATCCGAAGCCGCGCCCAGAACAGCGGCAAAATCACAGAGGGCTGGCGGTAGAAGCGATAGGACAGCATGCTGTGGTCGCAATTGAAAAACAGGATCTGGGTGGTCTTTTGTCCCCGATTGATCCAATACATGAGCATCGGTAGGCCGGGAAGCACCATGGGCACGCGGGAGCCGAGTCCTTCGGCCAACTCCGAATCCACTTTCGTTGCCAAAAACAGCGCAAGAAGCGCAAATCCGATAAACAATGCGACAAACTGGGCCGGACGCTGGAGCAGCTTCCGATGCCGCTGGAAAAAGAGCTCATTGAAATAGGCACAGCCTGTTTTATTGCTGGAGGCCTTCAGCACCAGCTTCTTCTGAAGGTTTTCCTGTTCGGTTTTTTGTATATCGCCCGCCGTTGCGACCTTGTAGGGATAGGTCTGATAGATGCGACGATAGTCCCGGAAGCGGAACAGATACAGCGCGGACGGCATGGCCAGCAGCGCAAGCAGACCGGTGAGCAGATACAAGACAATGCTCGGGATCGTCCAGCCCAGCAAGGGCAGGCCGTAAGCCAGGGCGATCAGCAGAAGCGGAATACCTAAATCGATTTTTTGCAGCGACGGGTCAGACAGATTTCTGCCCGTTTTGTGAAACAGCGCATTATCTCCGGCAGCGGCCACCAGCTTCGCTGAAATGACCAGCAGGGGCAGCAGCGGAATCCAGACAGCGGAAAGCTGCAGCTCATCCGGCAGCAGGCAATAGCCCAGCGCGATGACGCCGGCAAAACCGACCGCGGTTTTGAACAGAAAATACAGATAGTTGGACAGGGCGTAGCGCTTGGCATCCATCCCCAGGAGAAACACCGCATAGTGGGAATTGGCATCGCTTACTACGAAGTGATTCCAGGCAAACGCGCCCGCCAGGGTCAGGAACAAAAAGATATGCTGAAACGCGGCGGTCAGGTCCAGATCCATCCCGATCTTTTCCCGGTAGAACGAAATGGCCGGAAGAAAGAACAGGCAGAGATACGCCAGCTTCCCCAAGAAGAAGGTAAGCAATTCCCAAATCACCGCCAGCACCAGCGCGAAGCGTTTCAGCCCAGAAATCTGATACGGTGCAGCAGGAAGCAGTTTTCCCAAAAGCGGGATCCGTTTCAGCCAGAACAGGATCCCGTTGACCCGATAGCTGATGCGAAGGCGGGTGGAGATCCAAAAAGCCTCAAGCATTTTGCTCCTCCTTCAGCGCAGCGATGATCCTGTCCTTGTAGGCCGCGTCGTCCAGCTGTTCCCGGTTCACCGGGGCCAGGACGCCGTTGTGCAGGATCACGATCTCATCACAGAGGTCCAGGGCCAGCTCCATAATATGGGTGGAGAGGATGGTGATGTGGTCCGCTCTCCGGCGGCGCAAGAGCTGCTTCATCTCTTCGGCCACGACCACATCCAGGGCGGTCAACGGCTCGTCCAGCAGCAGAACGGGAGGATCGGCAATGAACTGGATCAGCATCTGCATTTTGTTCTTCATGCCGTGGGAAAAGTCCTTCAGCAGCTTGCCGCGGTCCGCCCGTTCGATCTGTATGTAGTCCAGATAGTCGTCCGGGTCCTGGGGCTTGTGGATCTTGCCCTTGTTGATCTCCAGGAAGAATTTCAAAAACTCCCGGGCAGTCAAAAAGTCCGGCACGATAGGCGTGGAGAGCACATAGCCCAGGTCTTCCGCACCCAGAGGCCGCTCCTT
>JAFOKO010000137.1 GCA_017419715.1 Oscillospiraceae bacterium | reverse complement strand
TTGAAAAATACTACCCCTAAGAATTACATTGTCCTTGACAAAGGGTACACTGCAGAGTCACAAGTCACAAGTCATTAGTCACCAGGGACTGTAGGGGCGGCCATTGGCCGCCCGCATCATGCACTGCACCCGGTAGGGGGCGGCGTCCTCGACGCCCCGCGCGTCCCGACAATGTAGGGACGGCACCCTGCCGTCCGCCCTCCGTCGAACGCACCCCGCAGGATTTGCCTCCGGCAAATGGCATTCGTACCGAATGCCGGGGACGGGGGTACGGATTCTTCGCTTCGCTCAGAATGACAGGCGGGGGAGGCGGTGCGAAACCGGGACGCCCCTCATCCGTCACCGGGCTTCCGTGAGACGCCCGGCGCCACCTTCCCCCGAGGGGGAAGGCACGGGGACGGAGGAACGGATTCTTCGCTTCGCTCAGAATGACAGGGCGGGGGAGGCGGTGCGAAGCCGGGACGCCCCTCATCCGCCCCAGTGTGCGCACTGGGGCACCTTCCCCCGAGGAGGAAGGCACGGGGACGGGGGTACGGATTCTTCGCTTCGCTCAGAATGACAGGCGGGGGAGGCGGTGCGAAACCGGGACGCCCCTCATCCGTCACCGGGCTTCCGTGAGACGCCCGGCGACACCTTCCCCCGAGGGGGAAGGCTTTTGGGGAGCGGGCGGCAGGCGGGCGTTCAACTGCCTGTGATGAACGCGGCCAGGGGGCCGACGAGGGCCTGGATGCCCTTCAGCAGGCCGCCCACCAGGAAGTTCAGAGGCCCGCTCAGCACGCCGAGATACAGCAGGGCAATCAGAACGAACATGCCATAGCGCTCGTAGCGCATGAGCTGGGCATAGTTCTCCTCCGGCAGGACGATGGCCAGGATCTTGGAGCCGTCCAGCGGGGAGATGGGAAGCAGATTGAACACCGCAAGGCTTGCGTTGAGGGTAAGGCATCTGCAAAAGAACTGCCCCACATAAAAGGCCAGGTCCTGCCGGTCCCGGGTGATATAGAACTGGTCCCGGAAATAGCGCCCGCCACAGAGCGCGAACGCCAGGCCGAAGAGCAGGGCCAGGATCAGATTGGAAACAGGCCCGGCCAGCGCGGTGAGGGCCATGCCCGTCTTGGGGCTTTTGATCTTCGTCATGCGATAGGGGTTGATGGGCACAGGCTTCGCCCAGCCGAAGTGGGCCAACACCATCATCAGGAAGCCCACCGGGTCCAGATGGTGCAGGGGATTGAGACTGATGCGGCCCATGCGCTTTGCAGTGTCGTCCCCCAGCCAGTAGGCAGACAGGGCGTGGCTGCTCTCATGGATCGTGATTGCGATCAGCGCCGCGCCTGCAAACATCAGCCAGTCGATGATCCGGCTCAGGTCAATGCCCTGAAACCAGCTGTTGAATCCGGTCATTTTTTATACTCCCGTACAAACGGAACGGCAGATATGCCGCTACGCTTCCATATTTTGTAGATTATCTGGTATTGTATCATAGTTTTGCCCGTTTCGCAAGTGCAGTAAACGGGGTTTGGGGTATTTTTTCCTGGCAGGGGACCATGGAGGATCGGATGGAAAAGCATTGGCGTTCAGCGGCACAGCGCGATCCAAGCAGTGCGCGCATTGTGCGCCGCGGAATGCATTCCCCTGCCTGTCATTCTGAGCGAAGCGAAGAATCCGTAGACGCGGGGGGAGTCACTAGTCAACAGGGACTGTAGGGGTGGCCATTGGCCGCCCGCAACATGCAGTGCACCCCCGCCTGTCATTCTGAGCGAAGCGAAGAATCCGTAGCCCCGTCCCCGGCATTCGGGACGAATGCCATTTGCCGGAGGCAAATCCTGCCCGGGTGCGGTGCGTTCGTCGGCACAGCGCAATCCAATCGGTGCGCCCCTCATCCGGCCCTTCGGGCCACCTTCCCCCCTCGGGGAAGGCTTTACGGGGGTGCGTCCTTTGCCTTCCCCCTCGGGGGAAGGTGGCGCCGGGCGTCTCACGGAAGCCCGGTGACGGATGAGGGGTGTTGCGGTTTCGCACTGCCTACCCGTCGTGCTGTGGGGTAATGCTTTCGTTCGACGATACTACTCGGTTCAATCGGTGCGCCCCTCATCCGCCTCCTTCGGAGGCACCTTCCCCCCTCGGGGAAGGCTTTACGGGGGCCCGTTGATGGGGTGCGTACCGTGGCGCACAATGCGCGCCGCTACCGGGTGCGGGGCGGGTTGCGGGCGGGCAAGCGGTACTCACGAGGGGCGCAGGCGCCCTTCCCTGCAGGCGGTGTCTGTTTTCTACAATTTGCCTCGGTATTTGTAGCCTGCTGCCTGGATGGCGGACTTTAGCTCCGCCTCGCTGGGCTTGCCGCGTAGGGTGACGAGGCCGCTTTGGTGATCCGCCTCGGCGGATACCACGCCGGGAAGCGCCTCCAGCGCCTCCTGCACATGCCGCTCACAGTTGTGGCACATCATGCCTTTGACCTTGATGACGGTCGTCGCTTCTTGCGGTGCAACGCTGTGCGTCGTTCCAGGCGCCTCCTCGCGTTGCCGAGTGCCCAATCTGACCCAGTTCAGCCGCAACGCGTTGGTAACCACGCAAAAGCTGGACAGGCTCATCGCCGCCGCGCCGAACATGGGGTTCATGGTCCAGCCGAAGGCCTTGATGAAGACGCCTGCCGCCAGGGGGATGCCGATGCTGTTGTAGAGGAAGGCCCAAAACAGGTTTTCGTGGATGTTCCGTAGGGTGGCCCGGCTCAGCCGGATGGCGGCGGGGACATCGGAGAGCTTGCTCTTCATCAGCACCACATCCGCCGCGTCGATCGCCACATCCGTCCCCGCGCCGATGGCCATACCCACCTCCGCCCGGGTCAAGGCGGGGGCGTCGTTGATGCCGTCGCCCACCATGAGGACGGGGCCGCGGGTCTGCAAGTCGCGGATCACGGCCTCCTTGCCCTCCGGCAGGACGCCGGCGATCACCTCGTCCACCCCGGCCTGGGCCGCGATGGCGTTTGCGGTGCGCTCATTGTCGCCGGTTAACATAATTACTTTCATCCCCATATTCTGCAGATCCCGGATTGCGTCCCGGGCCTCGGGCTTGATGGGGTCGGCCACGGCGATCACGCCCAGCAGACGGGAACCGTGGGCGAAAAGCAGGGGCGTCTTGCCCTGGGCGGCCAGGGCTTCGGCCTTGTCCAGGAGGGGCGGACGGCCAGACGCCGTCCCGACGGACAGACGCTCGGTGACGAATTTCAATGAGCCGCCGATCAGAGGCTTGCCGTCCAGGACGGCCTCCAGCCCGTTGCCGGGCAGGGCGCGGAAGGCGCTAAGCTCCGGAGATACCAGCACTGTGGGCGCATAAGCGCCTCCGATCACCTCTTCGTCATGGTCGGAGCGGCGCGGCGTCGAAGGCTCCGGACTCCCCTGCCGCTCCGCCGCGAGGGGGACGGTTTTTTCGCCGGGCTCAGCATGACAGACGGGGAAGCTTTCTTCGGATCGCGGGCGGCCAGTGGCCGCCCCTGCGGAAGCGTACGCCACAACTGCCCGCGCCAGAGGGTGCTCGCTCCGCAGCTCCAGGGCAAGAGCGGCGGCGAGAAGCTCCCGCTCCGTCACGCCCTCGGCGGGCAGGACTTCGGTCACGCTGGGCTGACCGGTGGTGATGGTGCCGGTCTTATCCAGGGCGACAAGCTTCACCTTGCCGCTTTGTTCCAGGGAGACAGCGGTCTTGAAGAGGATGCCGTTCTTCGCGCCCACGCCGCTGCCCACCATGATGGCCACCGGGGTCGCCAGCCCCAGCGCGCAGGGGCAGGAGATCACCAGCACGGAGATGCCCCGGGCCAGGGCAAAGGAGAACTCCCGGCCCGCCAGCAGCCAGATTGCCGTGACCAGCACGGCAATGGAGAGCACCGTGGGGACGAAGATGCCGGAGACCTTGTCCGCCGCCTTGGCGATGGGGGCCTTGGTGGCGGCGGCGTCCGATACCATTTTGATGATCTGGTTGAGGGTCGTGTCCTCCCCGACCCGGGTGGCCCGGGCCTTGAGCCAGCCGGACTGGTTCACAGTGGCGGCGGAGAGGGCGTCGCCCACGCTCTTGTCCACGGGGATGGATTCCCCGGTCAAGGCGGATTCATTGACTGCCGAGCTGCCTTCGAGCACCACGCCGTCCACCGGGACGGTCTCCCCGGGCCGGACGATGAAGATCTCGTCCTTCCGAAGCTGGGCCACCGGGATCGTGCGCTCCGCGCCGTCCCGGACGACGGTTGCCGTCTGGGGGGCCAGCTTCATAAGACTTTTGAGCGCGTCGGTGGTGCGACCCTTGGACTTGGCCTCCAGCATTTTCCCCACGGTGATCAGGGTCAGGATCATTGCGGCCGATTCAAAATAGAACTCCTCCATGTAGGCCATCACAGCGGCCGCGTCCCCGTCCGTCTGAGCCCGGGTCATGGCAAAGAGGGCATAGACCGACCAGATGAAGGAGGCCGCCGAGCCCAGGGCCACCAGGGTATCCATATTGGGCGCACGGTGCCAGAGGGCCCGAAAGCCGGAGATGAAAAAGCGCTGGTTGATGACCATGACGATCCCCGCCAGCAAAAGCTGGATCAGACCCATGGCCACATGGTTGCCGTCAAACCATTTGGGCAGGGGGAAGCCCCACATCATATGGCCCATGGAGCAGTACATCAGTGCCAGCAAAAAGCCCAAAGACCAGAACAGCCGTTTTTTCAGCTTGGGCGTCTCATGATCCGCCAGGGCCTCGTCCGCCCGGGCAGGCACGGCAGTCTCCCCCGGGCCGCCCTTTGGGGAAGCCCCATAGCCCGCCGCTTTCACGGCGGCGATGACCGCCGTGGGGTCCGCCGTGCCCTCCACGCCCATGGAGTTGGTGAGCAGGCTCACAGCACAGGCCTCCACACCCGGCACAGCCTTGACTGCCTTCTCCACCCGGGCCGAGCAGGCGGCACAGGACATACCGGTAACATTGTATTGTTCCATATCATTACCTCATTATTTTCTGCATTGTAGCCATCAGCTCGTCCACCACGGTCTCGTCGCCTTCCTGCAGGCGGTCCTTGACGCAACTTCGGATATGGTCGGCCAGCAGTGCCCGCTGGAAGGCGTCCAGGGCGGCACGCACAGCCGCGCACTGGATCAAAATATCGTTGCAGTAGATCTCGTTTTCCACCATGCCGCGAATGCCGCGAATCTGGCCCTCAATGCGGTTCAAGCGGTGGATCAACGCCTTGCGGGTCTTTTCGTCCCGCGGGACAGCCTTCTTGCGGCAACAGGATGATTCGTTCATAGGATGACCCCCTTTGATCCATTTGATTCTATCTTGAATTATATACCCCGTAGGGGTATTTGTCAAGAGACAAGTCTGCAGGCAGGCCAGCCTTCCCCGCCTGTCATTCTGAGCGAAGCGAAGAATCCGTTCCCCCTCCCTTCCCTCTCGGGGGAAGGTGCCCGTGCGCACACTGGGGCGGATGAGGGGCGTTGCGGTTTCGCACTGCTTCCCCGCCTGTCATTTTGAGCGAAGCGAAAAATCCGTACCCCCGGCCCCTGCCGTCCCCCCTCGGGGAAGGCTTTGGGTGCGCACTGTGGCGCACACTGTG
>JAFOKO010000136.1 GCA_017419715.1 Oscillospiraceae bacterium | reverse complement strand
GTAGGCGGAGAAGCCCTGCTCCTTGCAGCGCTTTTCGTAGATCTTCCGCCATTCGGGATCGTCGGTGTCCTCGGGCTCGTAGTTGGCGGTGTCCATATAGTTGACCTTGCAGGCCAGGCAGGCCTCCATGATGGTCAGATCCTGGTAGGGCAGGGCGATGTTCATGACCAGGTCGGGCTTGTAGGACTTGATGAGAGCGCAAAGCTCCTCCACGCTGTCGGCGTTGACCTGGGCGGTGGTGATCTTGGTGCTGGTCTTGCTCTTCAGCTCGGCGGCCAGGGCGTCGCACTTGGATTTCGTGCGGCTGGCGATGCACAGCTCGGTAAAAACCTCCGGCAGCATGCAGCACTTGCGAATGGCCACATTGGCAACGCCGCCGCAACCGATGACTAAAACTCTGCTCATGTTGAAATACCTCCTTGTATCAGTTGAAAATTGAAAATGGAAAGTTGAAAATGAAATGATCGGTAGCGGCGCACATCGTGCGCCACAGTACCACCTGCCGCAGGGGAAAACGGATTCTTCACTTCGTTCAGAATGACGGCATGGGAAGCCACGCTGCGTTTGCACCGCTGCCGCAGGGAAAAACATCGCTTGTCCGGCATTCGGAACAAATGCAATTTGCCGCAGGCAAATCCAACTGGGTTGCAGTCGTTGGAAACGGGGGCCAACGACTGCAGTAGGATCGCCCCGGTCGATTGTTTGCCTCCCCTACGGGCAGGGTGCTGTAGGGTGAGCCTGTGCCGTGGCGAACAGGTGCTTGTCCCTACGCTTTGATTGGGAAACCGACGCTAAATGGGGCGGGACGGGAAAACTGTCCCCTACGGTCATTCTTGCTTTTCAAATGGCAAGCAGCGCCAGCAGCAGCTCCCGCAATACCTTGCAGGCCATCGCCGTGCTCACGCCGCTGGGGTCCAGCATGGGGGCCAGCTCGTTGAGATCGGCGGCGACTACATTGGTTTTCGCTACCGTCAAGATGGCATTCAGAAGCTGGGGGAAACTTACACCGCCTGCCTCGGGAGTTCCGGTGCCGGGGAAGCAGGCCGGGTCCAGGCAGTCGAGGTCGATGGTGAAGTAGACCGGGACCTTGGCGGCAGCCAGCTTGTCACAGCATTCCGCCAGCCCGTCAAAGCAGAAGGGATGCAGCTCCGTGTGGCCTTTGGCAAATGCAAATTCTGCCTTGTCGCCGCTGCGGATACAGAACTGGTGGATTCTTCCGTCGCCCAAGATGTCGTGGCAGCGGCGGATCACACAGGCGTGACTGAGCTTTGCGCCCAGGTAGTCCTCCCGCAGGTCGGCGTGGGCGTCGAAGTGGATGATGTGCAACTCGGGGTACTTTTTTGCCACGGCCCGCACGCTGCCCAGGGTGACCAGATGCTCCCCGCCCAGCAGCAGGGGCAGCTTCCCAGCGTCCAGGATCTCCCTGGCCCGCGCCTCGATGTCGGCCAGAGCCATCTCCGCGGAGCCAAAACAGAGCTCCAGGTCGCCGCTGTCAAAGACGGCGTAGTCGGTCAATTCCTTTTGCTGATAGGGGCTCCAGGTCTCGATGCCGAAGCTCTCGTGCCGCATCGCGGCGGAGCCGAAGCGGGCGCCGGGGCGGAAGGAAGTGGTGGAATCAAAGGGCGCGCCGAAGAGGACGATCTGTGCCGCCTCGAAGGGCGCGTCACAGCCGATGAAGGTCTCCACATTCTGCTTCATCCTTCTACCTCCTTGAGTAGTTTTTCCAGGAAGGCGGGCAGGCAGAAGGCCCCCACATGCAGGCGGGTGGTGTAGTATTTGGTCTGCAGGTTCAGCCTGTTCCAGCCCTCCGCGTCCAGATCGTCCACGGGGTGGTACTTCTTGGAGGCAAAGCCGAAGGTCCAGTAGCCCGCCGCGTAGGTGGGGATGTGGGCCTGGTAGACGCGGGAGATCGGGAAAGTGTGGACGATGCGCTGATGGGAGCGCTGCATAGCCTCGGCGTCGTGCTGGTAGAAGGGGCTGCCCTGCTGGTTGACCATGATGCCGTCCTCTCGCAAGGCGTTGTAGCAGATGCCGTAAAATTCCCGGGTGAAGTAGCCCTCGGAGGGGCCAAAGGGGTCGGTAGAATCGACGATAATCAGATCGTATTGCTCAGAGCAGCGGCGGATGAAGCGCAAGGCGTTGTCGTAGTAGATGTGGACCCGGCGGTCGTCCAGACGGGAGGCGTTCTCGGGCAGATAGGCCCGGCAGGCCTTGATGACCTCGGGGTCCATCTCCACCAGGTCGATCCGCTCGATCCGTTCATAGCGGGCCAGCTCCTTGACTACGCCGCCGTCGCCCGCACCGATGACCAATACATCCTTGATGGAAGGGTGGACCGCCATGGGAACATGGGTGATCATTTCGTCGTAGATGAACTCGTCCCGCTCGGTGAGCTGGACGTTCCCGTCCAGCGCCAGCACCCGCCCGAACTCGGGGGTGTCGAAAATATCGATGCGCTGGTAGTCGCTCTGCTGGGAGTATAAGTGCTTATTGATCCGAATGGAGTGCTTCACATCCGGGGCGTGAAATTCGGAGAACCAGAGTTCCATGGTGTGACCTCCTTACGCTAACACATTCAGCCGCAGGATATCCGGATCCTCGGGGCCGGTCATGGAGCAGCCTTTTTCCTTGGCGAACTTGATATAGTCCAGAATGTCCCGGGTGATGCGCTCGCCGGGGGCCAGGATGGGGATGCCGGGAGGATAGCACATGACGAACTCGCTGCACACGCAGCCCTCCGTCTCGTCGAGCGGCAGGGATTTCTTCGGGGCGTAGAAGGCCTCCTGGGGGGTGGCCACCACCTCGGGGTCCAGATACTCGGTGTCCAGCAGGCCGGAGCCGTCGCGCTGATAGCGGCGGCGGATCTCCGCCAGGGCGGAGACCAGACGCTCCAGCTCCTGGGTGCGGTCGCCGATGGAGAGATAGGCCAGGATATTGCCAATGTCGCCGAACTCGATCTGGATGTCGTACTCATCCCGGAGGATGTCGTAGACCTCAATGCCGGCCAGGCCAATATCCCGGGTGTGGATGGAGAGCTTGGTGGGGTCGAAGTCAAAGATGGAATCGCCGTTGACCAGCTCCTTGCCGAAGGCATAGTAGCCGCCGATGGCGTTGACCTCCTCCCGGGCGTAGTCGGCCATAGTGGTCACCTTGGCGAAGATCTCCCGGCCGCGCAATGCCAGCATCCGGCGGGAAATGTCCAGAGAGGACATCAGAAGATAGGAGCCGGAGGTGGTCTGGGTGAGGTTGATGATCTGCCGGACATGGCCGGGATTCATCTGTGGTCCTGTGAGCAGGAAGGAGGACTGGGTCAGGCTGCCGCCGGACTTGTGCATGGACACGGCGGCCATATCCGCCCCTGCCTCCATAGCGGAGGTGGGCATGCCCGCGCCAAAGTAGAAGTGGGTGCCGTGGGCCTCGTCGGCCAGGCAGAACATCCCGGCGTCGTGGGCCATGCGGACGATGGCCTTCAGATCGGAGCAGATGCCGTAGTAGGTGGGGTTGTTCACCAGCACCGCCACCGCCTCCGGGTTCTCCCGGATGGCCTTGAAGACCTGATCCCGGCGCATGCCCAGAGAGATGCCCAGCCGGTCGTCCACCTCGGGGTTCACATAGACTGGCACCGCGCCGCAGAGGACCAGGGCGTTGATGACGGAGCGGTGGACGTTCCGGGGCAGGATGATCTTGTCGCCGCGCTTGCAGGTGGTCAACACCATGGTCTGCACCGAGGAGGTGGTGCCGCCCACCATCAGGAAGGCGTGGGCCGCGCCGAAGGCGTCGGCCGCCAACTCCTCCGCTTCCTTGATGACGGAGACCGGATGGCAGAGATTGTCCAGCGGCTTCATGGAGTTGACATCGATGGTGACGCATTTTTCGCCCAAAAAGGCGGTCATTTCCGGATTGCCGCGGCCGTGCTTGTGGCCGGGCACATCAAAGGGGACCACCCGCATCTGGCGGAAGGTCTGCAGTGCCTCGTAGATCGGCGCACGATTCTGGTCGAGCAAAACGGGCAAATCATTCATGTGGAACACCCCCGAAAATAAAAAATCACAGGCTGCAGCCTGTGAAGGGTCAAACGCCGGAAAAGCTCAGCCCCGGACGGGGATAAGCATCAGATCGGCGGATACCAGAGCCTATACAGCAATCAATACTTTTACTGCTCTTATTGACCGTTTCACAAGTCTGCGTGAAAAAACGCATTTCGGTTATGAAGTAACCAACTTATAAAAAAGAATAGATCAGTCGATAGACTCTGTCCGTGACATTTTCCTCCTATACTATACAAAAAACGGCACAGGAAGTCAAGTTTTTTCAAAATTTTATTGTGAAATCTTACAAAACAGTCCTCCAGCAGTTTCTGCAAAAAAATTAACAGTTTTCTGCAAATTGCCCATTGTTTTCCGACGCAAAATCGGTTATGATATAATAAACAACTATTGTGAGGTGACTCATGTGATCAATTTTGATATTTCCAACATCTGGGGGGAATACGCGCTCAACGATCTGCTTGGGCTGGAAAAGGAAGTCTTCACCGCCCACAAGACCCTGCTGGAACGCAAAGGTCCCGGCTCTGATTACCTGGGCTGGCTGGACTTGCCCGCCTTTGAGGCGACCGACGAGATGCGCCGCATCGTGTCGGCAGCCAGGCGCATCCGGGAGCACTCTGAGGTCTTCGTCGTGGTCGGCATCGGCGGCTCCTATCTGGGCCCCCGCGCTGCCATTGAGTTAGTCAAGGGCCAGAACCACAATCTCCGGGGCAAGGACCCGCAAGTGTTCTTTGCCGGCAACAACTTGTCCACCCGCGCCTGGCAGGAGCTTTGCGCCCTGCTTGAGGGCAAGGACTTCTCCATCAACATCATTTCCAAATCCGGCACCACCACGGAGCCCGCCATTGCCACCCGTGCGCTGAAATGGATGCTGGAGCGGAAATACGGTGCCGACGAGGCCAAAAAGCGTATTTTTGTCACCACCGATCCCGCCAAGGGTGCCTTGCGCCAGATCGCCACGGAAGAGGGCTATGAGAGCTTCATCATTCCGCCCAATGTGGGCGGGCGCTACTCCGTGTTGACTGCAGTGGGCCTGTTGCCTCTGGCTGTGGCCGGTATGGACATCACCGAGCTGATGTTCGGCGCGGCGGCTGCCCAGCGCGACATGGGCGCCTTCTCCTTTGAAAACCCCGTCTGGCTCTATGCCGCTGCCCGCAACCTGCTCTACCGCAACGGCAAGAAGCTGGAGATCCTCTGCAACTGGGAACCCTCTGCCCGCTACTTCGGCGGCTGGTGGCAGCAGCTCTTCGGAGAATCCGAGGGCAAAGACGGCCAGGGCATCTTCCCGGTGACCGCCGAGTTTACCGCTGATCTGCATTCCCTGGGCCAGATGATCCAGCAGGGCGAGCGCAACCTCTTTGAGACGATGATCCGCTTCGTGCCACCCAGAAAGCGCACCATGATCGAGATGGACTGGAAGAACCTGGACGGTCTGAACTATCTGGAAGGCAAGAGTCTGGACTTCGTCGAAGAGCAGGCCTTCCAAGGCACCCTTGCAGCCCATGTGGACGGCGGCGTGCCGGTCATTCTGGTGCAGGCAGACGAGATCTGTGACCGCACCCTGGGCGAGCTGTTCTTCTTCTTCGAACTGAGCTGTGGTATTTCCGCCTATATGCAGGGCGTGAATCCCTTCAACCAGCCCGGCGTGGAGTTCTACAAACGCAATATGTTCCAGCTTTTGGGGAAACCCGGCTACGAAAACAAACAATGATCCTGCGGACCGACGGCGCGGCCCCAGCCGCCCGTGGGCAGGGATTTCCAAAATTCAACATAAAGGAGACGATTTCCAATGGTAAAGCTGATCGCCGGCCTGAGCGGCACCGGAAAAAGCCAAAAAATGCTCGAAGAGATCAACGAGACGGTGGAGAAGGAGCAGGGTAGCCTGGTTTGCATCGAGCAAAAAACTTCCCTACGCTATGATCTGAACTACAAAGTGCGTCTGATTGAGTACCAGCCCTATCAGTTGGAGGGTGTCGAATCCCTCAAGGCCTTTATCACCGGCCTCCACGCCGGAAACTTTGACATTACCCACATCTACCTCAAGAGCATCCACCGCCTGGTGGGCACCGATGATGTGGCGGTCCTGTCGGACTTCTGCGCCTGGTGTGAGCGCTTTGGGGAAGAGCACGGCATCCACTTCACAATGACTGCCCGTGCAGATCTGGAAAAGCTCCCTGCCGAGCTGAAGAAGTATCTGTAAGAAGCCGCTGGGCTTCAGAAGAATCGCCGCCCGTTTCGGGCGGCGATTTGCGTGCTATCCGGCCAGATAGGCTTCCGGATCCTGAGGAACATTGTTTCTATATACCGCAAAGTGCAGGTGAGATTCGCTCCCCACTTCCCCCAGGGCTGTTTTGCCCACGGTTCCGATGGCCTGCCCTGCTGAGACCCGCTCCCCGGCTACGACCGAAACCTCCTCCGCCAGATTGGCGTAGTGGGTCACATAGCCGCCCTCGTGCTCGATGGTCACGGTCTTGCCCAGCATGTCGTCATCAAAGACGGACAGAACGGTTCCATCGGCCACGGAGCAAACCTCGCTTCCCTCCGCTGCAGCCAGATCCATACCCGCATGGGTGCGCCAGTCCCGCGTGGTGGGGTTGAAGGCCAGCTTGTCCATGCTGTACTCCTGCACCACATCTCCCTCCACCGGACGGTAGCGCACAGAAACAGGGGCAGGGATGGACTTTTGAGGCTGGGAGGCAGGCTCCGTCTCTTCCTCCGTTTCCGGAACGGTAAGGGGTTCGGGATGGCTCGGCTTCACGGACGGGAGCGGCATCTGGGCCACGGGTCGGCTGCCCTCGTTCGTATCGGGCAGCGTGGGCAGAACAGCGGCCTGCACTGCCTCAGGAAGTTCCGGAGCGGGCTCGTCTTCCTGCAGACTGTGCACGAAGAGCCAGCCGGACACAGCCACAGCCACTGTGCAGATTGCCAGGGCCAGGTAATAGCCGCTGTCGCCGGAGAGTTTTTTCTTTACTTGATTCCATTTCATGGTAATGCACCTCCAACTGCAGTATGCCCGGTGCAATGGCAGAATATACCATTGCAGAAAGTTTTCCGGCAACACTTGACCTGGGGCGGCGCATCGTGTATGATAATAGTATATAATGCGATATTATGAACAAAGGAAGGTAGTTGCAATGCAAACACGAAAAAAACAGCTGGCGGTTTTGCTGGCCCTGGTAATGCTTTTCGCCCTGCCCGCCTGTTCGAAGGAAGGCAAGCAGGGGGATCTCTTTGACCGAAGGGCTCTTTTTGAGCAGGGAAAGCCCGATGATGCGCAGGGAAGCGGCTCCGTCTCAAAGACCGAGCCGACCCAAGGATCCGACAAGCCCGAGACGGAAGCTGAAAGCGGACAGCAGGCCACGGACGCGCCACGCCCCACCGCGTCACCCGCAAGCGAGGCGGTATCTATGACGCTTCCGGAGACAGACGCTGCCTTTGCGGCGATCGGCAATCCCGAAATTGACGCTTCCGTCGTCGGCTATTGGGTCTATCCACTCGATTACACAAGCATCATGAAGGATTACAGCGAACCTACGGACAGCCTCGACGAGGTGAACCAAGCCGTGCTGGAAGCCCTCAAGGGCTTGCAGCTGGATGCCATGCTCGACCTACGGGAAGACGGCAGCTTTTGCTTCGGCCTCGACGAGGAATCCGTCCGTACCGCCACGGAGCGCATCGTCGCCAAAACGGTCGAGGTGATGATCCCAATGCTCCCAAGCTTGATGGGGATGAGCGAAGAAGAATTGGCCGCAGCCGTTGAAGCGCAGGGCATGACCATGGAAGAATTCGCCGACCAGATGATGGCGTCGCTTCAGAAGCAGATGAATCCGGATGAAATGGCGGCGAACATGCTGAAAGCCAACCAGGAGGGCCTGTGGCGTTACAAAGACGGCAAGCTCTATATGATACCGTTCGACGGCAGCGTGGATGTCGGCCGATATATGACGATCGAGCTCAATGACGACAGCTTGACGGTGACCGAGAACACCATGGAACAGGATGCATACCGGTCTATGCTCCCTATGGTCTACCACCGCAAATAATGCAGACTGTGCAAGGATCCCCGGGATGGCGAACGCCATCCCGGGGATCTCATTATGGGCGAAGCAGAGCGTCCAGGTTCTCCTCGCAGTGCTCGACCTCCCGGCTGATCCGCTGGAGAAACGGGCCCTCGGCGGGAAAGGCCTGATCCATTGCCAGCCCCAGCAGGGTCATGGAAACGCTTCGTTCCACCCGTCCCAGCAGATTTCCGTCGTCCAGCGCGTCGAGCCAGTATTTGTAGAGACTGCAGGCCAGATAGCGGGCGTAGGTTTCCGGCTGCTCCGGCTGCTGCAGCCCGCCTTGCGGGCTTGCCCGGAAGCGGTCCAACTGCTCTTTCCACACAGGCGAAAGGATTTCCAGCCCCGCAAAGCGTTCCGCCAGCTCACCCATCAGCCGCCTTCCCCCAAGGGGGAAGGCAGAGGACGAGCCTTGCTCAAAGCCTTCCCCGAGGGGGGAAGGTGGCCCGAAGGGCCGGATGAGGGGCGCACCGATTGGATCGAGCTGTGCCGGTGAACGCACCGCACCCCGTAGGGGGCGGCGTCCTCGACGCCCCGCGCGTCCCGACAATGTAGGGACGGCACCCTGCCGTCCGCCTCTGTCGAACGCACTCCGCATGATTTGCCTCCGGCAAATGGCATTCGTACCAAATGCCGGGGACTGGGAAACGGATTCTTCGCTACGCTCAGAATGACAGGTGGGGGGAAGCGGTGCGAAACCGCAACGCCCCTCATCCGTCACCGGGCTTGCGTGAGACGCCCGGCGCCACCAGCGCGGAAGGATGCCAGTTGCGCCAGCATAGCTGCCGCACTTGCGATAAAACCCACAACAGTCCCCCGGACTGTTGTAGCCCCTAAGGGGGAAGGCTTTTTGATTTCGGATCGTGGTCTCCCAGCGCCGTAGCTGCAGGGCGTAGTCGTGGCGGATGTGCGCTTCCGGCGCGTGCCGCAGGGCCGAGGCCAGGCGCAGAACCAGCGCGATACGCTGCCAAAGGGGCAGCGCTTCCCGGCCCAGCAGTTCCAAAGCCAGCTCCCGGCCCCGGCGGAGCCGAAGATAGGCCGCCGGATCCAGGTCGTTGGGGACGATGGGCGCATCGTCCTCCCAGGTCTCCCACTGCAGCGGGGCGCGGGTCGCCAGCGCATAGGCCGTGGGGCAGCTCAAGCTGATGCCGTGCTCGGTGAGATTGCCGAACTCCCGGTGGAAGCGTGGATACTCCCGGCAGACCCGGCAAAGGGCCTCGTGGCCGAAGTGTTTTTGCACATGGCAAAGCCCGTCCGGGTCCAGCAGCACGCAAACGCGGGCTTCATTTTGGCGCAGCAAGGGCTCATCCGGCCCGTCCCTGTGGGACGGAACGATCCCGGCACGGACACGGTCCCCGGCGGGGCCGGGCAGCCTCTGATACAGGGCCAGAGTTTCTCCGTCGGGGATGATCTCCCAGCCTGCCCGGCAGCAGCTATCCGGGCAGCGCCCGCCCGCGCAGGCGAAGGCCAGGAAGAACGACGGCGCGAGGTGCTTCACGGCCTTGCGATGTGCTTGAGCATCTCCACGCAGCGTTCCATGTCCTCTACAGGAATATACTCAAAGCGGCCATGATAGTTCTCGCCGCCGGTGCAGAGATTCGGGCAGGGCAGGCCCTCGAAGCTGAGGCGTGCGCCGTCCGTGCCGCCGCGAATGGGAACGGATACGGGATCCATACCGGCGGCGCGCATGGCGGCCTCCGCCCGCTCGACGACATGCATCACAGGCAGGATCTTTTCCTTCATGTTGTAGTAGCTGTCCTTGAGCTGGACTGCAACAGTGCCCGCACCGTAGCGCGCATTGAGGTAATCGGCGATCCGCGTGAATTGAGCCTTTTTCTGCTCAAATTTGGCGCGGTCGTGGTCGCGGATGATGTAGCGAAGCGTGGCGGATTCCACATCGCCCTCCATGCCGTGCAGCATGGAAAAGCCCTCGTAGCCTTCGGTGTGCTCGGGCCGCTCCTGGCTGGGCAGCATGTTGTGGAAGTCCATTGCCACCTGCATGGCGTTGATCATCTTGTTTTTTGCGCTGCCCGGATGGATGGAGACGCCCTTGAGCGTCACCGTGGCAGAAGCGGCGTTGAAGTTCTCATATTCCAGTTCGCCCAGGGTGCCGCCGTCGGCGGTGTAGGCGAAGTCCGCGCCGAAGCCCTTCACGTCAAAGCGATCCGCGCCGCGTCCGATCTCCTCGTCGGGCGTGAAGCCGATGCGCAGCGGGACGCGGGGGCCGCCTTCGGCCAGCAGTTCTTCCACGGCGGTCAAGACCTCAGCGATCCCGGCCTTGTCGTCCGCGCCCAGCAGGGTGGTACCGTCGGTGACGATCAGGTGCTTGCCTTCGTTCCATTTCAGGCTGGGGAAGTCCTGAACCTTCATAACGACCTTCTCCGCCTCATTGAGCACCAGATCCCCGCCCTTGTAGTCCACGATCCGGGGCTTGATGTCCTTGCCGGAGCAGTCGGGCGCGGTGTCCATGTGGGCGATCAGACCGATCACGGGGCCCTCAACAGTGCCGGGGACGGAGCCGTAGACATAGCCGTCCGCGTCCATCCGGGCGTCGGCAATGCCGATGGCCTTCATGTCTTCGACGATGCAGGCCCCCAGCAGCTTCTGCTTGTCCGTAGAGGGACAGCTCTCGCTGTTTTCATCCGATTGAGTGTCAAAGGAAACATACTTCAAGAATCGCTCGGTAACTTTCATGGGAATCCTCCTTGTTTCTGTGTATGATGAAGGAACGGCGCTGTGTCATCCGTTCCAGCATTTGCATTCTGCATTTTCGCCCGATACGCGGCGGGTTATGGCACATATCCATATAGTCCTCGCACGGAGACCTCGCCGCTTTGCACGGCTTCAACGCCGTTTTCTGTCTGGACGATCAGCTCCGCGTCCGGGCCGACATCCAGGGCTGTGCCAATGCGGGGCGGCTGGCCGGGAGACAGGATCTGCACTTCCCGCCCCAGATTCACGCAGGCGGCGCGGTATTCTTCGCGCCAGTCCAGCAACGGCAGGGCAGAGAGCTCGCGGATCATCGCGGCGGCGAGGGCGCTGCGGTTTACGCGGGTCCCGGTTTCCGAGAGCAGGGAGCCGACGGTGCCTTGCAGTTCCGGGGGGTAGTCCGCTATCGCCCGGTTGCAGTTCACGCCCACGCCCACCACGGCGTAGGCCACCAGCCCGCTCTCGGCCTCAATGGACAGCTCCGTCAAGATCCCGCAGAGCTTTCGGCCGTTCAAGACCAGGTCGTTGACCCACTTGATGTCGGCCTTGGCTCCGGTGACAGCGCAGATGGCCCGGCGGGTAGCCACGGCGGCCTGGGCCGTGAGCGTCATTAGCGCCTGGGGCGGGCAGGCAGGCCGAAGCAGGACGGAGAGATAGACCCCCGCCCCAGGCGCGGAGGCAAAGCTTCGCCCCAGCCGTCCGCGTCCGCCGGTTTGACATTCCGCGATTGCCACGCTCCCGTGGGGCGCGCCGGAAGCGCCCCGGGTCTTCAGATAATTGTTGGTGGAATCCACCGTGGGCAGAAGCTCGACCGTCCCGGCCCAGGGATGCGGGCCCAGGGCGGTCTGGATCGCCGCAAGCTCCAGCAGATCGGGCTCCGCCACGAGACGGTGCCCCCGGTTGGGAATGGATTCAATCGCATAGCCCTCTTTTTTCAAAGCGGCCACGGCCTTGGAGATCGCCGCCCGGGTCACGCCCAGGCGCTGCCCCAGCTCCGCTCCGGAGACATAGCCGTCCTGGCGCAGCAGCGCCAGCAGTTCCTGCTTGTTCAATGGAATTCCCTCCCAAAATAATCCTGTAGGTGCTCCGGATTCCGACAGACTATTTCATTCGATGCTGTTATACTGTCCGTGCAGCTTATCCAATTTGATCGCGACAGCCCCAGGACGCAACCACCGTGTCCCAAGGGAATTGCCCTCCCAGTGCGGGAGGGCAATTTTTTTGCCCTGCCTACCGCTCCGGCGCGGCGATTGCCGTTCTGGCCGCCACAGCCAGCTCGTCGCAGCGGTTGTTTTTGGGGTTGTCGGCGTGGCCCTTGACCCAGTGGCAGTTGATGCTGTGCAGCTCCGTAAGCGCCAGCAGGCGTTCCCAGAGGTCCGGGTTCAGGGCAGGCTTCTTGTCGGACTTGACCCAGCCCCGGGCGCGCCAGCCCTTGGCCCAGCCCAGGTGCAAGGCGTCGATGACATATTTGGAATCCGACCACAGCTCCACCTGGCAGGGCTCCTTGAGCTGCTCCAGGGCGCGGATCACGGCGGTGAGTTCCATGCGGTTGTTGGTGGTCTGGGCCTCGCCGCCGGAGAGCTCCTTTTCGTGGCCCTGGTATTCCAAAATCGCGCCCCAGCCGCCCGGGCCGGGATTCCCGCTGCAAGCGCCGTCGGTGTAGATCGTAACAGTTTTCATTTCAGTCTCCTGATTGCTTTTTCTCCATTATAGCACAGCTTCCGCTGCTGTACAAGTTGAAAGTGAAAAGTTGAATGTTTACTGCTACGGGCACTGCAGCAGCTCCGCCACAAGCTGGGCCAGATAGGGCATGGCGGCGATGGCTTCGGGCAGCGTGTTTTCGGTGGAACCAACCTCCACGATCAGAGAGCCCCGGGTCAAATCGCCGTTGAAGCGCTGGCTCCGGAAGGAAATCTGCTTAAACAGCGCGGGAAACGCCCGGTTTGCCAGAGCCTGGAGCTTCAGCGCACAGGAGAGGTTGTCCGCCCAGTGGGGATGATCCAGACCGCCCTCGTCCGTGCCCACCACCAGCATCAAGGGGGCCACAGTCTGCCCGTCCAGCTCCACGCTCTCCCGCACCGGCTGTTCCAGCGCGTCCCGGTGCAGGTCGAGCACCATGACGATGGAGGGGTTCTGCTCCAGATAGGCCTCAATTTTCTCCCGTGCTACGGCATAGGAGCTGTTGTAGTCGGGATAATCGTTGTAGGTCCTGTCGTGGATGAGCTCCACGCCCAGAGCCGCCAGCGCCTCGGCCAGCGCATCCCCTACGGCAACCACATTGTTCTGCATGTCCAGGGTCCGGTAGTCCGCGCTGGGCGTATAGCTGTGCCCTTCGCATTCTGTGTAGGATTCGCAGCTGTGGCTGTGGATCACAAGGACCTTCGGGCCCGGCTCGTCGGGCCAGTTCAGCGGCTGCTGCAGCAGAGCCGCCTTGTCCACCGTGTAGCTGCAGTCTCCCCGAAAATCGATCTCTTCCGCTTCCTCGGCGGTGAAGGAGATCGGCTCCGGCGCGGCGCTGGCCCCGGTCTCAGTCTCGATCTCAGTCTTGATTTCCTCGCTCTGCCCTTCGGCGGCGAAAGCCTCCGTCTCACTCGTCGGGACCGGCTCCTGCTTTGCACGCAATTCCGAGCGCAGGGCCACAGCGGGCAGGCCCTCCGGCTTTCTCCCGTCGGGCGCGCTGTTTCCGCTGTGCGGCGTTTTTGGCTCCGGCCGCATTCCGGTTTCCAGATAGACCACCGTCTTGAGCAGGGTCTCGCTGCCAAGGACGCTTTTCGTCTGCTTCCAGACGCTCCGACGCGCCTCCGGCGCGCCCAGCAGTCGAATTCCAAGCGCCAGCAGCAGCAAGGCCAGCAAAAAGCCTGTCCGTGTTTTCTTGCGGTACAATATCGGATACATGAAAATCCCTCCCAGGTCATTGTATGACCCAGGAGGGAGGGTTAGAACCTGAACGCATGTTAATTTTGCCCCGGCAAACCAAGGTACTCGATGGGCTTCAGCTCCAACGCATGGCTGCCAATGTCGGATTTGTCCAGATAGCAGTTGATGGGGCAACTAAAATCATCAGAGAAATAGATGCGATCACTTGTGACAGCGGCGATCGTCTGCATGTTTTTCATTTCCATCTGTCCGAAAAGCTGATAATCTCTGGACAGAATGTACAGCGTGCGGTTGCCCTCTGTGTTGCGGTAATTGGTTCCTGCATAGATATAATCTTCATCGTAACGCGCCCAAAGGATATCGTCTGCCGGCATACCACATTCCCGGATGGTTCCGCGCTCCGGGTCATATTCCCGAAAACCCGGGTTTGCGTTTTCACATCTTGGATCGAGCGCGCTGGTGTCCGGCTGAAAATAATACCAAGTGGGATCTGTGATATAGAGCCCGGAAATACACCCATCCAGCGGCGTCCGAACCTCTCCGCTTACCAGGTCTACCTCAATTAGCTTCTCTTCGTCGAGCGAATAATTCAATCGCCGATCTGCACTTCCAGTCGTATACACCTTATCTTGATCATACAGCAAAAAAGGCGGCAGCAGTCTCGCTGTGCGAAGGAAGTCCTCTGCGGGTTCCGTCTGTGTATAGTCCGAAAGATCCAAAACGATCAGATGATCTTGCTGCTCTTCCTCCGGTATATTCGTCATAGCTTGGCCTGCCATGATCAGCTTTCCATGGTGAAACACGCTGGAAAAACCACAGCGAGATTTGCTGGTATCCACGCTTGCCACCAGGCGATGATCCGTGCCGTCCAGATTCATTTGATACACCTTGATCTGGCCGAGTTCATGCGTTGCGTAATAAAGCGCGCCATTGTAATATCCAAAGCTTGTTCCATACCATGCGTCGCAATTTTCATCGTTATGGGCACAATCCGGCTTACTGCACAGCGGATAGAAACTGTCCCCGCCTCTGGGGCAAAAGTAGATCAACGGCAGCGTTTCGTTTCCGCTGATTGTGCCGGAACCATAATACAGCCCTGCTTCTGTTTCCACAAAGTCTGCGCCCCAATTTGCCGGGCTCCGATCCTCTGGGGAAATCTTCAAATCAGCTGGCGAAGAAACAGCCGTTCTGCTGGAAGTATCCGAAATCTGTTCTGAAGGTTCTTCGCACCCCGCCAGCAGTAATACGAACAATGCGCAAAACAATACGAAGCTTTTTTTCATGATGGTCTCCTTGCGCAAGGGTGTGCCGTTGGCTCGTTTTCCGGACCAACGGCACAATGAAGCGCTATTTATTTGATATAAGTATTTGCAACAACAGTATTCTGAACTTTGTGAGTTGCATATGCAAAAACGATACAAACATTGGTTGGCGCAGAATAGTGATAGGAAGCTGATGTCCTTCCACCTTCACTGTCATAGAACCGACCAATATAACCAGAAACTCCATATGTTGTTTTCAGAATACATACAGTTAAAGAAACGGATTTTGAGCCTGAGCCCTGCCATGTTGTCTTAGCCGTAGTGTTTTTGCAAGAGCATCAATGTCTAACCGTACTGACCAATATTTGCCCGAAGTTGAACCTTCCTGGAAGTCGTAGTCATAGACTGAGTAGGCAAAAGCCATAACGCTCATAGCAGAAACTGCCAGAACCAACACTAAAAGAATTGCGATCAGTTTTTTTCATAAGTTCACCTTTCATTAAATAGAATTTGATTTGTGCGAGGAAATAACATTGCAATTTTTTAACAATATACTGCATAATCAGCTAAAAGTCAAGTATTTTTTTGCATAAATAAATAGAATGGCGTTCCTTCTGGACTATTTATCCGGGCTTTTTGCAATATAAGCACATATACTGCTATAAAATGCATTTTTGAGAATAGTAGAATCGAGAAAATCTAATTCTCCCTCCTGGGCCATTGTATGACCCAGGGGGGAGAATTAGAACATTTTTTGCCTGCCTGTGCCCCTATTTCGGCAGCAGATCCGCCAGGCTCACACTGCCCAGATAGTCCGCCACCAGATGCTCCAGCTTCTCCCATACGGGAAGGGTCGGGCAGGGGTGCGCGCAGGGGGAATTACCGGCCTCCAGGCAGGCCACGGGGGCCAGACTGCCCTCAGTGAGCTGCAGGATCTCGCCCAGAGAATAGTCCTCGGCGCGGCGGCAGAGCCGATAGCCGCCGCCTTTGCCGTGCTGGGCCTCCACCAGACCGCCCTTGGAGAGCGTGGTCATGATGCTCTCCAGATACTTCTGAGACAGGCCCTGCCGGGCCGCGATTTCCTTCAGCGGAACCGCCTGGCCGGGCTCCTGCACGGCCAGATCCGCCATCACCCGCAGAGCATAGCGCCCCCGGCTTGAGATCATTGCCGCCATGGCTTACACGCCGCAGTGGTCGCAGTCGTGGGAAGCGGGGAACTGGCTCTCGTCGTAGGCGATGCCGTGCCGGTCATAGTAATCCTTCATAGCCGCCTTGATGGCCTCCTCGGCCAGAACGGAACAGTGCAGCTTGTGGGCGGGCAGACCGTCCAGCGCCTCGGTGACGGCCTGGTTGGTGAGCTTCAGCGCGTCCGCGACGGGCTTGCCCTTGATGAGCTCCGTGGCCATGGAGCTGGAGGCGATCGCGCTGCCGCAGCCGAAGGTCTCAAACTTCACGTCGTCGATGGTATCGTCCTTGATTTTCAGATAGATCTTCATGATGTCGCCGCATTTGGCGTTGCCGACCTCGCCCACGCCGTCGGCGTCCTCGATCACGCCCACATTGCGGGGATTGCGGAAGTGGTCCATTACTTTTTCAGAATAGAGTGCCATGATTGTTCTCCTTAACTTTCAACTTTCATTTTTCAACTGTCAATTGATTACAAACTGTCTCTTCCCGGCCACTAAATCCCGCCACACGGGGCTCATGGCGCGGAGCTGTTCTACGACATCCTTCACGGCAGCAATGATCGCGTCCACATCCGCCTCTGTGGTGTCGCGGTCCAGGGTCAAACGAAGGGAGCCGTGGGCAACCTCATGGGGCCGACCGATGGCCAGCAGCACATGACTGGGGTCCAGGGAGCCGGAGGTGCAGGCAGAACCGGAGGAGGCACAAACGCCCTTGTCGTCCAGCAACAGCAGCAGGCTTTCGCCCTCGATGCCCTCAAAGCAGAAGCTTACATTGCCGGGCAGACGGTGCGCCAGATCGCCGTTGACCGCTCCGTGGGGGATCTCCCGCAGGCCCGCGATCAAGCGGTCGCGCAGAGCCGTCATCTTGGGCATGGTCTCGGGCAGTTCCTTCACCGCCTCTTCCAGGGCGGCGGTCATACCCATGATACCGGGCAGATTTTCGGTGCCGGCCCGCTTGCCGCGCTCCTGTGCGCCGCCCTCGATGAGGTTGGAGAGGATGATGCCCTTCTTCGCGTAGAGCACGCCCACACCCTTGGGGCCGTGGAACTTGTGTGCGGAGAGGGAGAGCATGTCGATATTGTCTTCCTCTACATGGACGGGAATGTGGCCGACGGCCTGTACCGCGTCGGTGTGGAAGAGCACGCCCGCCTTGCGGCAGACCGCGCCGATCTCGCGGATGGGCTGGATCGTGCCGATCTCGTTGTTGGCGTACATGATCGTCACCAGACAGGTCTCGGGGGTGATGGCCGCTTCCACCTGCTCCGGCGTCACCAGACCGTTTTCGTGCACATCCAGATAGGTGACGGTGAAGCCCTCTTTTTCCAGCTTCTTCAGCGTGTGGAGCACGGCGTGGTGCTCAAAGGCCGTGGAGATGATGTGGGTCTTGCCCTTCCGCTTGCCAAGGATGGCGGCGGAACGGATGGCCTGGTTGTCGGCCTCGGAGCCGCCGGAGGTGAAGGTGATCTCCCGGGCGTTCGCCGCGCCGAGTACCTTTGCCATGCGGGTCCGGGCGTCGGTCAACGCTTCCATAGCAGCCTGCCCCACAGAGTGCAGGCTGGAGGGATTGCCGTAGATTTGGTCCATATAGGGCAGCATAGCCTGGATCGCCGTCTGGCTCATCCGGGTCGTTGCCGCGTTATCAGCGTAAATGGTCATGGAGTGCCTCCTTGTGTTGTTTCTTCGGGTATCATAACACATACTAACCTACTATGTCAATAGGTAAACATCAAAAAAGAAATTTGCGCATTGTGATATAGGCAATAGAAGACGCGGGGAGTGACCAGTCACCAGGGATTATAGGCAATAGGAGATGCGGAATGTAGGGGGCGGCGTCCTCGACGCCCCGAGCGTATCGATGCCGAAGGAAAAAACTGGAACGAACCCGTTTCCCGTATTGCACGCACCCCGTAGGGGCGGCCATTGGCCGCCCGCACCCCGCACGGCACCTCCGGTAGCGGCGCACATCGTGCGCCACGAGAGGCTGTCTGAACCCGCAACGCCCCTCATCCGCCCCAGTGTGCGCACTGGGGCACC
>JAFOKO010000135.1 GCA_017419715.1 Oscillospiraceae bacterium | reverse complement strand
TTGTTGTACAAAAAAATCTGCAGGTCCACTTGTTTTGAGATGCAACTGGCTTTTCAAAACCGTACATGTTAAAAAAGAGCAAGATCTCGCCGCTTTGACGAGACCTTGCTCTTTTTCAAGGATGTTTTTTTACAGCCCCTTATCTTGGCTCGATTTCAAATCGGGTGCTTGCGGAGGAACAGCACCCCCAAGGTGCCGGGGCCACAGTGGGAGGAGACGGTGCAGTTGGTGTGGGTAATATGCACATTGGTGAAATTGCCTTGGCGACGCACGGTCTGTGCGCAGGCGTTGACGATCTCCGGGTCGCAACCGCCGTGGGTGATGAAGATGTGACTGCCGTCGATGTCACTGCCGTCGCCGATCCGTTCTGCCACATACTGCAGCAGCACCGCATCGAATTTGCCCCGATATTTCTTGCCAACGGACATCTTGCCGTCCTTGACGATGATGCAGGGCTTGAACTTCATCACATTGGCGCCCAGCATGGCCAGGGTGGAGCAGCGGCCGCCCTTGTGCAAAAACTCCAGACTGTCAATGACAAAGGAGGAATCTACATGGGGAACCAAACGGCGGCATTCTTCGGCGATCATGGCGGCGCACATCCCGCGCTGGGCCAGCTCCGTGGCGCGAAGGGCCAGTAGACCGCCGCCGGTGGAGAGATTTCGGGTGTCCACCACATGGACATGCTCGAATTCCTCCGCGGCAATGACGCTGTTTTGATAGGAGGAGGACATTTCCGAGCTGATGGTGAAATGGACGATATGATAGCCCTGCTCCACATACTGGCGGAAAAACTCCGTGCAATCCGCCAAATTGGGGGCAGCTGTTTTGGGCAACGATTTGTTTTCCTCGTAGTTACGATAGATATCCTCAGGGGTGATATCCAGCCCGTCCTTGTGATCAATGTCGTTCAAGGTAACGGTGAGCGGCAAAATGGGGATCTGGTATTGCGCCAGCAACTCCGGGCTCAGATCAGTGGTGCTGTCGCTGGTGATCAGTATTTTTTCAGTCATGGGGTGGCTCCTTGCCATTTGAATTCGATTGGATTCATTATACAAAGCGTAAGGGAAAAAATCAAGTTTTTTTGCGGTCTTTCCCGGAGAGCTTTTCGATGCTTCCACCAGAGGAAAGATCCTTATCCGCCAAGAGCATCAGCTTTTCTGCAAGCAGACGGGAAAAGCCTCCGATAATGGCGGAGGAAATGATCAGCTCCTCTGTCTGCTCTGTGGAGATTGGGGTGGTGTCCGTGTGATCCAGAATCGGTCCGGCTACAGTGCGCACCTGCTGTACAAAGTAGCTGGCGGAAAGGGCGTGCCGGGCGGCATAGTTGGTATAGAATTTGCAGATCTCCGCTTCGGAATGTCCGCTGGGGAGCAAATTCCGGATCAGCGCAATGCTGAGCCCCTGCTTCAGCGTGCAGATGACCAGCAAATAAGCGATGTGGATCCGGTAATAACGTTTTTTGATGGGCTCTGGCATGATCTTTGTCCGAACATAGTTGTTGATGGCGGCGGAGGTAATAAACTCCTCTTCCTTCAACTCCGGCGGCAGATAGTCCAGATATTGCCGCAGCAGGACGATGACCTGCTCCATATACAGGCCCAGATCCGGGATCTGCTCCCAGGCGGGCAGCCGGTAGTTGTTGAGATAGGTCTCCCAGCGGCGGAGTTTTCCAGCCACCAGCGGCTTATTGTAGTTCATATTGACCCCTCCTAATGGGTGCTTGTGCGCGACGACCTCCGCTATCTTATCACAGATCTCGAATAAATGCAACGAAAAATCCTGCCAAGTTTGTCATCGGCTGCACCGTTGCAGGTGGTGGACAGTTTCGTGTCCACCCCCGAAGGGAGAGAGATGTGCTTTATTTCAAGTAATTCATGACGATGGCAGGCATAGAATCCAGCTTAGACCAGCAGTATGCGGAGAATTTACTACAGTCAATGGAGCCGGCAGTATAGGGGTACATCTCCACCGTGAGACCGGGAACTCCGTAGGGATGCCGGGCATAGTTTGCCATGCCGGCGCTGGGCCAATAGGTATACAGACCAAAGCCGTTAACGGCGCTGATGGCGGAAGCAATGTTGTAGGATTGCTGGGTTAGCGCGTTGCTGCAATCGGTATCGGCATAGTATATGACATTGCCGGAGGTGTGGCAGTCGATGACCAGCTCACAGGGAAATGCGCTCAGCGTGTTCATGATCACCTGGGTCTCGGGTTCGGAGCCAGCGTATGCACCGCTCTCGCCACTGGAATCATAGCTCCAGTTGGTGGGGAAGTTCTCGTTCAGATTGACGCCCCGGGCATTCGTGCTACGCTCGTTCCCGGCCACGGTGGCGTCTCTGGCGTCGGGGTTGGAGCAGGGGATCATCACGATGGTGAAGGTATCCAGCAAGGGCCGGACCCGATAGCCGCCGAAGCTGCCATCCGTGGCGTAGGCATAGGCGTATTCGTCCATCACCTCCAGTAGGTAGTTGGTGGTAACGGTTTCCAGCCCGTGAATGTTGGCGTTCATAAAGATGTATCGGCTGCCTCTGCCCAGCTTTGCGACCCGAATCTCCCGGCCCTGGACGGAATAGCCACCCACATAAGAGGAAATCAGATCGGGATAGACATTGTGCAGTCGGTCGATCGCCGCCAGGCATTGCGCGTTGCTGATCAGAGAATTGCCGTCGTAGGTCTTCTCATAGCGCATCGACTCTGAGAATTTCGCATTGCAGCGGCTGCAGGTATAATGCCAGCGCCAGTTGCTAATATCCTTTTGGCTCACCCAATTGTGGCCCAGGGCAGGCACTTCAACGGTGTAGAAGCTGCCGCAATGGCAGCGGTAATACTGGGTGCCTGCTTCCGTGCAGTTCGGGGCCTGAGACTCCGCCGCAGCATAGCTGTGGCCCAGAGCCGGCACCTTAACGGTATAGAAGCTGCCGCAAGGACAGCGGTAGTACTGAGCGCCCTCTGCTGTACAGGTAGGAGCCTGGTACTCTGCAGCGGTATAGTTGTGGCCTGTGGCGGGGATCTGATTGCCGTAGTAGCTACCGCAATCGCAGCGGTAGTACTGCATCCCCACTTCCGTGCAGGTAGGCGACCGGAGCTCCGCCGCGGCAAAGCTGTGAGTATGTCCGGTCTTAAAGGTATGGATGCGCATCAGCACCGTGACGGCCTCCGCACGGGTCAATGTGCCGTGGGGCATGCAGTTTCCGGAGCCGTCGCCGGCGAGCAGTCCTTGGCGCTGCAACTTTTTTACGGCTTCCTTCGCATAGTCTGAGATCTGGTCCTCATCCTGGAAAGCCCATTCCTCAATCGTTTCGGGCAGTTCTCCCAGTTCGGCGAGCTGCTGGGCCTTCAAGATCATCAGCGCCATATCCTGCCGCTGAATGCTGTCATCGGGAGAAAAAGTGGTTGACCCAGTGCCGCTGGTGATCCCGTTGGTATAGGCCCAAAGGACGGCATTTTGATAGTAGGTGCCTTCCGCGACATCTTCAAAGGGGTTTTCCGGAAGCTCGTCGGGATTTACGCTGCCGGAAACAGTGGCCAACAGCATAACGACGAATTCACCTCTGGATACGGAAGCGGTGGGACGGAAGAGGCCGTTGTAACCCACGGCAATGCGGTGGGAGGCAGCGTAGCTAACAGGAATAGCATACCAGGATGTAATGTCCACATCGGAAAAAACGATCAAATCGCCCGTGGCCTGGGCAGAAAAGCAGAGCGGGGAGAGCGTGCAAAGCATCAAAACAAACGCAAGGAGCCTGTATGCGCGGCCTCTCGCGGCGGTGCTTCGGGCTCTGTGGCCCAGTCTGGAAAAAGCTTTCTTCATGGTTTGGATTCCTCCTGTTTTTTATTTCTCACCTCTGTGGCAAAAGCGGGGTGCGTTGCGGAAGCGACAGTACGCGGTGCTCGTTTTTAAACTATTGACACAGAGTGGTGAATGTGATAATATAATGTAGCATATTAGATGAAAACATTTTCAATATTTACAGTTTGTGCGGGGTTCCCCGCGGAAAGGAGCATCTATGTCTCCATATGTGATCATTACCGATTCTTCTTGCGATATTATGCCGGAACTGCTGGAAAAATGGGAGGTTCCATGCGTTAGCCTCACCGTGAAGTTCGACGAGGATGCTGAGAGCTTCGGCAATTACGACATGCCATTTGATCGATTCTATGACCGGATGCGGAAGGGCGGGGTGGCCCGGACCTCTGCAGCCAATGTAGAGACCTTCAAGGACGCCTTTACACGCTATCTGCAGCAGGGGCTGGATCTGCTCTATCTTGGCTTTTCCTCCGGTCTGAGCACCACGGTCAATTCCGGCCGCATGGCGGCCCAGGAACTGATGGAGAGTTATCCTCAGCGGAAGATCGTCGTGGTGGACACACTTGCGGCCTCTGCCGGCTTTGGCCTGCTGGTCTATCTCGCGGTGGAGGAAAAGCGCAAGGGCGCCACGCTGGAGCAGACGGCCAAATTCGTGGAGGAGACCAAGTTGAAGCTCTGTCACTGGTTTACCGTGGACGATCTGGTCTATCTCAAGCGGGGCGGTCGGGTGAGCGCGGCGGCCTGCTTTGTGGGCGGGCTGCTGGATATCAAGCCGATGCTCCATGTGGACAACGAGGGCCATCTCATCAATATGAGCAAGGTCCGGGGCCGCCGGGCTTCTGTCAAGGGCTTGGCTGACAAGTACGGCGAGTTGGCCCAAACGCCGGGAGAAGGCCCCATCTTCATCTCCCACGGCGACTGCATCGACGACGCGAAGCTGCTGGAGACGATGTTAAAGGAGCGCTATGGCGCGTCTGTTACAGTGATCACCTATGTGGGACCGGTCATCGGCTCCCACTCCGGCCCCGGAACCCTGGCCCTGTTCTTCCTGGGCCGGGAACGCTGATGGCTCGCCGCACCCCGCTGGATCAGCGCGTCCTGCCCAATTATACCCATGGCGAGGAAATGTTCAATTTCATCTCCCATGTCGTGGGGGGCGGGATCGCGGTGGTCCTGCTGGTTCTGTGTGTGGTCCGTTCCAGTCTTCACCGGGACCCCTGGGCCATTGTCGGCAGCGCCATCTACGGTCTGTCTCTGGTGACGCTGTATACGATCTCCGGTGTCTACCACGGCTTGCGGCCCATCCGGGCCAAGAAGGTGATGCAGGTGCTGGATCACTGCACCATCTATTTTCTGATCTTCGGCTCCTATCTGCCGATCCTGCTCTGCTCGATTCGCCGGGAATCTCCGGTCACAGCCTGGGTGCTCTTCGGCGTTATCCTGGCCATTGTGGCCCTGGCGGTGACCTTGACGGCCATTGACCTGAAAAAATACCGGGTGCTCTCCATGGTTTGCTACATCGGCCTGGGCTGGTGTATCGTCTTTGCCGCCCCGGTGGCTCTCCGGGCCATCCCCATGCCGGGGGTGATCTGGCTGCTGGCAGGCGGCATCGCCTACACCGTGGGTGCGGTGCTCTACGGCATCGGCGTCCGGAAGCACTACATGCATGCGGTGTTCCACCTGTTCGTGATCCTGGGCTCGCTGCTGCAGTTCGTCTGCATTTTCTTCTATGTCATTTGAGGACAAGCCTGTGGTGCAATCATAACCTCTTATTAACTCAACTTTCCCACAAGGGAAAGCGGCGAATGCTGTTGTAAACACAGGGCAAACGCCCCAAAAGATGGTATTATTGACAAGAAATGCCTGATTTAGTGTATTCTGTTGCGAGCAACCCCGATTCGGTGAGAAAAGCGG
>JAFOKO010000134.1 GCA_017419715.1 Oscillospiraceae bacterium | reverse complement strand
GAGCAGTGCATGGCGGCAATGCCCTTCAAGGGCAGGTAGTAGTTCATCATGGAGAACATGCCCTTCTTCATCTCGCCGCCGTACCAGGTGTTGATGATGACCTGCTCGCGGCTGGTGATGTTGAAGACGACGGCGGTCTCGGAGTTGAGGCCCAGCTCCTTGTAGTTCTCCACCTTTGCCAGAGAGGCGTTGTAGACGGTGAAGTCCGGCTCGAAGGAGGCCAGCTCTTCCTCGGTGGGCTGGATGAACATGTTCTTGATAAAGTGTGCCTGCCAGGCCACTTCCATGATAAAACGGACGGCCATGCGGGTGTCCTTGTTTGCGCCACAGAAGGCGTCTACCACATAGAGCTTCTTGTTGCAAAGCTCCTTGACAGCAATGTCCTTGACGGCCTTCCAGGTTTCCTCAGAGGCGGGGTGATTGTCGTTCTTGTAGTCCTCGGTGGTCCACCAGACGGTGTCCTTGGAGTTCTCATCCATGACGATGAATTTATCTTTGGGGGAGCGGCCGGTGTAGATGCCGGTCATGACATTCACGGCGTTCAGCTCGGTGAGTACGCCCTTCTCGTAGCCGGTGAGGGAGGGATCCATTTCTGCCTCGAAGAGTGCTTCATAGGAGGGATTGTGGACGATTTCTGTGGTGCCTGTGATCCCGTACTTGGTCAAATCAAGTTTTGTCATAAATATTGACTTCCTTTCCGCCGGGTGTTCGTGACCCCGTCAATATACATATTATATATCCTGCAGTGGGATATTTCAACCGATTTTTTCATCGCTTTTGCGGGAACGAGCGGGATCCGACGCGCTGTCTGGCTCTGCCTGGCCTTTCTTAAATATTACCAGCTTGCTAAACACATAATTCAGCAGCACCACGACGAAGGACAGCACGACCTTTGCGATCATGATCCCGTCGACTCCGAACAGCTGGTAGCGATCGGCGTGAAGCAGATCCTGGCTGATCCACAAACCGGCCTCCTCCAGCAGGAACGAGACGATGCGCGCACTGAAAAAAGCGGGGATCTCTTTGCGTATCACCTCTCGGCGCCAGCTCTTGCTCTCAAAGACAAAGAGCTTGTTGGTCACATAGGCGAAGCTTGCGGCAACGATAAAACAGACGACATTGATCAGCAGGGTAAACTGCTTCCCAAAGAGCTTTAGACCCAGCCAGAAGACGATGTAGTTTACGACAGTGGTCAATACTCCGAAGATCAGATAGGAGATGGTCTCGCGGTTCAATATTTTTTTCATAGAAACTCCATTCTTCCCCGTGGCAGCGCATAAAACAGTGAAAAGTGCGTGGAAGTAAAGTGCGAATCGCCACGCATAAAATTATAGCACAGTTTGTTTTTTCGGTCAAGCAAAATCGCATTGCAGAACAAGAGGCGTATGCGCAATTCATCCATGTGGCCTTTTGACATATTTTGCGGGTTTTGTTGGGCAATTTTCACAAAAAAACACGGTTTGTATTTTTGCGAAAAAACAGTGGAAATTTGGAGATCCTTGTGCTATAATGATATGCAGGGAAATTTGGAAAAGCGGCGGAAAAGGTTCCGCCGAAGCTTCCTAATACATATCCGGAGGTTACTTCAATGGGTAAAAACATTCGCATCACCGAGACGGTCCTGCGCGACGCGAACCAGTCCTTGATGGCAACCCGTCTGCCCTATTCCGACTTCGAGGGCATCCTCGAGACCATGGATAAGGCGGGGTACTATTCTGTGGAGTGCTGGGGCGGCGCGACCTTCGACTCCTGCCTGCGCTATCTGGGCGAGGACCCCTGGGAGCGCCTGCGCAACATCCGTAAGCACATGCCGCACACCAAGCTCCAGATGCTGCTCCGCGGCCAGAACCTGCTGGGCTACAAGCACTACCATGACGATGTGGTGGAGAAGTTCGTGGAACTGGCCATCAAAAACGGCATCGACATCATCCGTATCTTCGACGCCCTCAACGATTTCCGCAACATCGAAACAGCCCTCAAGGCCGTCAAGACCTATTCCAAGAAGTACAACCGCAAGGTCATCGCCTCCGGCTGCATCTCCTACACCCAGAGTCCGGTCCACACCGTGGAGAAGTATGTGGAGATGTGCAAGCAACTGGAGAAGATGGGCTTTGAGACTATCTGCCTGAAGGATATGGCCGGCACCATGAGCCCCTTCGAGGCAGAACACCTCATCAAAGGTATCAAGCAGGCCCTGCCCAAGATGCCCATCATCCTGCACACCCACTGCACCACCGGCATGGCCTACATGACCATCACCAAGGCCATCGAGAGCGGCGTGGATGTCATCGACTGCGCCACCTCCTGCTTCTCCAACGGCACCTCCCAGCCCGCCACCGAGTCCATGTTCTACGCCCTGCAGCAGTACGGCATCGACTGCGGCCTGAACGAGAAGGCAATCAACGAGGTCAACGACTTCTTCAAGCCGATCAAGCAGAAGTACATCGACAAGGGCACGCTGTCGCCCAAGTCCATGGGCACCGACGCCCAGGCTCTGGTCTACAAGGTCCCCGGCGGCATGCTCTCCAACATGATCGCCAACCTGACCGACATGGGCGCCATGGACAAGTTCGACGCCGCCCTGGCCGAGATCCCCGCTGTCCGCAAGGACCTGGGTTATCCTCCTCTGGTCACGCCCCTGTCCCAGATGGTGGGCAACCAGGCCGTCACCAATGTTCTGGTGGGCGAGCGCTACAAGAACATCTCCAACGAGGTCAAGAACTACTTCAAGGGCGAATACGGCATTGCGCCGGCTCCTGTGAGCCAGGAGCTCCAGGATAAGATCCTGGGCGAGGGCAACAAGCCTGTGGACTGCCGGATCGAAGATGCCAAGCGCACCGGCGAGGACTTCAAAAAGGCCAAGCAGGAGATCGGAGATCTGGCCCGGACCGAAGAGGACCTCATGAGCTATATCTGCTATCCCAAGCAGGCCAGAGAGTTCTTTGAAAAGCGCAAGGCCAAGGAAGAGAATATCGCCGCCTACACCATCGAGGCAATGTAAGGAGGGCGCGCCATGCATATTATGATGGAAGCCGCCGCGTTTGGCAGCGAGCCGCTCCACATCGGAGACAACGCGCTCACTGCGGTTTTGGGCTACGCCGTGGTGTTCTGCGGGCTGATGGTCCTGATGGCGATCGTCTACGCCATGGGCGCCTACTTCAAGAAGGCTGAGGCACGCACAAAGGCAATGCCCGCTCCCGTGATCCCGGAAAGCAGCAGCACGGAGCCGGAACCGGAACCCGTGGGCGATCCGGCTCGCGGTTCTGCCGGCGAGATCAAGCTCTACAATGTATCCGACAGGGATGCCGCAATGATCATGGCCATCGTCGCCAGTCAAATGGGCAAGCCTCTGAACGAGTTGCGCTTCAAGTCCATTAAGGAGGTCAAAAAATCATGAGATATAAAGTAACGCTGAACGGACGCACCTATGAGGTCGAGGTCGAGGAAGGCCGCGCCATTCTGGAGAGCGAGTATGAGGCCTACGCCCCGGCACCTGCAGCCCCCGCTGCCCCTGCCACTGCCGCCCCTGCAGCTGCTCCTGCCGCCGCGCCCGCTGCTGCCACGGAGATCGCTGCCGGTGAGCGGGTCAACGCCCCCATGCCTGGCAACATCCTCAAGGTCGAGGTCAACAAGGGCGACAAGGTCAAGGCCGGCCAGATCCTGGTGATCCTGGAGGCCATGAAGATGGAAAACGAGATCGTCGCCCCCAAGGCCGGTACCGTGGCCCAGGTGGTCGTCAAGGTTGGCGAGAAGGTCGACACCGGTGCCACGCTGGTCGTCCTCGCATAAGGAGGCCACGGCATGGATATTGTTGAAACCCTGAAAAAGCTGCTTGGAGAGTCCGGCTTTGCCGGTTTCTTCCAGAACGGCGGCTGGCAGAACGCGGTGATGATCGTCATTGCCTGTGTCCTGCTCTACCTGGGCATCAAGAAGAAGTTCGAGCCCCTGCTGCTGGTCGGTATCGCCTTCGGCTGCTTGCTGGTCAATGTCTCCTACTTCATGGGTCTCACCGAGGCCGACGCCCTCTACCATCCCGACCTGTGGTCGGAGTTCCTGGACGCCAATAGCCAGTATTACCACAGTTACGGCCACATCATGGCCCACGGCGGCTTCCTGGACATCCTCTACATCGGCGTCAAGGCCGGTATCTATCCCTCTTTGATCTTCATGGGCGTCGGCGCCATGACGGACTTCGGCCCGCTGATCGCCCGTCCTTCCTCCCTGATTTTGGGTGCTGCCGCTCAGTTGGGCGTGTTCCTGGCCTTCTTCGGCGCAAACCTCCTGGGCTTCACCGGCGCACAGGCCGCTTCCATCGGCATCATCGGCGGCGCGGACGGCCCCACGGCCATCTACCTCACTACCAAGCTGGCACCGGAACTGCTGGGCGCCATCGCCATCGCGGCCTACTCCTATATGGCGCTGATCCCCATGATCCAGCCGCCCATTATGAAGCTGTTGACCACCAAGAAGGAGCGCGATGTCGTCATGACCCAGGCTCGTCCGGTTTCCAAGACCGAGAAGATCATCTTCCCCATTCTGGTCACCGTCTTCTGCGTCCTGCTTCTGCCCTCCACCGCGCCGCTGATCGGCTGCTTAATGCTGGGTAACCTCTGGCGCGAGTGCGGCGTCACCGAGCGCCTGTCCGACACCGTCCAGAACGCCTTGATGAACATCATCACTGTCTTCCTGGGCATCTCCGTCGGCGCGACCATGGCCGGTTCCCGTTTCCTCACCCTGCAGACGATCTACATCGTGGTCCTCGGCCTCACCGCTTTCTGCTTCTCCACCGTGGGCGGTCTGCTGGTGGGCAAGATCATGTACAAGGTCACAGGCGGCAAGATCAACCCGTTGATCGGCTCCGCCGGCGTGTCCGCCGTTCCCATGGCGGCGCGTGTGGCCCAGATCGAAGGCCAAAAGGCCAACCCAAAGAACTTCCTGCTGATGCACGCCATGGGCCCCAATGTGGCCGGCGTCATCGGCTCCGCCATCGCGGCCGGCTTCCTGCTGAAAGTCTTCGGCGGCTGAGCTCTTCGCGGCACAACGCAAACGGCACCTCGTTTTGGGGTGCCGTTTGCGTTGCAAGAGCATGTGCTGTCAGCAGAGTCATACGAATTACCGATCCGGCTGGGAAATATTCCGGAGCTTGATTTCCAAGACTGTCCCACTTTGCAGGGTGGCAATGATTCTGTGTTCTTG
>JAFOKO010000014.1 GCA_017419715.1 Oscillospiraceae bacterium | reverse complement strand
GTCGGGGACGGGACCTGCCAGCTGGTGTCCACGAAAAACGGGAAGGCCCGGAAGCTGAAGCCCGCCAAGGAGGTCATGAACGCCCTCTACCGGGTCAAGAAGCAGCAGATGGCCTGGCAGCTCAAGAACGGGGAAAGCTTCCAAAACCCCATGAACCTGGTCTTTACCCACGAGCTGGGCGAATACCTGAACCCCAATACGGTCTACAACCACTTCAAGGAGATCGTGAAACGGATCGGCGCGCCGGAGCTTCGCTTCCACGACATGCGCCACTCCTACGCGGTGGCCTCCCTGCAGATCGGAGACGACGTCAAGACTGTGCAGAGCAACCTGGGCCACGCCACGGCAGCTTTCACGCTGGACGTCTACGGACACGTCACCGACCAGATGAAGGAGGAGAGCGCCAACCGCATGGAGCGCTTTATCCATATCGTAAAAGGGGCTTAAATGCAGTAAAATTCCTGCATAAAAGCCCTGTATATCCCGGATAAGGGAAAACTTAAGGGAAAAAAGATCCCGGGGGCAGGCATTTGGTGAAGGCAAAAGCGAGAAAACACGAGCAAAACAAAGGAAAAGAGCTGAAAACCGAAGTTCTCAGCTCTTTTCCTTGGCAGCGGGTGAAGGATTCGAACCCTCACAAACGGAGTCAGAGTCCGGTGTGCTACCATTACACAAACCCGCTATCAGCGCGCTATCCTCTGACGATTTCCGAAGCGCACTATTATTATATGCACTTTCCAGAAAAAGTCAAGTAAAATATTTTACTTTTTTAAATTTTTTTCTTTCATCCTTTTCCGCAACGCACCGTGATCCGTTTCCCGCAGCTGCTGCACTTTTGGAATGACATCGCACTTGAAAGTACCTGCGGATTTTGGTATAATACCAAGTATAGGGCAGCAGGCGTCCTTTGGATCGCCGTGCCGCCTGTCTGATCAGCATTTTTCATCTACAATAACTGTTTGGGAGCAAAGAACATGAAACCATTACTTTTAGATTGCACACTCCGCGACGGTGCGTACATCGTAGAATCCATGTTTGGAGATTCCGCAATTCGCGGGATCATTCACAAACTGGAAGAAGCAGGCGCTGAGATCATAGAATGCGGCTGGCTGAAGGACAAAGCGCATCAGCCCGGCAGTTCCTTCTACCACGTCCCCGCAGATATGGAGCAGTATCTTTCTTCCAAGAAGAAAAACGTGACCTATACCGTCATGATCGACTGGGATCGGTATGATCTGTCCGCCCTGCCCCCTTATGACGGAAAAAGCCTTGACGCCATCCGGGTCGTCTTCCCCCACGGGAAGCACCGGGAAGGTGTAGAGGTCGGCAGAAAAATCGCGGAAAAGGGCTATCAGGTGTTCTTCCAGGCAGCAAATACGATGGCCTATTCCGACCAGGATCTCGTTGACCTGACTGAAACAGTCAACGCCTCCCCTGCCCTTTCGCTGAGCGTTGTGGACACCTTCGGCGCAATGTATGAAGAGGACCTGGAGCGGGTCGCTTCTGTTCTGCACCGTCATTTGAGAGCGGATATCGCGCTCGGCTTCCACTCCCACAATAACCAGCAGTTGTCCTTTGCCCTTTCCCAACACTTTATCCGAATGTTTCAGGGCACGAACCGCCAGACCATCGTGGATGCCAGCTTGTGCGGCATGGGCCGCGGCGCCGGAAATGCGACCACAGAATTAGTGGTCAGCTATCTCAACCGCAAGTGCGGCTGCCATTACGATATGGACGCTGTGATGGACGCCATCGATATCTACATGGGCTACTTCCAGGAACGGTATTCCTGGGGCTATTCCACGCCGTATTTCATCTCGGGACTGTACTGCTGTCACGTGAATAACATCGCTTATCTGCTGAACAACCATCGGACCAACGCACGGGATATGCGGCTGATCATCGAATCCATGGACCCGGCGGACCGCAAGAAATACGACTACGATCTTCTGGAGCAGAAGTACCTCTCCATCATGAACCGGGACGTGGACGACAGCCTCGCTGCGGAAGCGCTGAAAGCTGCATGGAAGGGCCGGGAGCTCCTTCTGATCGCTCCGGGAAAGAGCGTGATCACGGAACGGGAACGGATCGGGAAATACATAGCAGAAAAGAACCCGGTAGTCATCGGAGTAAACGCTATGGTATCAGACTATGAATATGATTACGTTTTCTATGTGAATCCCGCAAGGTACGATTACGCCAGAACCACCATGAAAGAGCGCTTTGACGCATCCAAGCGTATTTTGACCTCAAATATCACCTCAGAAGCGGATGACCGGGCGTACGTCATCTCCTATAACCACGTGATCAAGCGCGGATGGGATCATTTCGACAACGCGGTGATCTGCGCCTTACGGATGCTGGATTGGATGGGCATAGAAGCTGTTGCCATTGCCGGATTCGACGGCTTTAAGCACGTCTACAACGAGAGCTACGCGGATCCGATGCTGCCCACGTTGAAGACAGACGGAAAATGGGATGAGCTGAACGAGGAGATCCGGAATCTGTTCCGGGAGTTCAGGACCAACGCCGTATCCTGCAAAAATATCACGATGGTGACCGAGAGCTTTTTTGCGTGAGACTGCCGGATCGTCGAGGAGGAAGATGGCAATGATCAAATTGTCGGATTACGTGATCAAGCGCCTGGAGGAAACCGGCGTAAAGCACATGTTCATGCTGCCCGGGGGCGGCGCGATGCATCTGAACGATTCCCTTGGAAAAAGCGAAAAAATCCAATACGTCGGCTGCCTTCACGAGCAGGCCTGCGCCATCGCGGCGGAGGCCTATGCCCGGGTGAACAATCAGCTGGGACTGCTCATGGTCACCACAGGGCCGGGGGGCACCAATGCCTTGACCGGGATCGCCGGAGCCTTTCTGGAATCCACCCCCGTCTTTGTGGTCTCCGGGCAGGTCAAGCGGCTGGATATGATCAACGGCCAGGGGATCCGCCAGCAGGGGATGCAGGAGTTCGACATCATTTCGGTGGTAAAGCCCATGACCAAATATGCCGCTCTGGTGGACGACCCGCAGATGATCCGCTATCATTTGGAGCGGGCGCTCTATGAAGCGACCCACGGGCGGAAGGGCCCGGTGTGGCTGGACATTCCGCTGGACGTTCAGGCAGCGATGATCGACGAGGAACGGCTGATGGGCTATACGCCCTTTGAACTGCCGGCAAACAGAGGCATGGGCAAGAAAGCCCTGCAGGTGATCGAGGCGCTGAACAAGGCCGAGCGTCCCGTCCTCCTGGTGGGAAACGGGATCCGGCTTGCGGGTGCGATCCCGGAGCTGGAGGAGCTGTATTCTGTTCTGAATATCCCGGTCTTGACTACGTGGAACGGCATCGACCTGATCGAAGAGGAAAATCCGCTCTACTACGGCCGTCCGGGCGGCCTCGGCCACCGTTATGCCAACTTCATGCAGCAAAATTCCGATTTCTTCCTGAGCATCGGCGCGCGGCTGAACCTGCTGCAAACAGGATATAACTTTGACGGCTTTGCCAGGGCCGCGTTCAAGGTCATGGTGGACATTGACCCGAACGAGCTGAACAAAACCAACGTGCGGCCGGATCTGCCCGTCTGCGCGGACGCCGGCGCATTGATCCGGGAGATCCTGAAGCATAAGGACCTGATCCGGAAAAAGGACCGAAGCGCATGGTTTGCCTATGGCGACCGGATGCGGGAGAAGTACCCGCTCGTTTCGGAAGCCTATTGGGCACAGGAAGAGCTGGTGAATACCTATTGCCTGCTGGAAACCATCTCCAAGTACATGACAGCCGACGACGTCTACGTTTCCGGCTCCTCCGGCAGCTGCATCGACATTTCCATGCAGACCTTCCGGGTAAAGAAGGGCCAGCGGGTCTTCTGCACCAAGGGCCTGGCCTCCATGGGCTACGGCTTCCCCTCCGCCATCGGCGCCTGTCTTGCCAGCGGGGGAAAGAAAACCGTCGGCGTGAACGGGGACGGCGGCTTTGTCATGAACATCCAGGAGCTGGAGACCGTCAGACGGCTGAATCTGCCCATCAAGCTGTTCGTGCTCTGCAACAGAGGCTACGGCGCGATCCAGGCTACGCAGACGAATCTGTTCCAGCGGCATTTCGTGGACTGCAACGAACAGTCCGGGCTTTCCATCCCGCCGATCGCAAGGGTGGCGGAGGCCTTCGGGCTGAAAACGGTGAGCATCCACCACAACGGAGAGCTGGACGCCAAGGTGAAGGAAGCCCTGGATTACGACGGCCCGGTGATCGTGGAGGTGTTCACGCCGATCACGCTGACGGCTTTGCCCAAGCAGGTGTCCTACAAGCGCTCTGACGGGCAGATGGAATCCCTGCCCCTGGAGTATATGAACCCCCCCATCAGCGACGAGGAAATGCGGGAGAATATGCTGATCCCGATGTATGAGAAACAGTAACGCGAGGTGTGCAGGATGGAACGATGGGAACAGATGATTGCAGGGCTTCCGTTGCCCGCGGCAAATCAAAAGGTCTATATTTGGGGTGCCGGAAATACGTCTGTCTTAAACCACCAGGGAATGCTTCGGGAGAGGCTCTACGAAGAATTGCGGCTTACTGCTTTTCTTGATCGGAACAACGCGGGGACTGTTTTGAACGGCTTCCCTGTGCTGTCTCCGGAAATCCTGGAGCAGCAGAACCCGGAGGATGTGTATGTGCTGATCAGTACGGCCAACAGCTGGGTTTATTCCGAAATTGCGAGGCTCTGCCGGGAAAAGAAAATTCAGAGCTGCTTTCTGGACGCCGTCCTTCTCAAGCTGAGAAAGGAGCAGTTTTTGAAGACGGCAGAGCTGCTGGACGAGGATTCCAAAAAGCTGTATCACAAATTGATCGAATACCGTATTTCCTTTCACGAGGATTACAGCGACGTCTATGCCGGGGACAGCTATTTCGGCATTCCCGCTTTTTGCAAATCGGATCACAGGGACGTGATCGTAGATTGCGGGGCTTACGTCGGAGACAGCGCCGAACGGTACCTGTGGCGGATGGAACAGTTTAAGAAATACATTGCCATTGAGCCGGATGAAGCAAATTTCCGGGCAATGACGAAACGGTTTCAACGACTGAACGAAGAGTGGAATCTGCCGTGTGGCAAGCTCGTGGCAGTTCTTGGCGGGACAGATGCTTATTCCCACAGGATCAGGATGGAAACCAGAGTCGGCGGCCTGGGATCCATCGCCCGGGATGACGCGGGCGCCGATGCCGGGGAAATCAAATTCTGGGCAATTGACGAGCTCATGCCGGAGGGCTTCACATTTTTGAAAGCAGATATTGAGAGCTATGAATACAGGATGCTGCAGGGCGCCAGAAACAGCATCACGAAATACCACCCCCGCATGGCAATTTGCATCTACCACAATATGTTGGATATGTTTGGCATTGCGCAGCTGATCCACGAGATCGATCCCGCTTATCGGCTGAGCGTCAGACATCACAGCTACGGCTTTGAGGAAACAGTTCTGTATGCGTACTGAAAGGAAAATCAAGCGTGCGGTCATTACCGGGCCCACAGGGGCCATCGGGACGGCCCTGTGCAGACTGCTGGCGGAGCGCGGGATCGCGACCTTTGCCGTGGTGCGTCCGGGAAGCACCCGATCCGATCATCTGCGGAAGCTGGACGGCGTGACCGTCCTGGCCTGTGACGCCGCAGAGCTGGGGAAGCTTCCCGGCATGATCCCTTCGGCTGACGCGTTTTTCCATCTGGCCTGGGCAAAAACCACCGGCGCCGGGCGGAATGACATGGATGCCCAGATCAGGAATATTCAATATACCATGGACGCGGTAAAGGCCGCGTCGGAGCTTGGATGCTCCGTCTTTGTCGGGGCAGGCAGCCAGGCGGAATACGGGCGGGTGGACGGCGCGCTGACCGCCTCCACCCCCTGCTTCCCCGAAAGCGGCTACGGCATTGCAAAGCTCTGCGCCGGCCAGATGAGCAGGATCGAATGCGAGAAGCGGGGCATTGACCACATCTGGCCCAGGATCCTGAGTGTTTACGGGCCCTGCGACGGCGAAAACGCGTTGATCCCCATGCTCATCCGGAAGCTGCTGGCGGGAGAAGCCATGCCGCTGACTGCCGGAACGCAGCTCTGGGATTATCTGTATGCAGACGATGCCGGGGCGGCCTTGTATCGCTTGGCATTATTGGGCAAGGCCGGCGCCGTGTACCCTGTGGGGGGCGGAAGGGCAAGGCCGCTTAGGGAATATCTGGAAATCCTGCGGGACGCCATCGATCCCTCCCTGCCTCTCGGCCTCGGGGAGATCCCCTATGGGGACAGGCAGGTCATGCACCTGGAGGCGGATCTGACCGATCTCAGAGAAGACACCGGGTTTGCGGTGAAGACGGAATTTGCCGACGGAATCAGAAAAACCATCGCCTGGGTCGCTGAAAAAGGGAAGGCATAACCAACCGGCTTTCCAGGTGCGATCCCCCGTCCATTGCGAAGTCCCGTCCAATCGAACAAGCTGAGCGTAACGGCCTTTTGACCGGTACACTCAGCTTGTTTCTTTTCTGATTGACCGCAACTGCGGCCCCATGGGGATGCAGGAAGAACGCAGCGGCAAGCTACCTGGATTCCTCATGGTTAGGGCCGTCTTCTTTCCGTTGCTCCGGCCGCCCGGGCTTGCCATAGCCCTCAAAGTTAATGCGTTCTTTTTCGATCACAAAAGGTCTTTGCTGCTGACGTTTGATGGAGCTGGAAAGATACTCGCTCAAAACGCCGATGAAAAAGAGCTGCACGCCGCCGATGAAAAACAAGCCGATCACCAGGGGGGCTTGTCCCATCTCAAAAGTGTACCAATGCAGGATCTTTTGGATAAAATAATACGCGGCGACAACGATGCTGACAAAGCTGATGATAAAGCCCAGGAAGCTGGCCAGATGCAGCGGCGCGTGAGAGGTCAGCACCAGAGAGTCCACAGCCATGCGGTAGTACTTCGTCAGCGAATAGGAGGATTTTCCCCCCGGACGCATGGGCTTGTCAAACGGGATATACTTGACCGGATAGCCCAATTCTGTGCAGAGAAAACGCGACACGATGTAATATTCGTTCAGCTTGCGGATCTCGTCTACCACGGACATATCGTACAGGCCGAAGCCCGTGACGTTGTGGGCAAGCTGCACGTCTGAGAAGGCCGCGATGATCCGATAATACAGGCCTCTGCAGGCGTGGATAAAGGGGTTTTCCTTTCTGGTTGCGTATTGTGCCAGCACCACAGGCCAGCCCTGTTCCCAAGCCTCCACAAACTGCGGGATCAAAGCGGGAGGATCCTCCAGATCCGCAGCCATGCCGATCACCGCGTCCGCGCAGGGCACAAGAAACAGATTCGACCCGTTGCGCTCAGGGCCGTAATTGGATTGGTTCACAATGATCCGCACCCGCTTGTCCCGCTCGGAAATGGCGCGAAGCAGCTCCACCGTGTTGTCCGTAGAGCAGTTGTCCTCAAAAATGATCTCCCATTCATAGCGGTCAAGCCGATCGATCTCCTTCGTCACCGCAGCATAGAGCGCTTCGACGTTGGCCGATTCATTGTAGCACGGGATCATAATACTGATTTTTTTCATTTTTTCTCCCCGGCGCAGTATTGTGCGCCTCAAGCCCGTCTTTCGACGGAAATAACAGAGCCGTTCCGACACAGCGACGATTCATCATGAAGCTCCGCTGTATGTTTTTGGTTTTTTGGAGCCTGCAGATCGCCCAATATGAGATTACTTGATCGGCTCCTTTGGCATGTCCTTGTTGGTATACCACACAAAAAGCTTCAGGAACGCACGTCTGGGCAGGAGGCGATACAAAAGCTTTTCCGCCTTGAATGCCAGAGCATCCTTCCCCGCAGCACCCGGATGGTCCTTCCACAGCGACTTATTTTTCCATTCTTCATACAAGGCCCTGGCCGGGTGGTAATTCTTCCCGCGCGTCCAGGGATAATCCCCCAGAAAGCGGAAGAAGTGCGTAATCACCGGTTGGGAAACGGACTGCTCTAACTCCTGCTTGCTGTAATAGGCCTCTTTCTCCCACGAGAAAATTGAAAAATAGTCCTTTATGGAATAAGCCAACAGCCAACCCTGGACGTTGAACTTCGGCGGAAGCTTTTGGATCTTGCCCCTGAAAAAGTCGTTCAGCAGATCCTGGTCGTTCAGGGAATAGCGCGCCACGTTCTTTTCCAGATGCTCCATCATCGCGCGCAGATAATGATTCTCGCGCCATTTTTTCAGATGAAACACCAAAACGCCGGCGTTGAAATACGGCTCCTTTGCCTGCAGGCCCAGGCAGAATCGCTGATAGAACGAAAGACTGTCGCAGACGGCGCTGATCGGCGCGTCGCTTTTGCTGTCTGACAGGATCTGCGAGAGTCCGGGATGGACGATCGTATCCGAATCGATCCATATGAGATGCTCCACTGACTCCGGAATTTGATCCAGCACAAAAAAACGCAGCCAGGTGGCAATCGAGCCGTTCCACGTCCCGCAGTGCATCTGCTTCATTTTGGAAACGGCTTCCTCATAGTCCAGAAAAACGAGCCCGCGCCCGTACTGCTCGGCGATCCGGCTGAATCGCTTTCTGTTCTCCTCGGAAAAACCCATCGCCGCAAGATAGACGGTGATTTCCTCGATCTCCCGGTTATTCTCAAAAAGAGAAGTCATGGAAATCCCTGTGTACGGGGCATAGTTATCATCGCAGCCATATAACACGTTCAGTTTCATACCTTACACCTCTTTGACATTTTCCCCGCGATGCGGCGGCTCTCGGCTTATGATCACCGGCGAAGCAGCTCGCTTCTTTTCAGGAGCCTGCCTGCCGCGGTCACAAGAAAGCGGACAAAACGCATCATATGGATACGCTCCATCCATTTCAGGCCCCAACAGACGAGGGAGCCGGGTTGTTCGTACTGATTGCGGAAGGGCCTCAAATGCGGATTCTTTTGGTAGCGCGGAAGAAGCTCCTTCATTTCCCGGTGCAGCAGGGCATAGTAGTCCATCGCGTCCTTTTTGGAATAGCACATAAAGCAGTGTACGACGTTGGAATAGTAATGCCGAATGGCAAGGTACTCCATTTGGTGCTTCAAGCGCTCCTTTTCCCCCGCAGTTTTCATTGCGTTCGCCGTGATAAACGGCACCGAGATCCTCTGCCCGGAAAACTCCGACCGGAAGTCTTTTTTGTTGATCTCTTTCGTAATCAGAGAGGACGGATTAAAAAAATAATTATACACCGCGCCTCCGTGCACCAGCGCGCAGTGCTTCTCCCGGCTTGCATAATTCAGCACGAACCACGCGTCATATCCGGGATAATAGGGCTTTTCGGGAATCACCAGCCGGTTCTCGATCACGACGGAACGGCGGAACATGCTCCCTTGCAGCATGGCGGTCGGCAATTCCGGAGAATTCGGCAGGAATCCGCGAACACGCAGTACCGTTCCGTCTTCCCCGACTTCCTGATACGGTCCCACGATCCTGTCGGCGTCCGTTCTTTCGGCCTGCTCCGCCAGCTTTTCCAGGCAATCCGGCTCCATCCAGTCGTCTGCGTCGTTAAACATCACATAGACGCCCTTTGCATGCTGAATACCAATATTCCAGCCATGAACCGGCCCTTCATTCGGATATACGGGAACATAGGTCGTAGACAGGTCGGGGTGCTTCGCACAAAAATCTCGGTAAACCTCTTCCGTGCAATCGCTTGACCCGTTATTGATCATCACGATCTCAAAATCACGAAAGCTCTGCCCAGCACAGGCCTGCAGCGCTTTCGGCAGCATGTGCCCGTAATTAAAGCACAGGATCATGACAGAGATGAGCGGCTGATCCTTCATTGCGGTTCTCCTTTCCGTCGCATCGTCCGAACGATCACGGCGCCTTGCAGGAATAGCTGCGCACCGTAGGCAATTGCCAGTGCATAGGTCGCGCCATAAAGCTGCCATTTCCCAATGAACGCGCTTGAAACCACGGCACAGAGACAGACTGCAAGACAGGTCGCCGCCAACAACAGCTTGTGCTTATGCATTGCAAGCAGAAATTGATTTCCCAGCGCAACCAGCGCGCTGAGCCCTGTCACTGCAATGGCCCAATAGAGAAGCGGAAAGAATTGAAGTATCTCTTTCCCAAATACCAAATTCAGGACAAAGGCCCCGGCGATCCGAGCCGCGATCAACGCAAGACAAACGAACAGGATAATCCCGATGCAGCAGTGCAGCATCTGGCGGCGTAGCTGCTTCAGTCTTCCGCTTTCCCAGTTCCTCGAAATGCTTGGCAGAATGGCCTGCAAAACGGCGGGTACTGTTACCGATATCAAAACCGTAGGGGTAAAAATACTTGAGAAGTACCCGAGCAGTTCCGTACCCAACTGATTTTGGATTTCCTGTCTCGGGATCGCGGTCGTGACCAGTGGGAGAACAAGGGTGAGCATGATTGGCAGGCAATCCGCCAACAGATGAATGCCGGCGGTGTAATCTTCCGCCGGGATCCCCTCGCGGTCATTCGTTATTTTTTTATATTGCTTTTGATCATAGAACAGCGTGATCACAGCCGCGGAAAGCGCCATGGCCGCGATCGACAGAATCATATTCCTCTTGATGAGATAAGAAATCAGAAAAGATGCAAAGCATACGATCCCGCGAAGCATATTCGAATACGCGTTGATTTCCAGTTTTCCGATCAACTGCATTTTGGCAAAGTATACTTCGCTGATCGTGTTGAATATCGTGTAAGAAAGGTACAGAAGGATCGCAAAGCGCTCTGTGTCGGAGTAGCTTTTTTTGACCCAAACAAATCCCGCACACAGGAAAAAGGCAAAGCCTGCACTCAACAAACGAGCAGCCCTGTATTGATGCAGCGTATATTTTCCGTTCGCGTCTGTGAGCATATACGACCGGATGCCGAAGTTTGCAAGAAAAGCAAACACATTGGAAATCGTCATTGCTAAAGAGAATAACCCGGCGTCATAGTATCCGCCTAAATGTACCAGCAAGACGGAGATCAACCATTGCGCTGCAAAAAGCAGAAAGAAGCCTGCCGTATGCAGGGTAGTCGGATCCTTTAATCTCGCAACAAGTCTATTCATCAGCCTTGGTATTCAAACTTACAATTCTTCTTGAAATCATGGAACGACATCAGCTTTTGGTCTCTGGCGCCGACGATGGCCTTTGACAGATCGTTGATCGGCCACTCCACGCCGATTTCCGGATCATTATACATAACGCCGGTATCGGTGGCCTTGTCGTACTTTCCGTCGCATTTATAGCTTACGACGCTGTCGTCGCTTAATGAAATAAAGCCGTGTGCGCAGCCTCTCGGAATGAACAGGCAGGATCGGTTCTGATCAGACAAATACGCCCCGATCCACTGGCCGAAGGTCGCGCTTTCTGCTCGCAGGTCGACGATGACATCATAAACCTTCCCGCTTAAGACGCCGACCAGCTTGGCCTGGGGATGATATCGTTGAAAGTGCAGCCCGCGAATGACATTTTTTGCGGAATGGCTGATAAAATCCTCGTTGCAGAAAAACTGAATCCCGTGCTCCGCAAAAATATCTTTCTCGAAGCTTTTTACAAAGCAGCCGCGGTTGTCCTCTGAAAAAAACGAACGAATGATGTAAGCGCCGCTGATGCTGAGCGGCTCAAAAGAAAACATTTCCAAGTTTATCCCTCCTGTCGGATCCATTCCGTTGTGCGGGAGATTCCTTCGCGGAACGGAACCTCCGGCTCCACGCCGCAGTCCGTGTATACCGCATCAACATCAAATTCTTGATAGGTAAGACTTACCCCATGAAAAGGCAGCTCTCCCAGTCCAAGCTTTACTCCCGGCGCAACAATTTGGCCTAACGCAAGCAAAAACTCTTTGAGCGGCTTTGGGGCTCTGCTGCCGATATAGTAGGTTTTATTGTTGTGTCCCTTTTCCCCGATGGCGACGAAACACTTTGCCGCATCCGTGATATAGATAAAATCATACAACTGATCTCCGGCGGAGAACGCAGCGTGCTCGCCGTTCAAAAGCTTACGAATGCTGGTATTGATTAAGCGGGGAGAGCGTTCCCCCGGACCGTATATATTGGAAATCAGGCCGCACACATAGCTTAGGCCCCGTGCGTTTGCAATGGTCCGACACATATAATCTGCAGTTTTTTTGGCGGTGCAGTACAGTGTTGACAGCGGAGGCGCCTGTTCCGTCTGCATCATCGTTTCTATTTCATATTCCATGATGCTGCCGGCAAAAACGAATCTGCTGCACGATAAACGCGCCGCGGCTTCTACCGCATCGCAGGACCGGCTGATATTGTTAAGCTGGCACTGCCCGTCTCCGCGTTTTGAACCGGCGCTTCCGTCCCACGCAAAATGGAAAAAGACATCGATCTGATCTCGGATCATCTCGGGCAGTGAGGCATAGTGATCCATATCGCAGCGCACAATCATGATCCGTTCATTGCGCAAAAGCTTGTCTATTGGATCCGTTCCTTCGCGAATCACTGCATACACATAATAGCCGCTGTCCGCCGCTGCCTTGGCAACATGTCTTCCTACAAATCCGTTCGCTCCGGTGATTACCGCTTTTTTCATTGATCCACAGCCTCCAGCATTCCCTTCGCCGATGATGCTCATAAGGGGCGCAGCGATTCACAGATCATAAACTCGTCGATCTGCCGCGTCATTTCTTTTTCACAATCGCTCTGAGCAGGCAATTGCTTGTAAAAACGAACCGTTTGCGCGACGCATTCGTCCACGCTCCACTTCGGCTTCCAGCCGAAGGTTTGCTTCATCAAGCTGCAATCCAACTGCAGAAATCCAGCCTCGTGGGGGGCGTTTGGGTCGCTCCGGTCGATCCAGTGCAGGCCTTCGCCCCAATTCTTGCAGAATAGATCTGCCAGCTTCCCAGTGGTGATGCAGTCCTGCTCTTCCGGGCCGACATTGTAGCAGCCCGCCAAGGCCTGGTTTTCCGTCTGCTTTTGCGCGATCAGCAGGTAGGCAAACAGCGGCTCCAGCACATGCTGATAGGGCCGGATGGAATGGGGATTGCGGACGATGATCGGCTGGCCGTTTTGCGCCGCCCGCACACAGTCCGGGATAATGCGGTCTCTGGCGAAATCTCCGCCGCCGATCACATTGCCAGCGCGTGCCGTTGAGATGGGCGGCAAATTGGGAAAGCTCCGCCGGTAGCAGGCGACTGCCAGCTCCGCACAGGATTTTGAGTTGCTGTAGGGCTCGAAGCCGTCCAACACATCGTCCTCCCGAAAGCTTCTCCCCTGCTCCTCATTGCGATAGACCTTATCGGTGGTAACGATCAGGGCAGACTGGACGGAGTCGGTTTTTCGGATGCATTCGAGCACATTAACGGTTCCCATGGTGTTCGTCTCGTAGGTATAGAGCGGAGCTTCATAGCTCTCCCGGACGATGGGCTGGGCCGCAAGGTGGAACACGATCTCCGGCCGGAAGGCGGAGAACACTTCCTGCAAGTGGGCATAATCCCGCACATCGCCCTTGACATGTTGCATTGCCTGCTCCACCCCGGACATGGCAAAAAAGTTGGGGTGTTTCTCGCTGCAGCGGGAATAGCCCAAAAGCTCGGCGCCGGCGTTGACTAAGATCTTCGTGAGCCAGGTTCCCTTAAAGCCGGTGTGCCCGGTGAGCAGAACCCTTTTTCCCTTGTAAAAACTCAGATCCATAAGCCCTCCTTTATTGTACGGCCTCAAGGATGCACTGTGCCATATAATCCAGCATCTCGTCTGTCATGCCTGGATAGACGCCGACCCAGAATGTACGGTTCATGATATCGTCGGTGTTGTCAAGCGTTCCGACGACGCGGTAACGGTCCGTTCCCCGAATCGGGTCAAAGCAGGGATGCCGGATCAGATTGCCCGAGAACAGCAGCCGGGTTTGGATGTTGTGCTGTTCCAGATACGAGGTTATCTTTTCCCGGCGCAAGCCCTCGCGGACGCTGATCAAGAAGCCAAACCAGGAGGGCTTGCTGTGCTCTGTGGCCCGTGGAAGGATCAGCTTGTCCTCCGCACCCTGCAACGCATCGAACAATCTCTGCCAGTTTCTTCTTCTGGCTTCCGTAAACAGAGGAAGCTTCTTCAACTGCTCACAGCCAATGGCCGCCTGCATTTCTGTGGCCTTCAGATTATATCCCAGGTGGCTGTAGACATACTTGTGGTCATAGCCCTTCGGGAGCTCACCAAATTGACCGTCAAAGCGATGGCCGCAACGGTTGTCCTGCCCGGACTGGCACACGCAATCCCGGCCCCAGTCCCGATAGCTCAGCATCAGCCGGGACAGCAGCGGATCGTTTGTGTAGACACAGCCGCCCTCCCCCATCGTCATGTGGTGAGGCGGATAGAAGCTGCTGGTGCCGATATCGCCCCAGGTTCCGGTGGGTCTCGACTCCGCACCGATCGTATATTCGCTGCCCAGGGCGTCACAGTTGTCCTCGATCAGCCACAGCTTGTGCGCGTCGCAAAAAGCCTTCACAGCGGCAAGATCAAAGGGATTGCCCAGCGTATGCGCCAGCATGACAGCCTTGGTTTTTTCACTGTACGCTTCTTCCAGCTTGCTCACATCCAAATTGTACTCCGGAATGGTCACATCCACGAACACCGGCACCGCGCCGTACTGCAGGATGGGCGCGACCGTGGTCGGAAAAGCACAGGCCACCGTGATGACCTCGTCCCCCGGACGGATCTGCCGTTCCCCGAGCTCCGGGGCCGTCAAGGTCATAAAGGCAAGCAGGTTGGCGGAAGAGCCGCTGTTGACCGTGTGCGCAAAGCGAACCCGGAGAAGCTCTGAAAACTCCCGCTCGAACTGCGTGCAAAAGCGTCCGGCGGTCAACCAGAAATCCAGCGTCGCGTCCGTGAGGGCGCACATCTCCCGCTCGTCGAACACACGGCCGCCATAGTTGATCCGCTCGCCGGGAGAAAAGGGCGCTTTGCCTGCCTTGAATTGCTGATAATAAGCGGCAACCAGCTGCTTGATCTCCGCTCTGGCCTGTGCTTCATTCTCCCACTGATGCTTCATGCAAATCTCTCCTTATTGAACACATAGTTCGCCTACCACTTGATCCAGGGTGCCTGTCCCGTGGCGATCATTTTCTCCAGCAGTTCCTTTTCCCGAATGTTGTCCATACACTGCCAGAAGCCCTTATGTTGATAGCTTTTCAGCTCTCCGGCCTCCGCCAGGGTCTGCATCGGCTCTTGCTCGAACACGCATTCATCCCCGCTCAGATAGTCGAAGATCGCGGGCTCCAGCACCATATATCCGGCGTTGATGGGCGCGCCGTCCGTTTTGCGTTTCTCGCGGAAGGAGCGCACGGAGTTGTTCTCTGCAATGTCCAGGACGCCCTTCTGCTGCTCCTGCAGGACGGAGGTCAAGGTGGCGATCTTGCCGTGGCTTTGGTGGAAGCGAAGCAGATCCTGAATATCCACATCACACACGCCGTCGCCATAGGTCATCATGAAGGGCTCGTCTCCGACATATGGTTGGATGCGCCGGATGCGCCCGCCGGTCATGGTGTCCAGCCCGGTGTCAATGACGGAGACCCGCCACGGCTCACAATTCTGCTTGAGGATGAGCGTACTCTCCTGCCCGCCGGTGAAGTCGAAGCAGACATCCGTGCGACGAAGGAAATAGTTTGCAAACCACTCTTTGATCATATGTTGCTTGTAGCCGGCACAGATGATGAAATCATGGAAGCCATAGTAGCTATATTCCTTCATAATGTGCCAGAGGATCGGCATTCCGCCCAATTCTACCATGGGCTTTGGCCGATACTGGGATTCTTCCGAAATGCGGGTCCCCATACCGCCCGCCAGCAATACAACCTTCATATTGAAGCCTCCTCTTTCTGTTTCTCTCCGCGTTTTTTCTTTTGGAGGATCAGGAAAACAACCGTGATGCCGAGGCTGAGGCAGGAAACAAGAATTCCTGTCTTCAGATATGGAACATGGAATTTGAGCAAGATCTCATGATGACCTTCCGCCAGCTTCAGGCCCATGAAGGCGTAGTTTGCCCGAAGGAGCTCCGCCTCCTGTCCGTCCACATAGGCCGTCCAGCCTTCTTCATAGGGTACCGTCACGCACAGGACCTTGTTCCCCGTCACATCGATCGTACCGGAAAAAGTATTGTCGCCCAGCACGACATTTTCCAGGGTATTCTGCCGTAGTTTTTCTGCCTGCTCCGGGTAGTGATCCAGCGGGAGCGCATACAGCTCGATGTCCTCCAGCTTGAAGGTACCGCCTGCCGGGATCTGGAACTGTACATAGTTTCTGTCCTCCTCCAGGCAGCCCAGGCAGAAGAGATAATTCTCACGCCCGTAATACCAGGGATAGGAGGAATCCATAGCGCGGGCATATTTCATCACACCGCCGGATTCGACGGAGATATTAAAGCTTGCGCTGGTGCTGATCGTAAAGAATTCGTCGCCAAATCCATTCAGATCAAAGCCCTTGATGCGGATATAGTATTCCTTGCCGGCAGGCAGATCCGCCAGAAGCACAATGGCGCCGCCGCCGTTTTCCACAGACACAATTCCGTCTTCCCAAGTACAGCCGGCGCACTGATAGGTGCAGGGGATCCGTTCGCTCTCTGTCTCAACGGTTCCGGCCTTGATTTGCTGATCCGAATCAAGGAGCACAGAACGCATCATGAGCTCCTGTACCTCGATCCCGTTCCGGCCTTCTGCCGCTTCATAGGGGATGGAGCTGTCATAGGTATAGCCCCAGCCCAGAGAATACTGATTCTGGAACACCTTATAGCCGAGGAAGGTATCCCCGCAATACTTGTAGCCGTAAGGAACATACTGAACAGAATCCGAGCCTTCAAACTGCTGATCGACGGACAGGAGTGAATTCAGCATCGTTCTCTGATCGGAGGAATAGATCTTGAAATACTGCACATTCCCGCAAGATTCCGTGGCGTCCCGGAACTCCACAATATTGCCGTTGAGCAGCGGAGAATAGATGCAGGTTGCGGGCTGGCCGTAGACGATGGAATTGATGTAGAACAGATAGGTGCTGTCGATGCGGCCATCCTGGATCTCGTAGCCGTAGGGCGAATAGGGTGGTTCGCCCTCCACAGCAAGCGCGAGCTGCTCGGTTTCCTTCTCCATGGGAGAAAACCATGCGATCCAGCCCATGGATTCCGGGGAAACCAAATACAGCGTATTGGCGCATACATTCAGACAGACCAGGCCGAGGCAGAGGGCTGTTTTGAATCTGTTCATCTTTTCCGAAGCTGTGCTGTACAGAACGATCAGCAGCGTTGCGGCAAGGAATGCCGTGCCGACCGAGGCAAAGACCTCCCGCCGAATCGCCGTAAAGAACACGGCAATGCATCCATAGGCCACAACAGCAATGGCACAGGCCTTCTTCTGTGTGCCGCTCATGGAGAACAGATCGGGGATCGTGTCTGCCACCAGGAAGCCCGCCAGCAGGGCCAGGCCGAAGCTCCAGCGGTTGCAGGGGTACTGCATGCCATTCATCACCAGGCCGCACCAGGGGCAGAACAACATAAACAGGCCAATACCCAGCAGCCATTTTTGCGTGAATTTCTTCTTGCGTCCTGCCGTGAAGATCACCACGGCGCACAGAAGGAAGATCGCGGCATAGGCCGGATAATCCATGCCCCAGTCCCAGTCATAGTTTCGGATGGGAGAGATCAGCGTCATCAACCGCCGCCAGAAATAATTCCAATGTACGGCGATGCTGCCGGAAATACTGATGTTGCTGAAGCTGCTCCGGCTGGCCGAGCCGAAGCCCAGCATGGCAGGAAGCAGGGCAAACGAAGCCATGCCAATACCGAGCAGCCATTTCCCGATCCCGCTGCCCAGCCGACCGGGCAGCGCCTTCCAGCGCTCTGCCTTGGGATAGAGGGCAAAGAGCCGAACGATGCAGTAGATGCCGATCAGGATCGTCTGGATGTACAGATGATAGTAGCCGCCGATCGCAACATACAGCACCGAAAACACAAAGCCCATGCTCCGTTCTTTGCGCATGACCTTTTCGGCCCCTACGATCAACAGCGGCAGCTGGATCATCGGCGTGATATAGCCCGGGAAGGCCAGCCCGCCATAGATCATATAGGCGCTGAACAGATAGACAAAGCAGCCTGCCAGCGCATTGTACCGATCTTTTTTGAAATAGCGGCACAGGTACAGGAAGGAAAGGCCCGCCAGATACAGTCTGAGTATGATCAGAATCGAATAGAGGGATTCTGTATAGGCCAGGTTGAAAAAGGGCGCAACCAAGATCAAGATCGGATCAATACCGCTTTCAATGATCCTGCTGCCCCAGCCTCTGCTGAAGTCATACAGGGGAATGGTAAAATCCCCATGCAGGAAATTGCGCAAGATCTGCCGCACCCATCTGCCGTAAAAGACATTTTCCTGGATATTCGTCTCCCGCCCGTCGAACGAACAGATAAAAGAGCTTTTCTCGGTCATAAACGGGCTGAATGCGACAAAAAACACAATAAAAAAAAGAAGAGAGTAGAGATAAAAGGTTTTTTTCCCTTCGCTCAGCTTGGCCCAACCTGTACGCAGCTTTCCACTCTGTGCTTGCTGATGCTCCATTCACGCTTTCCCCCCAAAAATATGAAATATAACACAAATCAGCGACATCTATTCGCTATAATTCATAATTATTTTACCATATAGGGCTTGCAATTGCAAGTACAAAAGTCAATTCATCGCCGGAGGCGCGTGCGGCCCTGGCGTGAAAAAACGCCGCAAAGCCTGAGCGAATCAGGTTTTGCGGCGCTTTGCATACGATTTTTTCTGTAGGCACAGGCGTTAATTCTTCAGTTTCAGCACGCACAGGAAGCCGGAGCAGCCAGCCAGACCCAGCTGCAGGATGAAGAAGAACCAACCGGCCACCGTGAGCTTGACACTGGAGTCGATCCAAAGGATGACGAAGAGAATGAAAAGCAGCGCCATGGAGGCAGCAATAAAGATCCACAGAAACTTAAAGCTGAACCGGTCGAAGTAGTCCAGGACAAGGAAGGTAATGCTCAGCGTAAACAGGATCGTAAACAGGTTTGCCCAGAACGGATATCCTGTGCCCATTGCAGCCGTCATGGAATAGGCTGTATAGATGGGGCACATGATCAAAATAAAGTTCAAGAGCAGAAGGCCACAGACAATGGGGAACATGATCTTTTCCAGGCCGGACATGTCGTTAAACTTGCCCAGCAGGCCTCCAGAAGGACCATAGGAAGGTCTGGAAACCGGGGGACGGGATGAATAGCTGTCCCGGGGAGCAGGTCTCGCTGCAGCAGAAGCGCCCGCAGGAGCGCCCATGCGTTTGCCGCACTGGGGGCAGAAGGGCTGGCCGTCTTCGACGCGGGTGCCGCAATTATCACAGAACATATTTTTTCCTCCGATCTGAGTTTTTGACAGCGACACAATCCGCTGTTGTTCTTATCATACTCCACTTTTACAAAATTGTCAATAAAATGTGCGCGTTCCATGCAGAAATCTTTTTCGCGTGCGGCCTCTTCGTGGGATTTTTGCAGCGGACGGCATTAAAATGGATTCTGGAATGAATTGGAAGGAAGCGGAGGATCTTTATGCAAAAAACAAAACTGAAACCAGACGCCGGGGCGGGAAGGCTCCTGCTCCTGCCGCCGGAGCAAATTCGCTCAAACCCGGATCAGCCCCGGCGGTATTTTGACCGGGCGGGCCTGGAGGAGCTGGCGGCCTCCATCGCCCAGCATGGTATCCTGCAGCCCTTGACGGTCCGCCGCCAGGGCAGCGGCTATGTGCTCGTTGCAGGGGAGCGGCGTTTGCGCGCCGCCAAAATGGCAGGCTTGCGCGAAGTGCCCTGCCTGCTGTTGACCCTAACCCAGGAGGAAAGCGGGCTGGCCGCGCTGATCGAAAATCTGCAGCGGCGGGATCTGGACTGCTGGGAGCAGGCGGAGGGGATCGCTCGGCTGATGCGGCTCTACGCCATGAGCCAGGAGCAGGTGGCCTCCAAGCTGGGCATCAGTCCCTCCGCCGTGGCGAACAAGCTTCGGCTGCTCAAGCACTCCCCGGTCGTCCGGGCCGCCCTACGGGAACATGGGCTATCCGAGCGGCACGCACGGGCCTTGTTGCGCCTGCCGGAGGAAGACCAGCGCCTGGAGGCCATTGGGATCATCGTCCGGGGAGATCTGAATGTGGCGAAGACAGAGGCGTTGGTGGAGGCCATGCTTACACAGCAGCCAAAGCCCAAGCCCAAGCGGAAGATGTTGGTGCGGGATTTGCGCCTGTTTCTCAACTCTGTGGACCGGCACCTGGAAACGCTGAAGCAGGCCGGTTTTGCCGCCGGGACCACGCGAGAGGAGACCCCAACGGAGATCGTTTTGACCATCCACCTGCCAAAACAGCAGCAGCTGGCTCCGCAAAAAACAGTTTCAGGCACTTGCGAAACGGCGGGCAGTGTGGTATAATGTCAAAATTGGAAAAAAGACCATATCTCAAAGGAGAACGGTTATGGAAAAGAAGCATATCTTTATCGGCACTGCCACCGCGCTGGTCACCCCCATGAATGAATCCGGCGTGGACTACGAAGCCCTCGGCAATCTGATCGACTGGCAGGTCGCCTCCGGCATCAAGGCCCTGGTGGTTTGCGCCACCACAGGTGAAGCTCCCACGCTCACAGACAACGAACACTGTAAGGTCCTGGAGTTTGCCATCGAGCGCTCCCAGCACCGGGTCCCCATCATCGCCGGCACCGGCTCCAACGACACGGCCCATGCCATCATGATGACCCAGTTCGCATGCGCTATCGGAGCGGACGCGGTGCTTTGCGTGACCCCCTACTACAACCGGCCCACTCAGTCTGGGCTGATTGCCAGCTTCTCCGCCATTGCGGACGCGGCCACAGCGCCGGTGATCCTCTACAACATCCCTTCCCGCACCGGAACAGCCATCGAGCCGGAGACCTTCGATGTTCTGGGCGACCATCCCAACATTGTCGGCATCAAGGAGGCCAGCGGCCGACTGCCCAAGATCATGGAGACCTTCCGCCGGGTTCGGGGCAAGCTGGACATCTACTCCGGCAACGACGATCAAACGCTGCCTCTGTTGGCCATGGGCGGCAAGGGCTTGATCTCGGTGGCTGCCAATGTCGCGCCCGTCCAGACGGTCGCACTGTGCGAGAGATTCTTCGCCGGGGATGTCGCCGGTGCAGCCGACATTCAGCTTGAACTGCTGCCGCTGATGCAGGCCTTGTTCTACCAGACGAATCCCATTCCCGTCAAGGCCGCCCTGGCGCGGATGGGCCGCATTGAGGATCGGCTTCGCCTGCCGTTGACCCCGATGGAGGAGCCCCATCGCGGCAAGCTGTTCCAAGTCATGGAAGAGATGGGGTTGATTTAAAACATGAAGATCATACTCAATGGCGCCTGTGGGCGCATGGGCCAGGTTTTTGCAAAGCTGTTCCGGGAGAAGTGCCCGGACGGAACGATGATCCCCGTGGACGCAAAGGGCGAGGTTGGCGAGATCTACACGGCGCTGGCCGATTATGAAGGCCCCGCCGACTGCATTGTGGACTTTTCCCACCACAGCTCGACCGACGCGTTGACGGACTATGCCATCGCCAGACGGCTCCCGCTCGTCGTCGCCACCACGGGCCAGACCCCGGAGGAAGCCGCGAAGCTTGCCGCCGCCGCGAAATTCGTCCCGGTTCTGCAGGCCAGCAACTTCTCCCTGGGGATCGTAGTGCTGATCTCCCTGGCCCGTCAGGCTGCCCGGGCCTTTCCGGAGGCGGATATCGAGATCGTAGAGGCGCACCACAACCGGAAGCAGGATGTGCCCAGCGGCACGGCGCTGAGCCTTGCAAAAGCCGTCCAGGGCGAACGCCCCGGCAGCCGTCTGCTGATTGGCCGCCACGAGAACGGCAAGCGGGAGCCTGCTGAGATCGGGATCCATTCGCTTCGTATGGGAAATGTGGTGGGCGTCCATGAGATCCACATCTGCACCGACACCCAAACCTTAACCCTCCGCCACGAGGCCCACGACCGGGCCCTGTTCGCCGAAGGGGCGCTTACCGCCGCAAAATGGATCACCGGGATGGGCCCGGGCCTCTACGATATGCAGCGCGTTTTAGATGCAATTCTACATTAAAGCTCAAGGCGGCCTGAGTTCAGGCCGCCCTATGCCGTTTATAGAAGGAGGAACCCACATGAAAACCCGCGTCGCCATTCTCGGCTATGGCAATCTGGGCAGAGGGGCGGAGGCCGCCATTGCCCGGAATGATGATCTGGAGCTGGTCGCCGTCTTGACCCGGCGAGATCCCGCTTCCTTGACGCTGCACACCCCCGGTGTGCCGGTCTGGCCTGTGGAAAAGGTCCCGGCGCTGCGGGATGCCATTGATGTGTTGCTGCTATGCGGCGGCAGCGCCACCGATCTGCCCGTTCAGACGCCCCAATACGCCGCCATGTTCAATGTGGTGGACAGCTTTGACACCCACGCGAAGATCCCCGCGCACTTTGCCGCCGTAGACGCCGCTGCCAAGGCAGCCGGAACCGTGGGGCTGATCTCCTGTGGCTGGGATCCCGGCATGTTCTCCCTGGCCCGGCTTTACGCCAACTGCATCCTGCCCGACGGCAAGGACGAGACCTTCTGGGGCCGGGGCGTGAGCCAGGGCCACTCCGACGCCATCCGGCGCATTGAAGGCGTTCTGGACGCCCGGCAGTACACCGTGCCCATTCCTGCCGCGATGGAAGCCGTCCGGCGGGGGGAGCAGCTCCAGTTGACGCCACGGGACAAGCATTTGCGCGAGTGCTATGTCGTCGCCGCCGAGGGTGCCGACAAGGCCCGCATTGAGCGGGAGATCAAGACGATGCCCTACTACTTTGACGAGTACGACACCACCGTCACCTTTATCACAGCCGAGGAGCTTGCCCGGGATCACGCGGGTCTGCCCCACGGCGGCACCGTGCTCCGTAGCGGTGTGACCGGCTGGAAGAACGAGCACAAGCACAGCATCGAATACAGTCTGAAGCTGGATTCCAACCCCGAGTTTACAGGCTCCGTTCTGGCCGCCTGTGCCCGAGCCGTGCACCGGATGCAGCGCGAGGGCATGACGGGCTGCAAAACAATTCTGGATGTTCCGCCCGCCTGGCTGAGCCCCCGCTCCGGCGAGGAGCTTCGCGCCCACTTGCTGTAGGATGAAGCGGGCGCTGTATGTCCTCTGGCAATGGACCTGGGGCCTGCCTCAGAACCTGGTGGGGCTGTGCTTCTTCCTTTTCTACCACGCCAAGGGCTGCCCCAGCTTCCCCTATCAGGGGGCAAGGGTGACGATCTGGACCAACAAGTCCGGCTCCATGTCCATGGGTCGCTACCTGTTCATGGAGCCAAACTGGACGCCACAGGATCACCGCTTGCTGGCCCACGAATACGGCCACACGATCCAGTCCCTGTTCTTCGGCCCGCTCTATCTCCTGGCCGTGGGTCTGCCGTCCATCCTCTGGGCGGGGCTCCCCCCCTTCCGGCGTTTGCGCCGAACCAGGAAGCGCTCCTACTACTCCGTCTACCCGGAAAAGGGCGCGACACGGCTGGGAGAGCGCTTTGCAAAGCAAACGAACGACCGGGACGCTCTTTAACGGCGAAGTGCCGGAGCGCTTTGGCTTGCAGCCACAACGCATCAATCCAGCAGCTCCGCCAGCCAATCCAGAAGGCGGAATTTAAACTGCACATGCTCGCTTTCGGAGCTGAGCAATTCCAGCTCCTTGGGTGTGAGACCTGCGGCGAGCGCTGTTCGTTCGAAGCTGCCCGCGCCCTGTTCCGTTCCGGCGGGCAGGCAGAGGGCCGGGAAGGCGACGCACCACCAGTTGTGCCCTGCCCCGGCGCCCAGCGTCACCCGCAAGGCCCTGTAGCTCCCGGCAGGCAGGGAGAAGGTATCATAGTCCCGCCGGGGGAAGCGCTCTTCCGCCAGCGTTGCGTGCACGGCCTCTCCGGTCCCCAGGACTTCGAAGGCTGTCTCCCGCAAGGCGGGAAGCCCCGCCTCCAGGGCGGCCGCCGCGTCGTCCGCGTTGGCGCAATCCGCTGTCAAGGCGGCGATTTGTGGCAGAAGGGCGTCCCGCACAGCCAGCTTCCGGCTCTGATCTGCGGGATCGTCCGAAGCCGCCACCACATGGAGGCGGATCATCCGGGACGACAGGCTCTGCTGCTGCCGCAAGCTCTGCCAGGCCAGCGCCATAAAGCAGAAGATCAAAACCGCCGCGAATAGAATTGTGTACCGTTTGTACATAAATATCACCTGTCCACACTTGATTTGTTACAAGTATGGACAGGTTTTTGTTTTTTTATACTTTTTGAAGGGACGCCCCTCATCCGCCCCAGTTTGCGAACTGGGGCACCAGCGCGGAAGGATGCCAGTTGCGCCAGCATCGCTGTCGCACTGGCGATAAAATCCGCAACAGTCCCACGGACTGTTGTGTCCCCCGAGGGGGAAGGCGTTTGTTTTTAGATTGCATATTGGCTTTGGAAGAGCTCCGCATAGAAGCCCTTTTGGTTCAGCAGGCTCTTGTGGGTACCCTGCTCCACGATGCGGCCGTCCCGGAGGACCAGGATCAGATCCGCGTCCACGATGGTGGACAAGCGGTGGGCGATCACAAAGCAGGTGCGGCCGCCCATAAGGCGGTCCATGGCCTTCTGGATCAGCAGCTCGGTGCGGGTGTCCACATTGGAGGTGGCCTCATCCAGGATCAGAATGGGCCGATCCGCCAACATGGCGCGGGCAATGGTGAGCAGCTGCTTCTGGCCGGAGGAGACGGCAGTGCTGTCCTCGGAGATAACTGTGTCATAGCCCTGGGGCAGGCGGCGGATAAAGTGGTCACAGTAAGCCTGGTCACAGACCCGCTCGATCTCCTCCCGGGTCACATTGGGACAGCCGTAGCCCACATTCTCGGCCACGCTGCCTTTAAAGAGCCAGGTGTCCTGGAGGACCATGGCAAACTGCCGCCGGTTCTCGGAGCGGGAGAGTTCGGAAACATCCCTGCCGTCAACCAGGATCCTGCCGCTTTGAATGTCATAGAAGCGCATCAACAGGTTGACGATAGTGGTTTTGCCCGCTCCCGTGGGGCCGACGATGGCCACCTTCTGCCCCGGCTTCACAGCCATATTCAGATCCCGGATCAAGGGCTTTTTGGGATCATAGGAGAAATCTACATGCTCAAACGCCACCGTTCCCGCGGTCTTTCCCTCCACCTTTCCGGCGGGGTCCACTTCCTCGGGCAGATCCAGCAGTGTGAACACGCGCTTGGCCGCGCCCTTGACCTGCTGGATGAAGCTCAGGCCGAAGGCCACGCGCTCCAGCGGCTCAGAGAGCTGGCGGGCAAAGAGGATCACCGTGACCACAGTGCCGATCGGCACGCCCCGGTGCAGGATCAGCCAGCCGCCCAGCACCGCCACCGCCACATAGGCCAGGGCGTCCACAAAGACAATGACAGGCTGCACGATAGACGACAGGAAATTGCCGAAAATGCCGTTGCGCTGGTGGCGCTCAGAGAGCTCGTCGTACTTTGCCTGCAGGGCTTCCTCCTGGCAGAAGGCCTTGGTGGTGGGATAGTTGGTGTAGGCCTCCTCCGCCAGCGCCGTCAACTCGCCGCCCAGGTTGAAGTGCTTGTCCCAGTGCTTTTCTCCCAGGGTCGCCATTTTGGCAGAGAGAAACACCGACAGGGGCGAGAGCAGTACCACCGGAATGGCCATACGCCAATCGGTGTGAAAAAGGATCACCGCGATCACCGTCATCTGCAGGAAACCCGTCAACAGGATCTCCACGATGCCGTAGATCGTGTCGGCCATACTGCCCACATCGTCCTGCATCCGATCGATGATATCGCCGGTGGGCGTCTGGTCCATATAGGATACCGGCAGACGGCGAAGCTTTTCAGACAGGCGAATTCGCAGGCCTGCCGTGAAATAGCGGGTCACGATGTTGTTCAGCAGGAAGGAGTTGCCATAGCTCAGGCTTGCCCGGAGGGCATAGACCCCAAACAGCAGGCCCACGCCGGGCAGCAGGCTCCGGGCCAGACCCGGCGTCGGGTTTTTGCTCCAGCTATAGAGCTTGTCCACAAGCTCGCCCATCAGCTCCGGCGCTGCCACAGCACAGCCGATCAGCAGCAGGCAAAGCAGTGCCGACAGAAGGATCCACCCCCGCAGCGGGCGGATCTCCCGCAACAGCCGCCGGAAGGTGTCGTCGATCAGACGGCTCTTTTCTTTTTTTGTTTCGGTTGGTTCGGTCGCTTCGACCGCTTCTTTCGGTTCAACGGAACTCATACGGCTCCACCTCCAGTCTGGGAGAGGAAGATCTCCCGGTAAATCGAACAGCGTTCCAGCAGCTCCTCATGGGTTCCGACGCCGACCAGCACGCCGTCCGAGAGGACGAAGATCTTGTCGGAATGCATGGCGGAGACCACGCGCTGGGTAATGACGATGCGGGTCTTTCCGGCCAGCTTCTCATTGAGGGCCTTGCGGACCTTGGCCTCGGTGAGAAAATCCAGGGCGGAGAAGGAATCGTCAAAGATGTAGATCGGCGCATCCTTGAGAATCGCCCGGGCAATGGCAAGGCGCTGCTTCTGGCCGCCGGAGAGATTGGTCCCGGCCTGCTCCAGCTTAAAACTCAGCCCCTCGGGTCGCTCTCGGACAAAGTCCGCCGCCTGTGCCAGTTCCAGGGCTGCCCAGAGCTCCTCGTCCGTCGCGTCGGGCTTGCCCATGCGGAGATTCTCCGCCACAGTTCCGGCATAGAGCATAGACTTTTGCAGAGAACAGGAAATGTTGTTCCGAATATCCTTCGGAGACAGTGTGGCGGCGTCTTTGCCGTCGAAGCTGATTTTGCCCTCGCCTGGCGTGCGGAAAGCCAGCAGCAGCTCGGCCAGGGTGGTTTTGCCGGAGCCGGTTCCGCCGATGACAGAGACCCACTCCCCTGCCCGGATGTGAAGCTTCAGCTCGGACAGGGCGGGCAGGGAGCTGCCGGGATAGGTAAAGCTCACACCATCCAGGGCGATATCCCCGGCAAAGTGCAGTCCCTGGGCAGGACGGTCGATCTCCAGGCCGGTAGATTCCGTCACCTGGCTCAGACGCTTCGCCGCCACCTTTGCATGGGGCAGCACAACAATTGCAAAGGAAACGGACACAATGGCGCCCAGAATGATGTTGATATACTGGACAATGGCGAAAACATCCCCCGCCGTCAAGCCGCTGCCCCGCTCCATGCGGACGCCGCCCAGGTAAACGATCAGCAATGCCGCAAGGTTGAGCACAAACGCCGCCACCGGGTCGATAATGGACATGCTGACATTGGCCCGGATGATGTTATCGGACATGATGCGCGTGGATTCTGTCACCCTTTGATGGGCGTTGGCCTCCCGGTTGAAGGCCCGGATGACCCGAACGCCGCGGAGCCGCTCCCGCACCAGATCGTTCTGCTTGTCGCAGTATTCGTCGGAGACCTCCCAGAGCTTTGCGATCTTTTTGCTCATGAGCAGGACCGCTCCAATCAGCAGGGGCACCGCGCAGACGATCACCACAGAGAGCCAGAAATCCTTGCGCATGCACAGGAAGACGGCCCCCAGGAACATCAGGGGAATGATCACCAGATTGCCGCAGAGCATGGAGACGACCCAGTTCAGCGTTCCCACATCGTGGGTAGAGCGCGTGACCAGATTGGACGCGCCGATCCGCCCTACCTCCGACAAGGTCATGGTGTGGACCTTGCGGAAGAGCGCGGAGCGCAGGCTCCAGGTATAGCCGGAGATCACATGGTAGACCACCCAGTAGCCGCCCGCCACAGAAGCAAGACTAACCAGGGAGGTTACCAGCATCATTCCGGCAGTCTTCAGAATGTAGGGAAAGGTGTCCATTTCCTCCGCGCCGTAGACGCCCTTGTCCAGAACATTGGACATCAGCGTGGGCAGCAGCAGGTCACAGGCCGCGGAAATCGCCATCAGCAGTGTCGCCAGGACGATCTTTCCCTTGTAGGGTTTCAAATAGGATAATAGCTTTCTCATAGCAATCCCCTCCTTTCGGGGAATCCGTTTCGATAAACGAATGGAATCAGTCGTCGTTTTTTCGTTTGCGTTCTTTGTTGGCCTTCGCCACATTTTTGGCCCACTCGCGCTTGCGGCGGAGGACTTGCTCGTGGCTCACGGCCTCGGCGTGCAGTTTTTGATAGCTCTCCCAGCGGGCTGGCTCCAGCTCGCCCGAGGCCAGGGCGGCGCGAATGGCGCAACCGGGCTCCCGCGCATGCCTGCAGTCGGAGAACCGACATCGGCCCAGGTACTGCTCCACATCCGAGAAGGCTTCCATCAAGCCCTCCGCAGCCTCCGTCATGCCCAGCTCGCGCATGCCTGGGGTGTCAATGATGAGCGCGCCGCTGTTCAGGCGAAGCAGCTGGCGGTGGGTGGTGGTGTGGTGGCCTCTGCCGTCTGCCTCCCGAATCCCGTTCACCGCCATCACCGTCTCCCCGGCCAGAGCATTGACCAGGCTGGACTTTCCCACGCCGGACGAGCCTAAAAGAACCAGCGTTTTTCCGGGGAGCAGATAGGGCTTGAGGGCTTCCAGCCCATAGCCGCTGTGGGCGCTCACAGGGCAGATCTTCACCCCGACGGCGATCTCCGCCAGCTTTGCCAGGTAATCCTGGCAGGAAACCGCCAGGTCGGCCTTTGTCAACACGATCACCGGCGTCGCGCCGGACTGCCAGGCCATGGTCAAATAGCGCTCCATTCGCCGGAGGTTGAAGTTTTGATTCAACGACTGCAGCACAAACACATAGTCAAAGTTGGCCGCTACCGCTTGTTCTCTCGGGACGGGGCCCGGCTCCCACCGGGAAAAGTAGCTTTGTCTGGGCAGGGTAGCAAGGATCTGGCTGTCTCCGTTCTCAAGATAGCGCACCATCACATAATCGCCCACAGTGGGAAATGTTTCACGATTCAAATAGTATTCCTTAGTTTTCAGGCGCGCATAGCAGATGCCGAATTCCGTGACGAGCTCATAGCGCTCCTTATGCTGGGCGCTCACTCTGGCCGGAATGCCCGGCAGACCGTTGTGAGACGGTACCGCTCCGTAATCCTTCAAATCCATGGGATATCTCCTCCATTTTCAGCGTGATCGTTCGATCGATATTCCAATTTCTAAGTCTCATAAGACATCATCCTTTCTAAGATACCTGAAAATGGGCGCAAAAATACCGTAGCGAAGCAGCTCTCAACATGGCTGCATCCTACGGTGGCCAGTATTTGAAAGTTACTCAACTCGGCGCAACAGAAAGCAAGGGTATCCCCCCTGATCTGATTCGCCCCATATTCAGTTTTACTCGAGCACAAGCTCCCGATTCGATAAAGTAGACATGAACATTGTAAATACTCCTTTCCCGCCCGCTTCTCCGGGCGCTTCGCCTTGGACTATAACACACACGGGTGCGTTTGTCAAGTGTTTTTCCAAAATAAACTCAAAGAACCCCCGGGATACCCCGGGGGCCTTTGAGAAAAGAAGAGAAGAAATGAAAAGTACAGCGGCTTTGTCGCTTCCGTTTTACAATTGCATCATACTCCCCATTTATGAACATGATGTGAATTAGCTGGAAACAAACCATAAACCTTTTGTAAACTTCGTTCATAATTCCTTGTGTTTGCTGCTCTGCAAAAGCGGCCATTGGCCGCACGAACCGGGCGCCCGTCAAGCGTTTTTGCCGCACTCTTTTTCTATACAAATATGCAAAAAGCTATTCATTCCATGCAGGCTCCAGCCGTTCCAGGGCCTCCACGACCCCGGCGATGCTTCCCTCCGCACAGGGGCGAACCAGCGTGCAGCAACCCAGGGCCTTGACAGCGGGGGCGCAATCGGCCGGTGCAAAGGCCAAATCCGCCTCCTGCAGCATGGAGGCGTCGTTCATGGCGTCTCCCACACAGACCAGGCGTTTTCGGCCCAGGCGTCGGGCCAGGGCGCGGGCGGCGCTGCCCTTCCCTGCACCCCGTGCTTGGAGATCAATGATCTTCATGGCGGCCCTCTCCGCTTGCAGCATGGGCCAGTCCTGCATGATCCGGGCCTGGCAGGCCCCGAAATAGGCGTCCTCCTCCGGCGTTCCCTGGAAGAACTGGCTCACGCCGCAATCGGTAAAGGGGCCAAACAACGCCAGCTTATGATAGCGCGCCGGGGCTTCGTCCACCCGGACCGTCCGGGCCGCCACGCCGTTGGCCCGGTAGAAGGCCTCCCGTGCCGGGTCGTCTCCGATCAAATAGTGATAGTCCACCCCCTGGACCTCCAGCCAGAGCTCCGGGAAGCTCTGCACCAGGTAGTCCAGCAGCTCCCGGCCCGTGGGCATCCAGACGGTCTCGGAGAGGGTCTTCGTGTCGAAATCGTAGACGGCCGCGCCATTATAGAGGATCAGCGGGGCGTTGGTCGGGATCCGGTCCAGATAGGGCCGGTACATGGGCGCGCTCCGGCCGGTGCCGACGGTGAAGCTTCCGCCCCGCTCCATAAAGCTTTGGATCGCCTGCAGATTCGCCGGCGGGATGCTGCTGTCCGGGGCAGTCAAGGTGCGGTCAAAGTCGGATACAAGGAGAATATCAGAAAATTGCTGCATGAAAACGCTTCCTCCATTTTTTCATTCATCATATACATTTTATACAAGAAAGTCAACGAAAAATTCTTCAAAAACACGCAAAAAAGGATTGCTTTTTCAGAACGGAGGGTTTATACTAAGAACGTGGTGGATGAAAATGGTTGAAAATTCCACAATTTCCCACAAAGTTCAGCAAAGTGGAGGAGGTGAGCAGGTTGTTCGGCAAATTTACGCACAATGTAGATCCCAAAGGACGGTTATTTGTACCGGCTAAGCTCCGGGAGGAGTTGGGAGATGTATTCTATGTAATGATCGGCTTTGAGAACAGCCTGATGGTCTTCCCTGAATCCAAGTGGGAGCAAGTTAACAACAGCTTCAATTCCGTTCCCCTCTCCGATTCCGTCGCCTTGCGCTACATCCGGTCCAATGTGGCTCGTTGCGAGCCCGACAAGCAGGGCCGCTTTGTTCTGCCCCCCCTGTTGCGCAAATTTGCCAATTTGACCGGTGATGTCACCTTTCTGGGCCAGGGTGACCACGCGGAGATCTGGGATGCGGCTACCTATGAAGCCAAGGAAGCCAGCTGGCTGGCCAACTCGGACAACCTGGCCAACGCCCTGAAGGAGCTTGGACTGTAATGGGCTTTCATCATGTTTCGGTTCTGCTGGACGAATCCATCGAGGCTCTGCACATCCGGCCCGACGGGATCTACCTGGACGGCACGCTGGGCGGTGCAGGGCACTCTTCTGAGATCGCGAAGCGCTTGACCACCGGCATCCTCATTGGGGTTGACCGGGACCCCAAGGCTCTGGCCGCCGCCGCTGAACGGCTGGCCCCCTGGCGCGACCGGGTCCAGCTTGTGCATTCCAATTTTCGAGAGCTGGATACCATTCTGGACGAGCTGGGCATTCGCGGCGTAGACGGGATCCTGCTGGATCTGGGCGTCTCCTCGCCCCAGCTGGACGAGGCGAGCCGCGGCTTCAGCTATATGGCGGACGCCCCGCTGGACATGCGAATGGACCCCTCGGATCCCCTCACCGCCTGGGAGCTCGTCAACACCTGGCCCCAGGAGGAGTTGCGGCGGATCCTGTTCACCTACGGGGAAGAACGCTACGCCCCGCTGATCGCCGCCGCCATCGTCCGGCGGCGGGAGCAGGTGCCCATCGATACCACCCTTGCTCTGGTGGATGTGATTCGCAACGCCATGCCCCAAAAGGCGTTGCGAGAAAAGCAGCATCCTGCCAAGCGAAGCTTTCAGGCTATTCGCATTGCCGTCAACGACGAGCTTGGCGCTGTGGACAGTGTCATGAGCCGCGCCATTGACCGGCTGAATCCAGGCGGACGGCTGGCCGTGATCACCTTCCATTCCCTGGAAGACAGGATCGTGAAAAACGCTATGGCCGAGGCCGCCAGGGGCTGCACCTGTCCCCCGGAATTTCCCGTCTGTGTTTGCGGGAAAAAGCCCCGGCTGAAGCTGGTGGCCCGCAAGCCCATCACCGCCGGCGAGGCAGAACTGGAACAAAACCCCCGCTCCAGAAGCGCCAAGTTGCGCGTCGGTGAGCGCATCTGATCAACTTTTTTTCTCGACAGTCAGGAGGACAACATGGCCGAACACAACTACAGATCCAATGGCAGCGCGGCCTATGATGTTCGCGCCGCGGCACTCCCTCGCCCCCGGCCTGCAAGGCTGCCCGAGGAAAAATCGCTTCCCCGAACCAAGCAGGCCTCCAAGCCCCGGTTGGTCATTGCGCCCGTGGCGGTGCTGGGTCTGTTTGTGGTTGCGGCAATGCTGCTGATGGTGATCTACAGCTATGTGAAGCTCTACGACGCGACGGAGCGAGTCGGAGAACTGCAGTATGAGCTCTCAGTGGCCAACGCCGCCACTGAGAAGCTTCGCTCCACCTACGAAAGCCGCATTGATCTGGCGCAAATCGAGCAGCGGGCCAAGGAGCTGGGTATGACACAGCCCTCGACACGGCAGACGGTCTACCTCAATATTGCAGGCGCGGACCACGCAGAGGTCCTGCAGGTCGACCGGCGCAGCTTCGCAGAAAAAGCCTGGGACGCCCTGTGCGACAGCTTCAACGGTGTATTGGAATATTTCCGTTAATCAAACCATATAACCAAAAGGGGCGCGCACCCAGTGCCGCCCCTTTTCAAACGCATAGCGCATTTTTTCTGATTCCTGCTCGCGCGATCTGCAGAGGTGATCTCATGTCAAAAAAATCGAAAATCAAACTGCTGAAAAAGCATGTTCCCGCTTATAACCGTGAAAAAGCCACCCACGCAATGCTTCGGCGCACAAGCTTTCTCATGATCATCTGTGGCGTGATCCTGTTCATCCCGCTCATCTGGCGTCTGTTCGATCTGATGATCGTTCGGCACGATGAGTTTGAAAGCGACGCCATCAGCAATCAAACCCGCTCCACCACCGTCACAGCGGACCGCGGCACGATCTACGACTGCAACATGAACATCCTTGCGGCCTCTAAGACCGTGGAGAATGTATTTATTGATCCGTTGGAGATCAACAACAGCCATGAAAATGTGGATTTTATTGCCAACAGTCTGGCCGCGATTCTGAACATCGACGCCAACTCCATCCGGGAGAAGGCCGCGAAACTGGACCGCCAGTATGAGGTCATCGCCCGAAAGCGCGAGATTGAAGAGGCTGACGCCGTCCGAAAATTCATCACCGACAACAACCTGAGCGGCATTCATCTGGAATCCGATTCCCAGCGCTACTATCCCGCCGGAACCACGGCTGCCCAAGTCATCGGTTTTACCAACGCCGAAAACAGGGGCGGCGATGGGCTGGAAGCCTACTACGACGATGTGCTGCAGGGCACCGCCGGAGCGGTCATTACCACCAAGGGCAACTACGAGACTCAGATGCTCTACTCCTACGAAAAATACTACGAGGCCACCGACGGCAATTCTCTGGTTTTGACCATTGATTCCACGGTGCAAATGTATCTGGAAAAAAACCTCAAGGCAGCCATTGAAAAATACGATATCAAAAACGGCGCCTTCGGCATCATCATGGATGTCAACACCGGGGCGATCCTGGCTATGGCCATCGAGGGCAGCTACGATCCGAACAACTACCTGGAGATCATTGATCTCGCCGAGCTGGAAAATCTGAAAAAAATCGACGAAGATCTCAAACGGCTGAGCAGCAACTCGCCGGCATACGCGGCGCTAATCAAGAAATACGACAGCGCCGTAGCCGCCGCCAGACTCAAGCAGTGGCGAAACCGCTGTGTCTCCGACGGCTATGAGCCGGGCTCCACCTTCAAAACCATCACCCTGGCCGCCGCCCTGGAGGAGCACGCTGTGGACGAAAACAGCAGCTTCTATTGCTCCGGCGCAAAGGACTATGTGGATCGCGATTCCACTCTGCACTGCTGGAAGAGCGAGGGCCACGGCCCGGAAACTCTGGCAAACGCGCTGCAAAACTCCTGCAACATTGCCTTCGCCGACATCGGTATGATGCTGGGCGGCGACAAGCTTTATGACTACATCGACGCCTTTGGTCTGTTGGAGAAAACCGGCATCGACATGTCCGGCGAAGCCACGGGCGTCTTTCACACCAAGGCAATGCTCATGGAAAACGCCCAGTTGACCACCGTGGCCTTCGGCCAGTCCGTCAAGCCTACGCCCATTCAGATGGTGCGCGCCATCGCTGCCGTAGTCAACGGAGGCTATGTACTTCAGCCCTATGTCGTCTCTGAGATCCTGGACGAGAACGGCAATGTTGTGGAAAAGCACGGCAAAACCATCCTCCGGCAGGCCATCAGCGAGGACACCTCTAAGGAGATGTGCAAGCTGATCGAGTCCGTCGTCACCGACGGCACTGCCGGTAACGCAAAGCTGCCCGGCTTCCGCGTGGGCGGAAAGACCGGAACCTCCGAAAAGCTGGATGTCTACGACGAAAACGGCCGGCAGACGGATGATCGCATCGTCTCCTTTGTGGGCATTGCTCCCATGGATGACCCCCAATACATCTGCCTGGTGGCGCTTGATACGCCGAGCCGCGATACCGGCATCTATATTTCCGGCGGCGTGATGGCCGCTCCCGTGGTTCGGGATGTATTCGCCGACACTCTGCTCTATCTGGGGGTGCAGCCCGACTATACCGGCGTAGACATGAGCACGGTCAACATTCCCATGCCCGATGTGCGGGATCTTACAGAGGACGAAGCCGCCCGCGTGTTGGCCGAACAGAGCCTGACATACGAAACCGTAGGCAGCGGCGGCACTGTGACCGGCCAGATCCCTGCACCGAACGAAATGCTGCCCGGCAACTCCGAAGTCATTCTCTATATGGGGGAGACTGTCCCCGTCGACTTTGTGACCGTCCCGGATCTGAAGGGCATGAATCCCGCCATTGCCCGGATAGCCATGGAAAACTCCGGGCTGTATCTGCAGACCAAGGGCTCCAGCTGGGCATACGCCGTGGTCACCGACCAAGAGCCTGCTCCCGGAACCGAAGTCGTTCGCGGCTCCACCGTGACCGTAGAGCTCACAGACCAGACCGCCCTCGATTGACTCCCGCCCTCGCTTTGGGCGCTTCATTCCGTCATTGGCGAAGTAAAGATTGAATTTTCCCATCCGGTTTGCTATAATATAATGAAATGCGCAAAAAAGAGCGGCGCACACTTGGATCGTTTCACAATCATAAACAGGAGGCACCATGAAACTCTCAGACCTGTTAACCGATATTCCCATTCTGGAAAGCAGCGTTGATCCAGACATTGAGATCACCGGCGTGAGCTACGACTCCCGCCGGGTAGAGGAAGGGCACATCTTCGTTGCCATCACAGGCTATGCCGCCGACGGCCACCGCTTCATTCCCATGGCGCTCAAGCAAGGCGCGGCCTGCATCATCTGTGAGCAGAAGCCCGAAGGCAATGTGCCATTCATCCGGGTCCCGGACACCCGCGTGGCACTGGCTGTGCTGGGCGCCAACTGGTACGGCCACCCGGCATCGAAAATGACCATCCTGGGTGTCACCGGCACCAACGGCAAAACCACCGTGACCTATCTGCTCAAGTCTGTGCTGGAGCAATGCCTCGGCGCAAAGGTGGGGCTGATCGGCACCATCCAAAACATGATCGGCAAGGAAGTCATTCCCACGGAGCGAACCACGCCGGAGAGCTTTGAGCTCCAGGGGCTTTTCGCCCGGATGGCGGAGGCCGGATGCACCCATGTGGTGATGGAGGTCTCCTCGCACGCCCTGTATCTGCACCGGGTCGACTGCATTCCCTTTGCCGTGGGCGCTTTCACCAATCTCACAGAGGATCATCTGGATTTCCACAAGACCATGGAGGCCTACCGCCAGGCAAAGGCCCTGCTTTTCCGACGCTCCGGCTTCAGCGTCTTCAACATCGACGATGAAATGGTCGCCAAGACCGTGGACGCGGCCGCATGCTGGGTCTTGACCCTTTCCGCAAATGGGGCCGCAGCAGATCTCACCGCCACGGAGATCGAGCTGGAAGCTGATCATGTGTCCTTCACCGGCAACTACGAGGGGCGTTCCTGGCCTGTTCGCGTGGGGATCCCCGGCGGCTTTACGGTCTACAACGCCTTGACCGTTTTGGGCATGTCCATCGGCCTCGGCATTCGCCCGGAGGCCGCTGCAGAAGCCCTGGGCAATGCGGCCGGGGTCAAGGGTCGGCTGGAAGTTGTGCCCACGCCCGGGAAGGATTACACCGTCCTGATCGACTACGCCCACACCCCCGACGCTTTGGAAAATGTCCTACGCTCCGTGCGGGGCTTCTGCAAGGGGCGGCTCATTGCCGTCTTCGGCTGTGGCGGAGACCGGGACCCCATCAAGCGTCCCATCATGGGCAAGATCGGCGTCAAGCTGTCGGATCTGGCCATCATTACCTCCGATAACCCCCGCACGGAGGACCCGGAAAAGATCATCGCTGAGATCGTGAAGGGCGCGCAAGGCCTCGAGCAGCCCTATCTGGTGGTAGAAAACCGCCGGGAGGCCATTGCCCGCGCCATGCAGGAGGCCAAAGCCGGAGATATCATCGTCCTGTGCGGCAAGGGCCACGAGACCTACCAGATCATCGGCACAGAAAAGACCCACCTGGACGAACGCGAAGAAGTCGCAAAGCAATTGACAATTGACAATTGACCGTTGCGTGTCGACAATTGTCGGAGGTTTTTCATGATTACACTGAAACAAGCCGCTGCCTGGTGTGGCGGAAGCGTTTTACCGGAATACGAAAGCGTAGCTTTTGAAGGCGCTGAGAACGATTCCCGAAAGCTCCGGCCGGGGCAGCTTTTTGTCGCTTTGAAAGCCGCACGGGACGGGCACGACTTCATTGGCAGGGCCATGGAGGCCGGAGCCGCTGCCGCTCTGGGAGAGCGGCAGCTTCCCCAGGTGCCGATGCTCGTCGTCCCGGACAGTCTGGCCGCGCTCCAGCAGATCGCCGCTGGCTGGCGCTCCACGCTATGCAAGACCCGCTTCATCGGGCTTACCGGCAGCGTGGGCAAAACCACCACCAAGGAGATGACCGCCGCCGCCTGTGGGGCCGTCTACCGCACCCAGTGGACCCAACAGAACTTTAACAACGAGATCGGCGTGCCGCGGACTTTGCTGGATCTGCACCCGTCCACCCAGGCAGCTGTGGTGGAGATGGGCATGAACCACGCCGGAGAGCTCTCCGCGCTTACGCGTCTGGTACGCCCGGATGTTGCTGTCATCACCAACATCGGTTCCATGCATATCGAAAACCTCGGCTCCCGGGAAGGGATCTGCCGGGCAAAGCTGGAGATTCTGGAAGGCCTGGCCCCGGACGGCGTGGCCGTGCTCCACGGCGACGAGCCTCTGCTTCGAGCCGCCGCGCCTGCCTGCAAGACCCTGTGGTTCGGCCTTGGCCCCGGCAACGATCTCCGGGCGGAGGAGATCCAGTTGACGCCCACCGGCTCCTCCTTCACTGCCGTCGGCTTTGGCCGGCGGATCAAGCTTACGCTCCCCGCCCCCGGCCAACACAATGTCGTCAACGCTCTGGCCGCCATGCTGGCGGCTCACTGCATTGGGGTCCCGTTGGAGGCCGCGGCTGAGGCGCTGGGTCGCTTTGTCAACACCGGCGACCGGCTTCGGACCTATGAGCAGGCGGGCTACACCGTGATCGCGGATTGCTACAACGCGGGGCCGGAATCCATGCAGGCAGCCTTTACGGTTCTGCACAGTCTCCCCACCCAGGGGCGGCGGATCGCCGTTCTGGGCGACATGCTGGAGCTGGGAGACTTTGCCCCGGCTGCCCACCGGACCGTGGGCGAGCAGGCCGCCGCGCTTGCGGATCAGATCCTGGCCTACGGTCCCCTGTCTCGGGAGCTGGCTGCCGCCGCCGGAGAAAAAGCGCTCCACTTTGATACCCCTGACGCCCTGCTGGAAGCTTTGAAGGGCATTGCCCGTCCCGGCGATGTACTGCTGTTCAAGGCCAGCCACGGCATGCACCTGGAACAGATTTTGGCGCGCTTTTTCCAATCGTAAGCAATTCCATGCTTCGCAAGCTTTCTCACACTTCTAACGCTTCATACGGAGGATTATCCATGAAAGACGGACAGATTTTGTCGACTATACTAATGATCGTTCCCTGCTTTGTCATCGCTCTGGTGGCAGGACGCTTCCTCATTCCCTGGCTACGGGCTATGAAGGCAGGGCAGACGATCCGGGAGGCCGGGCCGAGCTGGCACATGAGCAAGACCGGCACCCCGGCCATGGGCGGGCTGATCTTCATCTTGACCGCTCTGATCGGCACCGTCGTCATGGGCTTTGTGTTCGGTGCCTGGACCTCGGCGCTGGTGTTTGCCTTTGCCCTCGTCTTCGGTGCAATCGGCTTTCTGGATGACTTCTTCAAGGTCAAAAAGAAGCAGAATCTCGGCCTCACCGCCCTGCAAAAGCTACTGCTCCAGCTGGCCGCCTCGGCCCTCTACCTCTACATTCTCTACCGCACGGGCCATTTGACAGCCACCCTCTGGATCCCGTTTTCCAAAACGGCTTGGTCCGTTCCCATCGGCGTCTATATCCCCTTCGCTGTGTTTGTGATCGTCGGCACTGTGAATGCGGTCAACTTGACCGACGGCATCGACGGTCTTGCCTCCGGCGTGACTGTGCCGGTGATGATCTTCTTTCTGGTCACGGCCATTGCGATCAAAAAGGCCGAGCTGGCCATTCTGCCTGCCGCCCTGCTGGGCGGTCTGGGCGGCTTCCTGTGCTACAACTTCCATCCTGCCAAGGTCTTTATGGGCGACACCGGCTCCCTGTTTTTGGGCGGCGCGGTCTGTGGCCTTGCCTTTGCCCTGGATATGCCGCTGATCCTGCTTCTGGTGGGTCTGGTTTACATCTTTGAGACCGTCTCCGTCATTCTTCAGGTGGGATATTTCAAATTGACCAAGCATCTTTCCAGTGATCACCAGGGCAGGCGCATCTTTAAAATGACCCCCATCCATCACCACTTTGAGATGTGTGGTTGGAGTGAGGTCAAGATCTGGATCGTCTTTGTCTGCATCAGTGCAATCATGGGCGCGCTTGCGTATCTCTCCACCGCGCCGCTTCGTTAATCTGGTAAAGGAGGCCGAGAAGCCTTGCTGAAACACAACAACTTCGATTCGCGGCAGAGCAATACATCCTCTGTTGGTGTCTTGGATCTGCCCTTCCTGTTGCTGGTGGTTTTGCTCACTTTGGTCGGCGTTCTGATGATGTTCTCCGCCAGTTACGCCAGAGCCCGGTGGGAAACCGAAAATCCTGCCTACTTTTTCGTGCGGCAGGCGGGCTTCGCCGCGCTTGGCATTCTCATTGCACTGATTGCCGGACGACTGAACTATTTTATCTGGTACCGTCTGTCCCTGGGCATTCTGATCGTTTCTCTTTTCCTGCTGATCCTGGTTCCCATCGCGGGCGTAGAGGTCAACGGCGCAAAGCGCTGGATCCAGCTCGGCCCCATCCAGTTTCAGCCCTCCGAGATCGCGAAATTGGGCCTCGTGCTCGCCTTTGCCTCCATGATGGCGGTCTGGCAGGACAAGATGAACAGCTTCCGCTACGGCGTTGCCCCTTTTGCGGTGATCATGGTCCTGATCGCCGGGTTGCTATACCTGGAACGCCATCTTTCCGCTACCTTGATCATCTTAATGATCGGTGCGATGATGATGCTGATTGGCGGCACCCAAAAGCGTTGGTTCATTCTGGGCGGTCTGGTGGTCGCTGTCTTTTTGGTGGCTTATGTGATGCTATTCGGTTATGCCAGCGACCGCGTGAAAGCATGGCTGGACCCCTGGAGCGACGCGCTGGGCAAGGGCTATCAGGCCATCCAGTCTCAAAACGCCATCGGCTCCGGCGGCTTTTTGGGCCTTGGCCTGGGCAGAAGCCGGCAGAAATACCTGTATCTGCCCGAGGAACACAACGATTATATTTTTGCCATTGTCTGTGAGGAGCTGGGCTTCGTCGGCGCGGTAGGAATTCTGCTGCTGTTTTCTCTGCTGATCCTACGGGGATATTGGATCTCCATCCACGCCCGAGACCGCTTCGGCACCCTGGTCGCCGCCGGTTTGACCACCAAGCTGGCCCTGCAGGTCTTCTTCAATATCGGCGTGGTCTCCGGCCTTCTGCCCCCTACAGGCATCTCCCTGCCCTTCTTTTCCTACGGCGGCACCGCTCTGCTGCTGCAGCTCTTTGAGATGGGCATTATCCTCTCGATTTCCCGTTGGTGTGTCAACAAGGAATCCATTGGAGGGAAAAAAGCATGAACATCGTTTTCACATGCGGCGGGACCGCCGGACACATCAATCCGGCGATCTCCGTGGCAAACCTGCTCCGGGAACGGAAGCCCGAAACCAATATCCTTTTTGTCGGCGCGGAGGGCGAAATGGAGGCGGATCTGGTACCCCGGGAGGGGTTCCGGCTGGAGACCCTCACAATATCCAGCTATAACCGCAAGCTTACGCCCAAGGCGATCCACCACAACCTTGTTACGCTGAAGAATCTGCAGCAGGCCCAGCGAAAGGCCCGGCAGATCATCCGCGACTTTCAGCCCGATGTCATCGTGGGCACCGGGGGCTACGCCTCCTTTCCCATGCTGCACCAGGGGGCCAAGCACGGCATTCCCACTGCCGTCCACGAGGCCAACGCCATGCCGGGGCTTACCACCCGGATGGTAGCCGACTCCGCCACGCGGATCATGGTCTGCTTTTCGGAGAGCAAGGCCCACTACAAGCACCCGGAGCGGGTCCAGGTGGTGGGAATGCCTGTGCGGCAGGCTTTTCTCTATACCACCCGCGCCGAGGCCCGGAAGCGCCTTGGTCTGAGCGACGAGCCTTTGCTGATCTCCGCCTGGGGCAGCCTGGGCGCACGGGAGATGAACAAACGCATGGCCGACTTTTTGGCTCTGGAGGTCCAGGACGGCTGTCCCTGGCACCATGTCCATGCCACCGGCTCCTTCGGTTGGCGCTGGATGCCGGATCTGGTCAAAGAAAAGGGCGTGGAGCTCTCCGCGCATCCCGAGCTGGATATGCGGGAATACATTCACAATATGCCGGACCTGATGGCCGCGGCTGATCTGATCATCACCCGGGCAGGTGCCTCCTCCCTCAATGAGATCGAGGCAGCCGGGACCCCCTGCATCATCGTCCCCTCCCCCAATGTCACGGACAATCACCAGGAAAAGAATGCCCGCGTGCTGGAGCGCAACGGCGCTGCCGTCGTTCTGCTGGAGCAGGGTCTTACGGCTCAGGCGCTCTATGACACCGCCAAAGAACTGCTGGCCGACGCTCCCAAGCGCCGCGCCATGCGGGATAATCTCCAGAAAATGTCCGTTGTGGACAGCGCGGAACGAATCTACAACACGATCCTGGAGCTGGCAAAGCAATAATCTTACACACGATCCCCCCTTCCTGCATAGGATAATAAAAATGCAAGGAGGGCGGTCATTGGATACCATCTACATCACCGGCGGCAGGCCGCTGGCAGGTACACTGGCAGTACAGGGCAGCAAGAACGCCGTGCTGCCAATCCTGGCAGCCACGGCAGCCATTCCGGGCCGCTTCGTGCTCGGCAACATCCCGTCCATTGAGGATGTGCGCGTGACCCGTGCCCTGTTGGAAGGGCTGGGCCTGCAGCTTTGCGCGCTCGAAGATCAAATCACCGTAGACAGCCGGGGGCCGATCCGCTCTGCACCCGACCCGGAGCTGGCCGGAAGGCTTCGTTCTTCTGTCCTGCTGCTGGGTGCTCTGCTGGCCCGTTTGGGCAGAGCGGAGATCCCTCTGCCCGGGGGCTGTGTGCTGGGAGAGCGTCCGCTGGATCTGCATCTGGCCGCGCTGAAAAGTCTTGGCGTTCGGGTCCGTCTGGAGGAAAAGCGCCTGCTCTGCACGGGCAGGCCCAAAGGCGGGACTGTCATTCTCCCCTATCCAAGCGTCGGCGCCACGGAAAACCTCATTCTGGCCGCGCTGGGCGCAAGCGGGCCTGTTCGTCTTATCGGCGCGGCCCGGGAACCGGAGATCCAGGATCTGGCCGACTTTCTCACTGCTTGCGGCGCAAAGCTCAGCGGAGCCGGCACCCCTTGCTTGCGCATCGAGCCTGCTCCCCTGCAGGGGGCGGAGCATCGGATCCTTCCGGATCGCATGGAGGCGGCCAGCTGGCTCTGTGCCGCCGCCGCGACCGGCGGCACGCTGCGCTTGACGGACCTGTGTCCCGATCAGCTCTGCCCGGTCCTGCATGTGCTGCGGCAGGCAGGCTGTGAGATCCAGGCAGGAGAACACGACTTGACCCTCCGCGCTGCTTCTTTGCACGCACCGGGGGCCATCGTCACCGGACCCTATCCCGCGTTCCCCACAGATGCCCAGGCCACCGTCATGGCCGCGCTGCTCCGGGCTTCCGGCTCAACCCTGTTCCGGGAGACGGTCTTTGCCGACCGCTTCCGTCATGTTCCCGCCCTGTGCGCCATGGGCGCCCGGATCGAGACAGCCGGGGACCTGGCCCGCGTCCGGGGCGTCCCCGCCCTTCACGGGGCGGAGGTGCGCGCCACCGACCTACGAGGCGCGGCGGCCACCGTGATCGCCGCCCTGGCTGCCGAGGGGAAAAGCGTCATCCACGACGCCTGGCACCTGGACCGGGGCTACGGACACTTCATTGAGCGTCTGCAGCTTCTGGGTGCAGAGGCGTTTGCGGAGTAGCGCACGCTTCCCTCTAAGCTCTTATTTCTTACCGATACACAGAGGAGACAGATATGGAACAAGACAAAAGACGCCCGACCCAGCGCGGCAAGACCACCGTGGCAAGAGAACGGCCGCGGGACCCGTCTGCCCGGCCAAAAAGTCCCCGGCCCCAAAGGGGGAACGCTGCCGACCGGGAGGCTGCCCGCCGGGAACGGCTCGCCCGTTCGGAAGCTTCCGGCGACACAGAGGCGTCAACACGGCGCAAGGCTGAGCCGCGCAAGCCTGCACCCAAACGGCCCAAGCCTCAGCCCAAGCGGAAAAAAGCGAAAAAACCGCACCGGGTCTACAATACCAACTTCGGGTTCAAGTTCCTGGTGATGCTGGCCGTGGTGGCCGTCATTGTGCTGAGCATGATCATCTTCTTTAAAGTCAAGCACATTGAGGTCCTTCTGCCGCAAGGCGAAAATGGAGAGAAGGCCTACTATACCGCCGAGGAGATCATCGAAGCCTCGGGCATCAACTTGGATGAAAACCTGCTCAGCCTCAGCAAGGCCACCGTCGCGGCCCGAATTCATGCCGCCCTGCCCTATGTCAACGACATTCAAGTCAAAAAGCAGCTGCCCGGCACGGTGATCATCAGCTTCAGCGAGTTCGATGTAAGCTACGCCATCCAGGACGAGACCGGCGCATGGTGGCTCATGAGCCGCGAGGGCCGCATTCTGGAGGCAACGGAGGAAAAAGAGGCAAAGACGCATCTGTATGTCACCGGCATGCTGATCCAGAAGCCAGAGATCGGCGATTTCATCCAGCCCGCCTCCTCCGCCGGCGCGGACCCCTCTGAGATCGGCGCGAAGCACGCCGTGGTGCTGGAGGTGATCCCAGCTCTGGAGGGCAGCAGCTTTGTAAAGCAGCTCGACCGGATCGATGTCAGCACTTCCTACGACTTGATCCTCTGGTGGGAATCAGACCGTTACAAGATCCGCCTGGGAACAACAGAAAATCTCAATTACAAGCTGCAATTTCTCCAGTCCGTTCTGGACAACAATGACATCCAGCACCGTTCCGGCGTCATTGACTTGACCTTCCAGGAAGATGAAAAGGTGCATTTTTTGGAATTCCACTGAGAAGTTTCAAATTTTTTACAAAAAACAGCATTTTTCTATTGACCAAATGGAAAACACAGGTTAAAATAGTACGGTATAAAAGCAGAAACTTTGCATACACTACGATTCGGACATGTTCCAACGATTACAGATACATAGGAGGACGAACACATGGCAGAATACCCCGAAAAAGTTGTAAATATTAAGGTCATCGGCGTCGGCGGCGCCGGAAACAATGTCGTAAACCGGATGCTCAGCGCCGGAGTCGAGGGCGTGGAATTCCTGGTGGTCAACACCGACCGGCAGGATCTGAACAAGTCCCAGTGCCCCAACAAGCTCCCCATCGGTGAGAAGCTCACCGGCGGCATGGGCGCTGGCTCCAAGCCCGAGATCGGCAAGAAGTCCGCGGAAGAATCCCGGGCCGCCATTGCCAAGGCGTTGGAAGGGGCCGACATGGTCTTCATCACCGCCGGTATGGGCGGCGGCACCGGCACCGGCGCGGCTCCCATCATTGCAGATCTGGCCCACGAGTCCGGAATTCTCACCGTTGGCGTGGTCACCAAGCCCTTCCGCTTTGAGGGCGCCAACCGGATGCGTCAGGCCGAGGCCGGCATTGCCGCGCTGTCCGAAAAGGTGGATTCCCTGATCGTCATTCCCAACGACCGGCTGAAATATGTCACCGACCAGAAGATCACCTTTGCCAACGCCTTCGGCATTGCCGACGATGTGCTCAAGCAGGCCGTCACCTCGATCTCTGAGCTGGTTAGCTACTCCGACCGGGTCATCACCAATCTGGACTTTGCGGATGTCTCCGCCGTTATGAAGAACGCTGGCCGCGCCCACATGGGCGTGGGCACCGCCTCCGGCCGCGACAAGGCCGAGCAGGCCGCTATGGCCGCTGTGGCCAGCCCCCTGCTGGAGACCTCCATCAACGGCGCCACCGGCGTTCTGATTAATGTGACCGGTTCCCAGGATCTGAGCCTGGACGATGTGGAGACTGCATCCAACATCGTGATGGAAGCGGCCAACCCCGAGGCCAATATCATCTTTGGCGCGACCTTCAGCGAGGAGTTCGAAGAAGAAATGCGGGTGACCGTCATCGCCACCGGTTTTGATTCCCAGCCCAAGGAAGAGGAAAAGACGGAGCGCCGTGCATTCACCAATTTGAACAACGACTTCGGCGGCCGTCCGGCCAATGCACCCTCGACCCGTCCGGCCCCTGTCTCCGCCCCCGCGTCTGCCCCCACCCCCGCTCCTTCCGACAATGACGATATCAACGACATCGACAAGATCTTCTCCATTTTCAAGAAATAAAGCAGATAAAAAGCATCCCCGCTGTGGAGCCAGTCCACAGCGGGGATTTTGCGCGTTGTTCAGGATCTCATACCTGTCTCTGCTTGACACCCGCACAGATCTGATGCAGGAGCACCGAGCAGCAGATCAAGGCCGCGCCCAGCAGGCACAGAGGAAGGTAGTTCAAGAGGATCGCTTGATTGATTGGGACCTGCAGCAGCGTAACGATACCGACGCCCAGGTGTAGAACGCCGCCGAGAAAAACCAGCAGACTCACAGGCGGGATCTTCCAGCGCGTCGCCTCGCCCGAGCGGAGCATCCCGCTGGCCAGGGTGCCGGTCGCTTTGAGCAGCGTGAAGCGAACGGTGGCAAACAGATAAACTGCCACAATGCAAATTACCCGGTAGATATTCTCTTCAAACAGCATGGAAAGCACATGGGAAAGGCCGATTTGCGCGGCTCCGCTGGAAGTCAACATCTCGATGCTGTAGAAAATGGTTTTGGAGAAATCAGCTTCCAGCAGCATCAAACCGGCGGTCACCGCTGCGCAGGCGCTTAGCAACAGGAAGACCCGCTGCCCGACCTGGGCAAAGGATCTGAAGCTGTTGAACCAGTCGCTTGACTGGGAAGTCTTTTTGCGGCTGGCTGCAGAGCAGAAGATCGACCACATGGAAACAGCCAGCCAGAGCGCCAGGCAGATATGGATCACACAGCTGAACAGGTAGATGGAACGGCCGATCTTATCATTGGAGAAGTAGGAATCAAATTGGTTTGCCGTCAGGGCTTTGCTCATGTCAAAGCCCACGATTCCGTAGACCACGCCAATACAGCCTGCATACAGCGTCACCAGGATCGTACACAGCAGCATCAGTTTCGACTTCAGAGACTGCCGCAAAAACTGGATCAGCGGCAGATCCCCCAGAACTGCATCAATGCGATCCGCGGAGACATATCCGTGTTTCTGCTGCTCGTCCTGCTGCTTCGCTTGCACACGATCTCTGGTATTTTGCGGATCCGTTTGCGGCTCGACCTTCGCGGCTGCAAAGTCCGTGCCGCAATAGGGGCAGTACTTTCCCGTCGTCTCGCCGCCGCAATTGGGACATATCATGGCTCTGTCCTCCCTTTATTGGTACTGTCTCACGCCCTTGCGAACCCCCAGGCTCCGCATGGCGGAACGGAATTGGAACAGGACCACCGCAAAGAGGAGAATGCTCAGCGCATTGACGATATAGTTGACGCCGTAGAGGATCGCCACCGTTTGGCTAAGGCCCAGCTCCCGCAACTCGGCAAACACACGAATGCCGTTGATCACCCCGCCCACTGCGGCAAGGATGAGGATCACGCCCACGAAAACGGAGACCCGGTCGTCGGGCGCGCCGGTTTTGATGACCCGCTTGGCCGTATTCAGCGTCTTGACCATCTTGACCAGGAAAAGCACCAGCAGGAAGACAATCAGCAGCATAACACCACTTACGATCGCGCCCAAGGTTTTCACATCCATCTGCAAAGAGGAGAGCGAATAGCCCGCTTGATTTAGCAGCTTGTTCAGATCGTTCAGGTAACTCCGACCCGTGCCAAGAGCAATCAGCAGAAATACGAGAAACAGGCATGCGCCCACCAGGCAGATGATAAAGATTACCTTGAAGAAGGTCAAGCCGCCGGTGCCGATCCTTTCTCTGTCTTTGCGGGTACAATTGACAAAAATGCTCCATACGGCAATGATCATCAGCAGATCCATCATCATGGTCACAAAATAGCCCACAATGTTGCCGATCAGGGTCGCTTCCAGGCTGCTGTGCTTATAAGCGTCCAGAATCTCAAGATGATCCGCCAGGTTCACGCCATTCGTAAAAATCGAGAAGAGGCCCGTCACCGTGAACAGGATGACCGCCATAAGAAACACGGGAGAAGCAGCAAGCTTTCGAAGCTTCTCAATGGCCGAGGGCTTGCCGATTGCAGCGGCGGGCGCACCCTGGTAAACACCGGACGACTGCCAATTTGGCGCGGCGCCCCAGTCGGGGGCGCGGCTTGCGCCCGGATTGTTGGAAGCGCCCGGGTCGTAAGAGGGCTTGGGCGCTTCATTTGGATCGAATGTGCCGACAGCCTCGTTTGGCTGGGGGGCGGCTGGTTCTGTGTACAGCTTTGTGCCGCAGCTGGGGCAGAACTTTCCTGTGGTCTCTCGACCGCAGTTTGGACAGAACATGCCAGAATTCCTCCTTTTTTCAGATGCTTTCATTATATATCCATTCCCTTCGCTTGTCAATCTTCTTCCACCCGCAAAAAAACACTTGCATTTGTCAAACGCATGGTGTATAATACGGCAGAACTGAATCCAGTATATCTTCAGGGCAGGGTGCAATTCCCGACCGGCGGTGAAAGTCCGCGAGCCTTCGGGCAGACCCGGTGCAATTCCGGGACCGACAGTACAGTCTGGATGGAAGAAGATGCTGTTCATTGTCTGCCAATGAATATGCCTGAAGACATACCGCCTTCAGGCATATTTTTTGGAGGTGTTCCCGTTGAAAGAAAAAATCACCATTCGCTATGTGGCCTGTATGGCCATGTTTGCCGCACTGTCCTTCGTGGCGGTCCTGCTGACGAAATGGATCCCGCCGGTCGAAGGCTTCCTGAGCTATGAGCCCAAGGATACGCTGATCGTAATTGCTGGCTTTATCTTTGGGCCTGTTAGTTGCGTCATTCTCTCGGTTCTGGTATCCTTGATCGAGTTTTTGACCATCAGCAGCACAGGACCCTGGGGCTTGCTGATGAATGTCCTGGCAAGTTGCGCATTTTCCGTTCCCGCTGCCTGGATCTACACCAAAAAACGCACGCAAAAGGGCGCGATCCTTGGGCTTGGCGTCGCCGTTCTGAGCATGGCCGCCTGCATGGTTGCCTGGAACTACATTGTGACCCCCTACTATATGTCCATGGGTGATATCACCGATGTGGAAACAAAGCGGAAGATCGTAGGCGGCATGCTGGCCTCGGTATTCCTGCCCTTCAATCTGATCAAGGGCGGCATCAACGCTGGCCTTGCAATGCTGCTCTACAAGCCGATCGTCGACGCCCTTCGCGGCGCAGGGCTCGTGGCCCCCAGCCAGAACAAAAAAAGCCGTTTCAGTCTGGGCTTTACCCTCTTTGCTCTCGCGGTACTGGCAACCTTTGTACTGCTGCTGCTCATCATGCTTGGCGTTCTGTAAACCATCATTTCTATCATCCACGGGTGTCGGTCCTGCAAGCCGACACCCGCATTTTTGTTTTCGGTCACTCTTTTGACCAGTCTACCCAGCTTTCTGTGACGCCTCCGGTTTCTTCCTGGCTGCCTGCATAACTGGCTCTGCCAGCCCAAAAAAGCACGATCAGAAGCAAAAACACCAGAAAGTTCACAAGCAGAATGATTCCAAAGGTTTTCCAGATGCGTCTGGCCCGGCGATTCTTGATGGCAAGCTGTTCATTGATGGCCGCAAGCTGCTCGGCCACACGGTCTGGCGTTGCTTCGCCGTCTATGCTCTCGCCCAGAAGCCGACTGACCGGAACATCATACAGCTCCGCCAGCCGTTGCAGCGCGTCCGCGTCCGGCACGGACAGTCCCTTTTCCCACTTGGACACTGTCTGCCGAACCACATGCAGGCGATCCGCCACTGCCTCCTGGGTCAATCCCTTTTGCTTGCGTAAGATAACCAAATTCTCCTTCAGCATGATTCTGTCTTCCTTTCCATTTTGATGGGTCGCCGATGGGGCCCGGCGAAACGCTTTGTGCCCTTCGGCTGTCTGCAGCATAGCACAACTCCCCCGTTGCGGCAAGCAACAGGGCTTAACATCCCGGAAAAACAGGCCGCACCGCAAAATGACCCCGCCGAAGCGAGGTCATTTTGGCTTTTTCAAGACTATTTCCTTGTCTCCCCCGCCTGTCATTTTAAGCGAAGCGAAGAATCCGTACCCCCGTCCCCTTGCCTTCCCCCTCGGGGGAAGGTGCCCCAGTGCGCACGCTGGAGCGGATGAGGGGCGTTGCGGTTTTGCACTATCTTCCGTGGCGCGCACTGTGCGCCGCTCCCGGGGGTGCACTCGACGGAGGCGGACGGCAGGGTGCCGTCCCTACATTGTGGGGACGCTCGGGGTGTCGAGGACGCCGCCCC
>JAFOKO010000133.1 GCA_017419715.1 Oscillospiraceae bacterium | reverse complement strand
TACATTTTACCACAAAAGTATTCCCTATGAAAGTGTCCACACAACAGGGTCTTCCATCTTTTGGTACTTTTTCCCCGTCTCTATCCGGGGACATACCTAAAGTCTGCGTGTCCATTTTCATGGGTACAGTTTATATTGCCTGGCCCCTGGTGACTAGTGACTGGTGACTAAGTGACTTCCCCCGTCTCCAGTAGCTTGCGCGAGTAGTTCCTGCAGGGCACGCTGAATCTCCCGGACATTCTGAAACACATAGCTCGGGCAGGGGCCAGCGCGGAAATCCGCCTCGGTGGCTTCGCCGGAAAGAACGCCGATGGTGCTCACGCCTGCACGCACACCGGAAGCGATGTCGGTATAGGCCCGGTCCCCTACCACAACCGTCTGCTCCGGCGGATAGCCAAAGCGTTCCATCACAAGCTTGACCATGGTCGGCTCCGGTTTACCAATATAGACAGGTGAACGGCCTGTGGCGTTTTGAAGCATGGCACAGATGGAGCCGCAGTCCGGGACAAAGCCAAAGGAAACCGGACACACAAGATCGGGATTGGTTGCGTAGAAGGCAACATTGGGTTGTTCCGTCAAGATCTGGCAGGTATTCCGCAACTTTTGACTGGTGAGCTCCAAGTCAAAGCCAATCAGTACAACATCCACAGCTTCCACCGCTTCTGTGACGGAAATCCCTGCCGCTTGCAGCTCTTTTACCAGGCTTCCGGTTCCCTGGCAATACACCCGTGCGCCGGGATGCTTTTGCAGGAGCATCTGCACGGTGGCGTTGGTGGAAGTGAAGAATTCCTTTTTCCCGGCGGCAATTCCCATACCGTTCACCTTGGCCACATAATCATCGACCGATTTAGAAGAGTTATTGGTGATAAAAACATAGTGCCCACCCATCTGGCGGATGGTGTACAGCAGATCCAATGTCCCGTCGAACAGCCGATCTTCTTGATAGATGGTACCGTCCATATCGAACAGCCACAGCTTTTTATTCAACAGATCCAAAGGAAGACCCAAACGATCCAACATCCTTTTCTCCTTACTATAGAGCGCTTCAGCAGCCTGGGCCTGATTCCGGCCTTCCGCCATCAGAGGGCCGGCGTTTTTTCGCTGCCCTTCCTTTCTTTGAAAATGTTTTGCAAAATGATGGCGGCGCAACGCACCGACGCCTGTCCATCCTCGCAAAACTCATGTTCTCTTGTAAACGACGCCCAGTCCGAGCTGGTCCAAAGGGGTTGAAGATCCGTCAGGATCGTCTCCAGCTCCGCATTGCTTCTCGCCAGGGGGAAGGGAAGCTGGTCAAGGGGGAAATAGAAATCCCGGTCCTTTTGATAGGCCGCAATGTCCACCGCAAACTGCACCACAGGCTTGCCAGTCAAGCCATAGTCAAACATGGAGGAAGAATAGTCTGTGATCAGCAGCCCCGCCGCGCAAAGCAGCTCCTGCATATCGGGGTAGGCCGTCGCATCCACAAGGCGATCGCCGTCGTATGCGAACAGTCCGGCGGATTTGGCCGCCACATTCGGATGCAGCCGGATCAAGACGGTCCATTCCCCTTTGAAGTTTTCCTCACATTTCCGCCGGACCATGTCCGCATCCAGCCGATAGGCGTCAACAGAGTGGTCCGCCCGGAACGTGGGTGCATAGAGGGCCAGCTTTCGATCCTCCGGAAGGCCAAAGGCTTTACAGACCTTGGTGTGTAGGATCGTATGATCTGTGAAAAACACATCATTCCTGGGCGTGCCGATATTGGCCACAGCCCCCTGATACCAGAACACTTCCCGGTAGAGCTTCGTCATAAACCCGCTGCCGGAAACCATCACATCGCATTGGGCGGAGTCCCGCTTACAGGCCTCCACATAGGCCGGCTCCAGCTTGTCCGCCACATCAGCCTCAATTTTCTTCAGGGGAAAACCGTGCCATGTCTGCATATAGATCTGGCCTTTTTTCTTGATGGATTCATATTTCCGGCAGTTGTCTACCCACACCTTTGCGGAAGCCATTGCCCGAAGCTTTTTCAATCCGGTCGCCGGAACCGCCCGGACGCCCTCCGGCAGGGTCTTTGCAGCCGCCTCATCCTTACAGAGCCACACAAGGTCCAGGTTCTCCCCGCTCTGGCGAAGGACTTCACAGATAGCCTTGGGGCTGTCGGAGTAGCCGCGGCCATAATAGCTTTGAAATACGACGCGGTTGTGCCTGACCGGCGTGGCAGCACAGATCAGCTTGACGGCAAAATTACGAATCGACATGAGCATTCTCCTTCAGACGGTCCCGGTGACGCCAGATCACCACCAGGCGATACGCAAAAATCAGGCTTTCCGCCACAGACATCGCCGCACCGAGCGTGATCATATTCATGTTTCCGGTGAAATACAAAATTGCCAAATTTATTAGATGGATGACGGAGCCAAAAATCGTGGAATAATTGGCGTGCTTGGCCAGTCCCATAGAAGACAGCATCGGGAAGCCACAGATATAACTGGGCAGCGTGATGACTGCAGTCGGCAGCATGACCCGCAACACATCCCCGGCGGGGCGAAAGCTTTCCTTTTGAAAGACCAGCACGCAAAAGTCCGGCGCAAAAACAAAGAGCAGCACACAGCACACCACAATGATCGGTTCCAGGATCAGAAGGACCTTTTTTACCAGCTTGTAATCGTGGTTTTTGACCATATAGGGGTAAAGGCTGTCTGAGATCGGCGAGAGGGCGCTCTTTCCGGCAGTCATAAGCTTGTCGGAGGAAGTATAGTAACCGCGGACAGGATTGTCGATCATACCGCCCGCTTGTGGGATCTTTGCGGGCTCCACAATATCCAGGATCACAGTATTCAGCGCGGAGTAAGCGGTCGTTGCGAATCTGGAGAGAAAAAACACGGAGGACTGCTTCATCCGGCTCCAAATATCTGCAGCACTTACCGTGCAAAAATGGATGTCCAGTCGTTTCTTCGCATCCACAAAGCAGACAAAAACAGCAACCAGGTTTCCAATGGCCGTCAAGGCCGGAATGATCCAGATATCTTCCGGCTCATTTAAGAACAAGAGAATCCCAACTGCAGAAAACAGGCGAATGCAAACTGTTCGGATCGTAATGGCGGACATTTTTTCCAGGCCGCGGTAAAGGTAATCTGGAATCAGAGCATTGATGGCAGTTCCGATAAAGAACAGGCTGTAGAAGCCGAATTTTCCCTGCCAGGCGGGAATCGCATGACACAGAACAAAGATCGTAAGCAGGGACAGCCCGGCCAGGAACAGCTTGCAGTAAGTTACCGAGGTCATGATATTGTTCAGCCGGTTTTTGTCGCTCCGATGTCGGGACACCTCATCCGTTGCAGAAAGCAAAAAACCGAAGTCTATAAACAGCTGCACATATACCATAATCGCCATAGCGACACCCAACTCGCCATAGCCGACGGTATCAAGGACCTTTCCCTCCTTCGGAATTACGATCAAAGAAAGAAGCTGGTTGGAAAAGGTTAGAATGTAGAGCATCAAGGTGTTCCAGGCCAAAACTCCTTCCTTTTGGCCTCTGATTTTTTTCAATTTCGAAAACATGCGTTTTGCCTCTTTATTTCAGTTTATTCACAATGTGAAACATCGTCTGTGCAAGCTTGTAATGCCGCCCCTCCAGAAGCCGGAGCAGGATCAGCTTTTTCTTTCCAAGCCGCGGCAACAGAGGGTTGCTTCTGTAATCCGGGTATTCTTTTCGTACATAGTTCAAAAAGTCCGGAAGGTAGTCTGCATTCGGGTCCGAGAGCAAGACCCGGCGTGCGGCCGCCAGGACGGAATCTACCGCCAGATAGCTGAGCCAGGCGCGGTATTGGTCCAGCGCCCCTTCGCTTTCGTAATAGGCCCTTACCGTCTCTAAAGCATTCAAGATCTCCAGATTCCGGCGCAAGTTGTCGTTTCGCATGATGGAGCCTGGACGCAACAGATAACGGTAGAAGACATTGGGCTTCTGGACGATGCTTTTCGCCCGAAGCAGGGCCTTTGGGGTCGTGCAGAGATCCTCGTACCAGACCCGCCCCGGGAAGCGAATGCTTCCATCAGCAAAAAGCTCCCGTTTCCATAGCCGGAAGCAGGCGCTGGGCGAATCCAGCAGCATTTCTGGCATCTGGGCCAGCGTAACGGGCCTGCCGTTCAGCTCGGACAGGCGCGCCTCTCCCGGCTGCTCCCCCTGCTCGGTGACATAGAGGTAGCCAAACACATACATATCCGCATGAGATTCCTCGATCCAGGCGGAAAGCTGTTCCAGGCAGTCCGGCGCAAGGGTATCGTCACTGTCCACAAACAGGAGGTACTCCCCCTTCGCCGCTTCTATGCCGGTATTTCTGGCTGCACCGAGGCCGCCGTTGGCCTGGTGGATCACGCGGAACAGATCCGGGTGCTGCGTGGCGTATTCATCACAGAGCTTCGGGCTTTTTCCGTCCGTAGAGCCATCATCCACCAGGATCAATTCCCAGTCGTCACAGCGCTGCGCAAGCAAGGAGTCCATGCAGGCAGGAAGATAGTCCGCCACATTATAAACCGGGACGATCACACTCATTCTCATGTTCATGATCCTTTCAGCTTGAACAGGAGCCGAAGCAACCGGAATTGCCGCTTTGAAACAAGCAAGAGGGCCAGTTGTTTCAGCTTGGGCAGAGATTTGTTGTAGGGGTTCTTTTTCCAATCCGGAAAACGGCGAGTTGTGAAGTCCGACAATTCATTCAGTATGTTGGAATTCGGGTCGATTCGTGCCACCCGTACCGAGGCGGCCAGCAAAACATGCTGGACGGTCAAAGCGCAAAGTTCGTCATAATACTGTTTCGTCAAGCCTTCTGCATCGAACCAGTCCAGGATATCTGTAAAAGCCGGCAAAATGTCACGATTGCGTGGCAGCTGGCTGCTGTTCATAATTGAACCCGGACGGTCCAGGTAATAATAGAGATGATCCGCAAGGTTAATAATGCGCTTTGCCTTTGCCAGCAATTTTGTCACGGTGCGAACATCTTCATACCAAACCACATTTGGGAAAGTGATCCCGTTGTCGTCGAAAACAGAGCGATTCCACAGCCGGAGCCAGCAGGAGGGCTGCGTTAGAAGAAACGAAGGCTGATCCGCCAAGGAAAAACGGCTCTCCGTTTGGAGGGGACCGGACCATTCCTCCCAGCTTTCCCCTGTAACGGATTCCTTAAAGAATTGGAAAGAAATCACATCTGCATCCTCGGCGGCGATCACCTCGCGCAATCTGGTCAAGGCATTCGGGGCCAGACGGTCATCGCTGTCCACAAAAAGAAACCAGTCCCCTCTTGCAGCAGCAATTCCTGCATTTCGCGCTGCCCCGGGGCCAGAATTCTTCTGATGGATCACCCGAATCAACTCTGGGTGGGCCGATGCATAATCGTCGCAAAGCTTGGCGCTCCCATCCGAAGAGCCATCGTCCACCAAAATCAATTCCGTATCCTGTGTATCATTGGTCAAAACCGCTTCTACACTGCGCGGCAGATATTGTTTTACATTATAAACTGGAACTATGATACTGATCATTGGAAAACTCCTTATTATGGTTTGGAAAGGCAAAATGCAAGATCCCGATCAAGATCAACGCCAAAACGAAGCCGAGAATGAGGCCGATACCAGTTCTGGCAAGACTGATCAGGAAATGCGATCTGCTATGGCAGAAGGTATTGACGAGCGAGGCAAAGCCGATTCCGGAAAAAGCGCCGAAGAAGGCGGAAAGCTGTGTCTTGCCGCGCTGTTCAAACAAAAAAGCAAGTCCAAGAAAAGGCCAGGCAATCAGATACTCCTTTGCGCGGGGGCGAAAGAGCAAACAGTGTTCCAACCAGTTTCGGATCCGTTGCTCCGCTACAGAAACCGGCATCATTCGATCCCCGGTGCGAAGCAAATAAATGACACCGACCGTCAAAAACAACGCCAGCAACAATCCATTCCGGAAATAACGATTCCGAAAGCTGCTCCGTTTCTGCCCGGGAACAGGCTTTTGGCTACGAAAATACATTCGGGAAAAGAATCCGACGGAGAATAGATAAACTGCAGCTTGACTAAGCTTTACACCACGAAACAAGCGCAAAACCAGAAGATAATCCCGTCCGCTCTGAAGCGCTGCAATCAAGAGCGCACCCCAAAGCGTGAATCCAACACAGCCCAAGCATCCGCCGCCCGCCCAGCGCCAAAACGATCGTTCCCGGTCTGCCCGGGAAAGCACCGCCCCCAGATGTATCACAGAAAGGCAGGGAAACACAATTGCGGCCAAAAGCGCCAGCGCCGTGATTTGCAAATGGGGAAACGCAAGGAAACCGATCGCTTCTTCTGCAATGCCAATGCTTGAAAGCACCAAAATGCTTCGTTTGGAAACCGGACGAAAGCATTTTTCGATCAGCAGTACCGTGCCAAATAGCACTGCAAGTCCGGTAAGGATCCAGAGAAACGAAGGCAGCGAATCCGGAGCATAGGCCGAAGCTTTCCCGTAAGAGAAGCCGGCATGCTTTAGGCGTGTCTCCAAGCCTGATAGGAGCGCAACATATTTCGAGCGTTCTATTACTGTTTTTCCCTCTGGCGTTGTGACCGGAGCGATCCAGGCAAACTGCACACCACGGTCGATCACCGCTCGAAACAAGATGTTTTCTGTCTCTTCCATGCCGGCATAGCCAAGCTTTTCAGCGGAGCACCTAATCCGGCTGTTGAGCCAACAGGCCTTGGTAATTTTGCCGTCAAAGTGTGTAGCATCCCACCCCTCCGGCAAGAGCATCCCGGTCTGTGCTTCATTTTCCACAAGAACCAGGAAACTGTCACTGTTATGCAGGGCTTGCAGAATTTCTTCCAGTGGCAGCGATTCCACCGTTGACGGAATTCCGGGAAGTGGCGTACCATCCACTGTCTCATCATAGCAAAGCGCGAAAAAATAGGGACCAGACTGAGGAAGTCCCCCCACCTGCACCGGAGAAAGCCCGGCATCAGCAATCGTCTTCATCGTTTGCGCATCTAACATCTGCTCAGGGGTCATCAAAACCCCCTGCAGGCCAGCATTCGATAATGCAACGCACCAATCATACGCTGTCTCGTTGGAGGCTTCCGCAAGGGAAGAAATATCTTCATAGCTCATCACGGGACACACGGCATTCTTCGTGATCTCAACACGGACGCGGCAAATCACAAGCACCAATGCAGCCAGAGAGCAAAGCAAGGAAAGCGCAAATAGTTTTCCGCCGGACTGTCGCAATTTGTTCACATCAGTTTCGCCCCTTTCTGAAAAGATGGAACAAGTTTTGCAGAACACTTCGGTCCTGTAGCAGCCAGCAAAGCAGACCATACACGCCCAAGCAAACCACGCCAAGGAAAGAAAAAAGAACGACAGACATTAGTTTTCCTAGATTGATCCCCGAGAAAGCGGAAGCAAAGAAATAGGCGAGCACACTCACAACGGCAACACAAAAAAGCTCTTTTCCGACCCTGGATACAGAGAATGCGCCCTTGGAATTCCGAAAAAAGCAGATCATGGACAGAATCCCGCCAAAGCTTAAGGACAAGGAAGTCGCAAGTGCTATCGACCCCGGATCAGCTTGCGATGCCAAGAGACGGTTCAGAAATAGATTTAACACAAAAACAAGTCCGTTGATCAACAGTGGTTCCATGGTCTTACGCATGGTATAGTAGGCTTTGTTCATGAGGTCCAGAATACAAAACCCCGCCATTCCCAGAGCATACATGGAGAAAACATCTACTGTCATAGCGGACGAAGATGCGTCAAAGCTTCCTCTTTCAAACAGGACCCGAACAATCGGCAGTGAGAACGCTCCCAGCAGGACGGAAAGCGGAAGAATCACAAACAGCGTATTACCCAGCGTCGTTCCCACATAGCTTTTGTATTGTTGATCGTCGGCACTGCAATACTCTTGGTTGTATTTTGGAAAAAGAACAACGCTAATGCTGTAAACCACGGTTGTTACGATTGGAGTAAACAGCTTATCCGCATAATAAACCCCGCTCACTGCTCCATCACCAAAGGAAGAAACCGTCTTCGCGTCTGTGAGATAGCATAATAAAAAGATGGACGAGGTAAACAGCGTGACAAGTGCCGTTTTGCCAAAAACGCGCAAGTCCCGGTCTTGAAAGCGTAGAGAAAGGCGTAGGCGAAAGCGTTCCCTTCGCGCACAGGGAACGATCCAGAGAAGTTGCAACCCCCATGCAAAACAAACGGCAATAATGTATTCCAACATTCGATCTGTGCCGGGGATGCTGAGCAGAACAACGATCAGCGCCAAATTGTAGGGAATACTCATGCTGCCCTGCAGGCTGTAGTAGCCCATGGACTGAAATACGGAAACAAGTAAATAGATAAGGACTATGATCGGCAGTGTGACAAGGCAAATGCGAAGGTAGGTCTGAAGCTGTGCCAGTCTCTCCCCTGCCACGCCAAATCCATTCTCTATCGGCAAAAAAGAAATCGCCATATATCCAGCGGAAACGACAAGAATGCTGATCAGCAGACAGACAGAAATCAAATTTCCTGCCACCCGTTCAGCGGCCTCTCTGCTCTCAGCAAGCTTTTTTGTAATGATCGGCACCGCTGCAACACAAAGCGCATAAGCCAGGGTCGTAAATATATAAATGGTGTGGTTATACGCAGTCGAATAGAGATCAAATTGCGGAGAAGTGCCAAAAGCATTCGCCTGCAAAATCTCCCGAACGACGCCCAGAGACTTCGCTGCTAAAGTAACCACTGTCACAAAGCTAATTGCCCGAAAGGTCGTATTATTTCGCCCCATGGCCTCTCCTTTCCGGTCTCAAGCTGGGAAAGCGTGCCAAAGCATCTGGTTTTCCAGTTGAAACATCGCGGGATAGATACCAAAGCCCGGCCAAAACCAGGGCAAGATAAACCGAAGCATTGTTGCGTCGAAGCACAGATGTTGTGAAGAGGGCATGAATCAAGCCAAAGCAGTATGCCCCCAAAAAGCCAAGCATCTCCATCGTTAGGGCGTTTTGTGGCTCACGCAACACCGAACGCAATGCCGATATTCCAAAGAAAAGCAGGAAAAAAGTGATCCCTGCAATTCCCACAACACCGGTGACGAAATAAACGCCGTAATAATCGTTCTCGACTTCATAATTCATAATACCGTCATCCGGATCAGCAGATCCTGTATTGCTTTCAGTTCCGAGGGTAGAAATGCGAAATTCATTCACATTCAAACCAAACAGATGGCATAAGCATGAAGCATTCTCCATCACCAATTCACAGACGATACGCTTGCCCAAGCGCGCATCGCCAAGAACAGCGGCATCAAGGGTATAACCGTATTTTTCTGCCACGCGCTCGATTCCAAACCGGTCCACCATTGTATTGCAAAAACGGCGGTAGACAGGCTCCAGGGTTTCTGGATCCACCGCTTCGTCTGCAAGATCGGCTTGATGATCGTCCGTCGGTAATACCTCATGGATCTCCTGGCCGTTTTTTTTGTTTGTTTCTGCAAGTGATTGGAGCCGTTCTGCAGCCGGAGAGGCCGGATAGGCAAGGCAAAAAGCCACCGTAATCAGCAGGATGAGAACCGCCTTTTTCCAGTTTTTGCGATCGATCAGCACGATGCAAAGACTCAGCCCCATCCCGGAGGCAATCAGCGAAAGAAATGTTAAGCGAGTGCCGAAAAAAAAGAGTGCAGTCTCAGCCGTTAAGGTGACCAGCGCAACCGGGATCAGTCTGTCCCGGCAGTGAAGCAAGGTCCAGCAGATCGCAAGAGGGCTTAGCATAGAAAGGATCGCGCTCTGGCAATTTCCCCAAACAAACCAGCCTAAAACACCAATTTGCTCTCTGGCATAGGTTCCCCGGTTTGTGCCTGTTACAACACTTAAGAATTCTACAAGCAGAATGATTGCAAAATCGAAACACAGGCCAATTTTCATCGCATGAAACGCCCGATCTGTATCTCTGCTTAGAAATGTGATAAAGCATACCGTAGTGATCGGCAACACATAAATGCGAAACAGCGAGGCCAAATCTGATAAAGGATTTTGATATCCGTCCGAAGCATTTGCAGTGATATGCAGAACAGTTAGCGCTGCAAGGATGGCAAACAGAAGCCCATAATAGAATCTTCGATTCGAAAGCAGAAAACCAAGCAGCACAGAAATGATCAACAGCAAAACTCGAATTGCCATCGTCAAGGCATTTCCAAGCGAAAGAACCTGCTGCCAATAGCCAGCTACATCCAGCAAAGGCTGGAAGACACAGTATATCACAATAAAGGCGGGCAACAACCGCATCAATTTTTCGTCCAGTGGACTATCATGCTTCATACAGTCTTCCCTCCTTTGGGGTGCTTAAAAGCTACTGCATGCGGGCGTTTCAAAAACACCGATCGAAGATCATAGTTTCACTTGCTTCTGCCTCCGGGAAAGATGCCAAAGTCCGGCAAGTACCATTGCCAGGTAGATGGAGGCATTGTTGCGTCGCAAGACGGAAGCTGTAAAAATAGCATGGATCAAACCAAGCCCATAAGAGAGCGCAAAGGCACACATGGGAAGCGTAAGGCAGCGTTTCCCCTCCAGGATAAGCACTTTCAAAGCCCGAGCTCCAAACCACAGCAGGAAAACGATCATGAACGCAAGACCGAAGTATCCGGTCAAGAAATAGACGCCGTGCAAATCATTTTCCACATCGTAATTATCTATCAGCACCGTTGTTTCATCCACAACTCGCTCATGAAGCATTTCCGCAAGATTCAAGCCAAACAGACGGGACATCGCACTCGATTCATCCATCAGCAGTTCGCAAAAACGGATCTTCATAAGTCTGGCATTGCTGAGAATAGAAGGATCCAGGGTATACTCGTAGATTTTAAAGACGCGATCTCTGCCGAAGCGATCCACCATAGACCAAATAATGCTTTGCGAACGGTAGAGGCTTTCGAGCTTGTCCGCATTTTGTTCGTCCAGAATCACTTTTTTCTCTTCAACGGGAGGCGTTTCTCCGGAAGGAGCAGTTTCATCGCTGACAAATACGGTTTCCGGTTCCGTAACGACTTGAATGTGAATATCCATCTCCTTGATTCGTTCTTCTGTTTCCGCGTCACGCTTATTATTGAAGGACAGTCGCTCGTGCATCGGGGAAACCGGAATTGCAGCCGCAAAAAGCAAGGTGACCAGTGTCACAACCAGGGCCTGGCGCCAGCGGCTACGGTCGACCAGGAGAAGACCGAGCGTAATCCCAAAGCCAGTCGCACCGAGGCTTGCGTAGGCAAGGCGCGGTGCAAGCACAAAGAGCGTAGCCTCCGCACAGACTGAAACAAGCCCCACGGGGAGCAAACGCTTTTCCCATCGAAGGAGGGACCAGCAAATGGCAATTGGAGCAAGCATAGCAAGGATCGCACTTTGGCTGTTTGTCCATAAAAACCATCCCAGGATTCCAATTCCATCCACCGAATAGGTATGCGGATCAGTTCCGGTCACTGTAGAAACCAACAGTATTCCCGCAATGATCAGCAGGTTGATCGCCATACCTTTGATGATCGCATCAAAAACCTTTTCATTCACGCTCAGGAAGGTAATGAAACTGATCGCCATCAATGGCAAAAAATAGATGCGGATAAGGTTAATGAAATCTGTGATCGGAGATACATATCCATTTACACTGAGGGAACAGGCATAGAAATGCCCCGCGGTCAGGAAGGCCATAACTGCCGCGGTCACATAATAAACACGCTTTCGCGTGGACAGCAAAAAACCGACAAGCACAGTGCCGCTTAAAAGAACCATACGCAGGAGCATGGTCAAAGAGTTTCCGATCCCAAGGTTCTTTTGCCAAAAACCGGCCACATCCAACACTGGCTGAGAGATACATAGCAATATGACAAGCAGTGGCAGTTTGTCACGGATTCGCTGCAATATTGATTGAAGGGTATTCAATTTTGAGCCCTCATTTCATTTATAAAAGTCTTTCTACATACTATAACACATTCCAGTGTTATTGTCCAGAAAAAGTTCCATAGATAAAGAGAAGCGGCATCCGAAGTTCGGATGCCGCAAGGCTAATCAATTAGCCATTCTCTCTCATCTTTGCAAAGCACTCGCTGCAGTACACAGGACGATCAGTCTTGGGCTCAAAGGGAACACGAGCTTCCTTGCCGCAAGCAGCACAGGTAGCGGTGAAGAACTCTCTGGGACCACGAACAGCGTTCTTTCGGGCGTCACGGCAGGACTTGCAGCGCTGGGGCTCGTTCTGGAAGCCTCTCTCAGCGTAGAATTCCTGCTCGCCAGCGGTAAATACGAACTCGTTGCCGCACTCTTTGCAAACTAAGGTCTTGTCTTCGAACATGGGAAATACCTCTCTTTTGGTTGCCTGTCCAATTCTTTCGCGAACAAGGGCAAAATATGATATGCTAAACGGGGTTGCCGTTTTCGCTGAGATAAAATGCGGCCACGCTTCAAAACAACAAATGAAACAACGCAAGGAAAGCTATGGCCGACTGACACGAAGATTGAACGCCTGAGCGGTATTCCGTTCCAGAAACAAAACCGTAATCGTGCCGAGTGGTGATCATGGAATGCGTTTGATATTATTTTGTATGACCTAAGTGATATTATACCACGCAATCGCATTCTGTCAATAAATTTTTTGCAAAGAAGCCACATCTTTACAAAAAATTCATAATATTTATAGAATCAGCATGAATATTGTGTATAATGAGCAAAAAAACAGGCATTTACAGCTTCATGGACTGCTGTCCGGTAAACTTGACCCCAAGGTGGTCGTAGGCAAGCTGTGTCACGCAGCGTCCTCGCGGCGTGCGAGAAAGGAAGCCGATCTGCATCAGATACGGCTCATAGACATCCTCCAATGTAACAGCCTCCTCCCCGATGGTAGCAGCAAGAGTCTCCAGGCCGACTGGGCCACCGCCGTAGTTTTCCATAATGGCCCGCAGCATTCGGTGGTCGATCCGATCCAATCCCAGATGGTCGATTTCCAGTTTCTCCAGCGCATGTGCAGCAGCCTCAGCCGTAATAACGCCGTCGTAGTAGATTTGGGCGTAGTCCCGCACCCGGCGGAGAATGCGGTTTGCAATTCGCGGGGTCCCTCTGCTCCGGGAAGCGATCTCCCGCGCTCCGTCCGGATCGATCTGCATACCAAACAGATTGGCGGAACGGGTCACGATCTTCGCCAGCTCTTTGGTCTGGTACAGCTCCAGGCGCAACGACACACCGAAGCGATCCCGCAACGGCGAAGAGAGCTGCCCGGCTCGGGTGGTCGCGCCGATCAGCGTGAAGCGCGGCAAGTCCAGGCGAATGGAATTTGCGCTCGGGCCCTTGCCCACAATGATGTCGATGGCAAAGTCCTCCATTGCGGGATAGAGAATCTCCTCCACCACGCGGTTTAAGCGGTGGATCTCGTCGATAAACAGGATATCGCCGGGGTTTAAATTCGTCAACAGCGCGGCCAGATCGCCCGGTTTTTCGATGGCAGGCCCGGAGGTGATCCGAATATTGACCCCCATTTCGTTGGCAATCACACCTGCCAAGGTAGTTTTGCCGAGGCCCGGAGGGCCGTAGAGCAGAACATGATCCAGCGGTTCGTTTCTTCGTCTTGCTGCTTCAATATAAACAGCCAGATTCTCTTTTGCCTTTTCCTGGCCGGTATAATCCCGCAGTGTTTTCGGTCGCAAAGAGACTTCGCCTTCATCCAGCGGCGTCACGGAAGAAGTCACTACAGGCGCTTCGTAATCCTGTGAAAAGTCGATACTCATGTTCCTGCCCTCACTTCATCACCATTGCCCGAAGGCCATAGCGAACCAATTCTTCCACGCTCATGTGCTCCGCGTCGGCTCCTTTCAGTGAAGCAGCCGCTTCCGACTGGGAATATCCCAATTCTGCCAGCGCAGCGGTCGCCAGGGCCACGCGGCTGCCATCTGCAAAGGCTGCCGGCGCAGGCATACCTTCTGATCCGTTGGAGAAATCCATCACGCCGCCGATCTTGTCCTTGAGTTCGAGAATGATGCGCTTTGCGCTCTTGGCTCCAACGCCTTTGGCCCTGGTAATGGACTTCTCGTCCCCCGTCATGATGGCAAGGGTCAACTGATCCGGCGACAGGACGGACAATATTGCCAGAGCCGAAGCAGGCCCGACGCCGGTGACGGCGGTAAGCTGCTCAAACAGGCGGAGTTCCTCTTTGCCGGAGAAGCCATAGATATCAAAGGCGTCTTCTTTTACATTCACATGGGTATAGAGCCGATGTTCCTCCCCGATTCGAAGCTGGGACTGGGTATAATTGCTGCAGTGGCAGGCATAGCCCACACCGGCACAGTCCACAACAGCCAGACCTGCCTCTAACACCGTTATTTTGCCATTCAGGTAATAGAACATGGCGAACTACTCCTTTCGTTTCGCTTGAAGTCTGGTCAACAGGGAGCTTTGCGATCTGGCATGGCAGAGCGCGATGGCAATCGCATCCGCCGCATCGTCTGGGTGGGCGACCTGTTCCATGTGCAGGATTCGGCGGGTCATATCCATGACCTGTCGCTTTTCCGCTTTCCCGTAGCCAACCACAGCCTGCTTGACCTGCATGGGGGTGTATTCATAGAGTGGAACGCCCGCCTTCGTCAAGGCAAGGAGGATCACACCGCGGCCGTGGGAAACGCCAATGCCGGTCGTGATATTGTGCCCCCAAAAGAGTTCCTCCACAGCGGCTGCATCCGGCGCGGTAACTTCCACCAGCCGAAGCAGATCGTCATAGAGGATCTCCAGCCGCTTGGGAAAGGGCAGCTCCTTGGGCGTGGTGACAACGCCGTACTGCAAAAGCTTGACGCCAGCAGGCTCCGTCTGCAGCAAGCCGAAGCCGGTCGTGGCATAGCCGGGATCAATTCCTAAAATTCGCATCTTATATGTGCAAGATCCCGGCGATCCAGAGATAGTACAGGATCACGCCAGTCACAACCAGGACCAACAGCACCCAGGCAAGGATCCGTGTGCTTTTCGGGCTTTCCACATATGCAGGCGCGTCCCGCTCCGGAAGCAGTTCTGCCTCCATATTCTGTTCTGCATCGATCGCATTCATTGGCTCCCGGGAGTTTTCATTCTGTGACACTTCATTTCACCTCGGCGCTATGATACCACAATTCCGAAAAGAATGCAAGACAAGTCGTCCCCCGGAGAGAAATCTTTTTCTCCCCAGGGGACCGCAGAAATGCTGCTCACTTCGTTTGCTTTTCAAAGGGCTACAGGGTTCCGGTGTTCATGTTCACAACAAGCAGGAATGCTTTTCCTTCCTCGATCAGAAAACCATACCAGGGCACCAGGGGGCGCTCAACCGCCTGTTCTTTCCCTTGCAGCATATGCTTGTCGTAGCGGATATCAAACACCACAAATATGTCTTCCTCGTGTTTGTTGCCCCGTTTGAACATGGATTCCAGTTTTTCTACCGTCACCCCATATTCGTGCAGCTTTTCGGTAATATAGCGGACTGCATTCTTTCCCATATAAAACTGATGCTTTTTCGCCTGCCCCTTTCGAAGCCTGCAACAATGCTTTGGCCTGTCTCCGAGCCTCTTCCTCTCTTTTGAATTCAGGCAGGTAGAACGGCAGGACAGGCGCGAAAAGCACCGCGAAGATGGGCAGAGCAACGAGCCATCTTCTTTTAAAGTAGTATCGTTCTCCGGCCAACGAATAGTATGAGCCTTTTCCGTCTTTTTGAACAAACATATTCTTCCTCTCTGGCCTTATGCATTACGAAACGCCTATGTGAAGGTGCTGTAACAGCGTAAGAATACCCGCAAGCAGCAGCAGATGCGCCGGGTAGAAGATATAGAAGAAATACTTGTTCTGCCGTCCGCGCTGGCCGTTGTACAGATGCAGCAGGGGGAAACTCAACGCCGCAAACACCTCGATCCAGGATGAGCCGGAAACAATGAACATCAGGCACAGGACGCCCAGACTCAGCAGGTCTCTCGCAAAAGCTTTGTCCCGGAGCAGGTACATCACCAGGATCAGCGCTACGCCGAGACCGCCGTAGTCCGTGTTCAGCACTTCCGCCGCAAAGAAGGCGCCCACCGCAAACAGCATCGCGGCCAGGCCACCCAGCGGGTTGCACTTCGGGTCGTTGCCCTTGGTCAACCGCTCCCAGACCGCACAGCTTGCAAGCCCGAGAAAGAGGGTAAAGAATACATTTTGACCTTCTTGCAGGCCAAACTTTGCTTGATTGAAAGCCAGGTCAAACGGCAGCTCAGAAATCAGCGCAAACAGACCGAGCCGAAGCAAGTACTTCCAGCGGCTCCTGGTGTGGAACAAGCCCTCGATCAGCAAGAAGCAGAAGATCGGGAAGGCCAGCCGCCCGAGGATGCGCAACGCATAGTAGAATTCCCTGCTTCGCACACCGGTGCCCCAGCTGTGACTGGCCTTTGCCAGACCGGCAAGCAAGGAAGCGCCGATGTGGTCGATCAGCATGGTGAGCACTGCCGTCCACTTCAGCACGGCAGCGCTCAGGCAGCGATATGGTTTTTGCTGCTCCTTCTGTCCCATGGACGATCCTATTTCTTTGTCCATGCGTGAGGCAAGCTCAGTCCGCCTGCTCCAATGCGGCAAGCTTCAGACACAGGCAGAAAATCTCGATGGCCTGCTGCAGCTCCTCCAAACCGGGATAGCTGGGAGCAATGCGGAGATTGCTGTCGGCAGGGTCCTTGCCATAGGGATAGGTGGCACCGGCAGCCGTCATCGTGACACCAGCTGCGGTGCAGAGCTCCAGGGTCCGCTTGGCCAGACCGGGCAGGGTGTTCACCGAGACAAAGTAGCCGCCCTTGGGGGATTCCCAGCTTGCAAGCCCAAGGGGCTTGATCTCCTTTTCCAGGGTATCCAGAACGCAAGCAAATTTGGGCCGAAGGATCTCCGCATGCTTTGCCATCAGTTCCAGCGTATGCGCCTTGTCTTTCAGAAAACGCACATGGCGAAGCTGGTTGACCTTGTCGTAGGAGATGACCTGATAGGTAATCAGGCTCTGCAGGTAGCTCTGGTTGGCCTCGCTGGTGGCCATCACGCTGATGCCAGCGCCGGGGAAGGTAATCTTGGAAGTAGAGGCAAACTCATAGACCATATCCGCGTTGCCAGCGGCAGCGCAAAGGCGAAGGATATCCGGGAAGGGCAGATACTCGCCGAACACTTCGTGGACACAGTAGGCGTTATCCCAGATCAGCGCAAAATCGGGCGCGGCGGGGCGAAGCGCGGCAATGCGGTCGATGGTCTTCTGGGAATACACGATGCCCTGGGGGTTGGAATACTTGGGCACGCACCACATGCCCTTGACGGTCGAGTCCTTGACGAGCTCTTCCACAAGCTCCATATCGGGTCCCTCTGCAGTCATGGGAATGGGGATCATTTCCATCCCAAAGCTACGGGAGATGCCGAAATGGCGGTCATAGCCAGGGGCCGGGCAGAGCCACTTGACGACAGGCTCTCTGGACCAGGGCTTGGGGCTGTGCTGCAGGCCGTGGGTATAAGCCTTTGCGATCAGATCATACATGAGCTGCAGGCTGGCGGAGCCGCCGATGAAGCACTGCTCCGGCTTGCAGTCCAGAATCTCGGCAAAGAGGGCTTTTGCCTCCGGCAGGCCGGACAGGTTGCCGTAATTGCGGACATCCAGTCCATCGCTAACACAGTCTTCCGGTTTTGTCAGGACTGTGAGGATCCCAGAAACGAGGTCCAACTGTTCCTTGCCGGGCTTGCCGCGGGCCATATTGAGTTTCAATTTCTTTTCGCAAATGCGGTCATAATCTTTCTGCAGAGAATTGCGAAGCGTTTCTTTTTCGGTGTTTGTCAAATTTGCAAAGGGTTTCAAAGCTTTCTCCATCCTTTCCAGTGTGGCGCACAAGGCGACCGTTGATATTTGGCTTCTTTATTGTACTCCACCCTAAGCAAGAATGCAAGCTGTATTTACTGAATACGACCGAAACTGCAACTTATAGAAGGGTCCCTTTACAGGACCAGGCAGATCAAGCCGTTCGCCCCCTCGTTGACGATCCGCTCCAGTGCACGGCGAAGCTTCATGCGCGCATCCTCGGGAAGGCCGTTCATTTTGACATTCATTCGCTCGCTCACCAATTCATACAGGGACTTGCCAAATAGATTGCTCTCCCAGACAGATTCGCCGTCCCCCTCCCCTGTTGCGGAAAGGCGCTGCATCAACTCTCTGGCCTGGTCCTCTCCGCCTACGATGGGACTGAGCTCGGCAGCCAGATCCGTCCGGAGCAAATGGATGGACGGTGCGGTGGCCTGGAGCCGGACCCCCCACGCGCCGCCCTTCTTGATCAGCTCCGGCTGCTGCAGCGTCAACTCCGAGCGATCCGGCATGACGATCCCGTAGCCCGTGCTCTGCACCTGCTCCAGGGCTGCACGAAGGCGTTCGTGTTCCTCCCGGATCTCCGCATAACGAGAGAGCGTCCGCAAAAGATCTCCATCGTTTTCCATCTTCACCCCAGAGCGCTGCGATAGGATCTCATAGAACAGCGCTTCCGGCAGCGTGAGAGCATAGCGGATCGATCCAGCGCCAAGGTCGATCTCGGACACTGCACAGCGGGAGACAGATCCCAGGGCTTCCAGCGCCTGGGACAGCTGGCCGGACTGGCAAACCCGGCCCAGTTCCGGGGCAGCGGAACGAATCGCTTGAAAAATCTCCTTTTTGCAGGGATGTTCCGGCTCAAGCACATCGAACCAGGACGGAAATGTGAATTCCAGATGGTCCGGTGGAAACTGTCCGAGCAGTTCTGTCAGGATCCGCGCAACATCTCCCCTGCCCAGGGTCATCAAATCGGCGGCCATCACAGTCGCGCCGCTGCTTGCTTCGATCTTGTTGACCAGCGCCTCCGTTTCCGCCGCCTCCGGCACCGTCGTGTTGAGCAGGACAAGGAAAGGCTTTCCCGTGGCCTGCATGTCCCGGATGGCCCGTTCCTCCGCTGCCTGGTAGTCCTCCCGGGGAATGTCTGTGACCGTACCGTCTGTGGTAACTACCAGACCGACGGTGCAGTGATCCTCCATCACCTTTTTGGTCCCCAACTCTGCAGCATCCGTCAAGGGGATTTCGTGGTCAAACCAGGGGGTTGTGACCATTCTGGGTTCGCCGTCTTCCGTCGCGCCGATGGCGCCGGGGATCATATAGCCCACCGAATCGATCAGCCGGATAGAGAGCTTTGTCTGTCCGTCCGGAGAAATCTCCACCGCCTCCTCCGGGACGAATTTTGGCTCCGCTGTCATGATCGTTTTTCCGGAACCGCACTGGGGCAACTCATCGCGGGCTCGTTCGCGGACATACTCGTCCCCAATGTTCGGGAGTACCAGCTCCTCCATCATGCGCTTGACCAGGGTAGACTTTCCGACCCGGACGGGGCCCGTCACCCCTACATAGACATTTCCGCCGGTGCGGCGCCGCATATCCTCATACAAATTCATTCCGAGACCTCCTCCATGGTAATCACGCCGCGCCCAACGGGAATCAGCAGCAGGCGTTCCTCCGGCAAGCTGAGCTGCTCCAATTCATTCGCGGTCTGAATGGCCCGAACCGTGCTGCCGTGATCCCGCGCAATCTCCCACAGATCGCCGGATGCTGTACGGACGATCAAAGACGGGCCCTCTGTAATGGTCTTGGGCGTTAGTGACCCGCCGCTGAGATTTCGCATGGCTTTGGCCTGGCAAAACTGCTGCTGTGCCGTAAGATTGACCGTGAGTTGCCCGCCCTGCTGCTTTGCCTCGCCGGGCAGCAGACGCCAGCGCCAGTCGGCGGATGGATCAGCCCGCCGTTCCAGGCGAAGTTCCCGCTTCAGAAGCTTGTTTTGAATGCTCCTATCTGCATCGTAATAAAGGACATTCATGCTCAGACTTCCACGGGCTTCTTCTGCTCCACCGGGGTCTTGGTCCTGGAACAGGGTCAAGTCGAGCAGCTTTACCGCGTCTGGCGGCAGCTCCAGCGTTTGGCTCAAGTCAGTCTCCATGATGTCAAGGCTGGCCGAGAGCTCGCAGCTCTGCCATTCCGGGCGGAATTCTCCGGTCAGCGCATAGGCGTCCTGGGTCAGCGTGATCGGGATATCCCCCCAGAGCACGATTTGGGCCGTAAAGCTTACGTTGACCAGCAGGCGGCGGCTGTCCGGCTGTCCGTCGGTGTCAATTTCTACATGATTGAGGATCGGCTGGATCGCCAGATGGGAATCCTCCTCCATAGAGCTGTCCAGGTCTGCATACTGGGAGAACGGGACCCCGCCGGTCCAGGTATAGATCTCTCCGTCTTCCGTCAAGCCCATAACACGGAGCTTCAGTTCGCCCTGGAAGATGGCCCGTTCTCCAAGGACCCGCCGATCCCCCATTTCCACCCAGCACTGTGCCTTCAAGAGCCGGTCCATGCCAAGTCCGTCTTCCGGCATCAACACCTCGTCCGCAATGCGGACCTCTTTCTCCGTAGCGCACAAGGGCAAGCGCATGGGGTAGGTTTCCGTTTTCAGAACCAGCCCTTGCGGGCAGGAATCCAGCTGCTGTAGCTCCAGGGTCGTTGGGGTAAGCACGGTCAACTCACTGCCTAAGTCGGCGCGGATCAGCAGCTTCCGACTGTTGACGAATCTCGCGTCGATGGAGCGGAGCCAGCCCCAGTAGTGCACGATCGCATCCGGCTGGATGGGGATCTTTTTGGTCACGGTAAAGGGGATCCAAAGCTCCAGTCGTTCGATGCCCTCCCCGCTCGCCGGCACATAGAGCACACCGGTCTGGATCCCGCCGCTTACGGTAACGCTCCCGTTGTCCGCCGTCCGATTCTGTACCAGAACCGTGCCAAAGCAGTCTACCACCCGTCCCAGCTCCGGGCGTGTTTCCGGTATGGTGATCTCGCCTGTCTGTTCCTGCCTGAGCCCGTCATATCGCTTTTCCGCCAGATATGTGATCGACTTCGCGTGAAAAAGAATGTCCATTTCTGCTTCCTCCTTGTAGGTTCTATCTATACTTATGCGTTCCTGATGCGGAACATGTCCCTGCTTTTGCACATTGTCACCAGGATAGCAGGGACAGCGTGATCAACAGCCCACCCAATAAAAAGCTGATCCAAAACGAAGCAATCAGCGCAGAAATCAAAAATGCCGCGCCGGCCCACAAAAGCGGTCGGCACAGCGTGCGATTACAATGAAACATGATCCCACCGCCTTCCGGAAAAGCCTATGCGGAAGGCGGCAGGATCATACTGCCAGATTTTATTTTTGTTCCCAGGGCTTGATCTGCATGGCTGCCTCATACAGCCGCAAATAACTCTTGTAACGGGAAAGGCAGATATCGCCGCGGGCGACCGCGGCCAGCACTCCGCAGTCGGGTTCCTTGCGGTGGGAGCAGTCTGGGAAACGGCATTGCCCCAGGTAGGGTCGAAAGTCCGGAAAGAGGATTTGCAGTTCTTCCTTGGGAATGGCGTCCATCTGTTCCAGATCAAAGGAGGAAAAACCCGGTGTGTCGGCGACATAAGTATCGTCCCCGATGGGATAAAGCTCCACATGGCGGGTAGTATGCCTGCCGCGCCCCAGCTTTTGCGAGACTTCGCCCGTCTCGATTGGCCGGGAGGGGCAAAGGCGGGAGAGGATCGCGCTTTTCCCGACGCCGGAATTACCGGTAAACGCCACGGTTTTTCCACGGATCAAAGCGTGCAGGTTCTCAATTCCCGCCCCGGTTTCCGCGCTGGTGCAAACCACGGCAAAGCCGGAGGCGCGGTAGATATCTGCCAGGGGCTCCGGAGCGCTCAGATCCGTCTTATTCACGCAGATCAGCGCCTCCACGCCCTGCCGGATGGCAATGGCAAGCATACGGTCGATTAAGAAAGGTTCCGTGACCGGAATCGAACAGGAGGCAAGGATGACCAGCGCATCCAGATTGGCCACCGAAGGACGCAGGAAACTGTTTTTTCGAGGCAGGATGCCTTCCACTGTTCCCTTCTGAGCTCCTTCGGGAAGAATGGTAACCCAATCGCCGACCAGTGGAGATTCGCCCGTCTTGCGGAACTTTCCTCTGGCGCGGCATTCAAAGATTTGATTGTCTGCAGATACATAGTAAAACCCGGATAGGGCTTTTATGATGATCCCTTTCATCTGCTCCATGTCCATGCTCCATATTAAGGATTGCTTTGTTCCTGAGAAGCTTCTGTTGGTTCGTTGGAGGGTTCTTCCGCTTCGCTGGATGCAGGCGGCTGTGTGGGAGGCGGCGGGGTCGGCCCCAGGGAGACCGTCAAGATCACAGTGCTGTCCGGCAAGACCTCTGTATTGGCTTCCGGGCTCTGCCGGATCACCATGCCCACAGGGACACTCTCATCGTACTCCGTCTCGCTCTTCGCATTCAAGTCGAGCGCGTCCAACTTTTCAATGGCTTCCGTATCCCCGTAACCCACGACGCTGGGGACTGTAATGGTCTGCTTGCCCTTGGAGACGACAACCGTGACCGTGCTGCCCTCTTCCAGCTCTGTTCCGGCGTTGGGAGACTGTGAAATGACATATCCCTCCGAAACCGTGCTGCTGTACTCCTCTTTTACGGTAATTTCCAGATTTCTGCCGGTGATCGCCGAGTTTGCGTTGGACAGAGACGAGCCCATCACATCGGGAACTTTCTGGGTTTTGACCTCTTTTCCCATGCTGATATAGACTGTCACGACCTGGCCGTTTTTCAGCTCCGTCCCATCCTCGGGGTCGGTTCGCACCACGCGTCCTTCCGGGATATCGTCGCTGTATTCTTTTTCCGTTAGAATGGTGAGCTGAATGTGAAGGGCCTTCAGCAGGCTGGCGGCGTTTTCTGCAGAGTAACCGGTCAACTTCGGCATGGCGTCGGTCTGCTCGCCCAGGGAAATGTAGACGAAAACCTCCGTTCCGGGAGGGACGCTTTCTCCCACGCCGGGCTTCTGATCGCAAATCACACCGGCGGGCCATTTATCGTTATAGATGTAGGAACTCTCGTTGGCGACAAGCTTCAAATAGGGGTAGCTCTCCGGCTGGATTTCCTCGTAGATGTAACCAACGAGCTGTGGGATACGGACCGCGCTGGGGACCGTGCTTACTGGGGCCGAGCTTGTCTCCACAGGGAGCTCTTCGTCGTCGGGCTGCATCAGCAGCAGAAACAGCAGACCGATCAAGAACAGCGATGCCAGGGAGATGGCGGCGATCATCCAGCCCCGTCTACGACGCTCCTCCCGGTCCTGGCGCTCATATTCCCGTTTCAATTCATTCTGCCGGTTGCTGAGGCCCGGCTGATTTGCAGGCTGCACCCGGGCATTGCCCGCGTTGTTGGACGCGCCTCCGTTCGGCAGGAAAGTAAAGCGAATGGTGGGATTTTTGCGGAATTCCTCCATATCCTTCAGCATATCGGTGATGGTGAAATACCGGATGTTCAAGTCGGAGCACATCGCGTGCATGGTGATCTGCTCCAGGCCGGTGGGAATATCGCTGTTGAGCAAGGAAGGAGAAAGGGGGGTCCCGTTGATATGCTGAATGGCCACGCTGACCGGTGTTTCGCCGTCATAGGGCGGACGGCCCGTGAGCATTTCATACATGACCACGCCGAGGGAGTAGATATCAGAGCGGTTATCCACTCGGGCACCCTTTGCCTGCTCGGGCGAGATGTAGTGCACAGAGCCCAGCGCTTCTTTGGTCAAGGTGTTGGTGGAGGAGGCGATGCGGGCAATGCCAAAATCAGCCACCTTGACGCTGCCGTCCTTGAGGATCATCACATTATGCGGCTTGATGTCCCGGTGGATGATGCTCCGGCTGTGGGCATGCTCCAGGGCCTTGGCGATCTGCATGGCAAAATGCAGGGTCTCCCGCCAGGACAGCGGCGAGTGCTGGTCCATATACTGCTTCAGAGTGATCCCGTCGATCAACTCCATGACGATGTAGTCCAGTTCGTCGTTTTTGGACACATCATAGACACTCACAATATTCGGGTGAGACATCATGGCAACGGCCTGAGACTCCCCGTGAAAACGGCGGCGGAATTCCGCGTCGTTCAGATAGTCGTCTTTTAATATTTTCACTGCAACAAGACGGTTCAAGCGGTGATCCATGGCTTTATACACGACGGCCATGCCTCCGACGCCGATGATCTCCAGGATCTCATACCGTCCGTCCAGAATCATTCCAATGTATTTTTCCATCATGATTCTCCCTTTCAGCTCAGTAGGCGATCAGAACCACGGTCACATTATCCGGCGCGCCGCGTTCCTTTGCGATTCCCAGCAGGCGCTGGCAGCAGTCCTGCTTTCTGATGCCGTGAATCACTTCAAACAGCAGTTCCTGGTCGGCCAGGTGGTTCGTTAGGCCGTCGCTGCAGAGCAGGATGCAGTCTCCCTGCCGCAACGCGGCAGTGAACAGGTCACAGACAACCTGCGGTTCGGTCCCGATGGCGCGGGTGATGAAGTTCTTGCCCGGATAGGTCTTTGCCTGCTCAGAGCTCAGTTCGCCCCGCTGCACCATCAGCTCCACCAGGGAATGGTCCACAGTGACCCGTTGGATCCCCTGCCGGTTCATCAAATAGCCTCGGCTGTCACCAACATTGGCAAAATAAGCGCGCTTGCCGACGATCAGCACCGCGACCAATGTGGTGCCCATGCCGTTCATTTCCTCATTTAATTGGGCATTCTCAAAAACAGCCGTATTGGCAATCGAAACTGCGGTGCGCAGCAGATAATCCGCCTGCTCCTGGCTCATGCCGGCGCGGTATCCGCGTTTGATCTCATCTACAAAAACCTGGGCGGCCAGACGACTGGCCACATTGCCGGATTTTGCGCCCCCCATGCCGTCACAGACGACGGCAAGGAGATCGTAGGCCCCCAGCTCTTGCAGCAGATAATAATCCTGATTTTCAGAGCGAACCAGACCAGGATCGGTCAAGCCCCAAGCTTCCATACGGCAAGGCTCCTTTCCCTTCCGACGCGTCACCGCCGCCGGAATTCTCATTTTCATCACGCTTGTTGCGTATGCTTTCTCCGCAGCTGCCCGCAGGAGGCGTCAATGTCCCCGCCCAGGGTCCTTCGCACCGTGCAGGTGACGCCGTGCTCCTCCAGAAGCTTTTGAAAGCGCAGGACCGTTCCCCGGTCACTGGGTTGCAGAGGGCTTTCCTCCACATGATTCAGCGGAATCAGATTCACATGGGCCGGTAGGCCCTTGAGCTTCTCCAGCAGGAGCCGGGCGGAAGCCGGTGAATCATTGACATCCCGGATCATGGCGTACTCGAAGGAGATCCGCCGTCCGGTTTTCTCGTAATAGCTACGGCAGGCAGAAAGCAGTTCCTCCACAGGCCAGCGGCGGTTGACCGGCATGATCTTGCTACGCGTTTCATTGTCCGGCGCATGGAGGCTAACGGAGAGGGTCAACTGCAGCCTGCTCTCCGCAAGCTCCAGGATCCGAGGCACGATGCCGCAGGTGGACAGGCTGATATGGCGCATGCCGATATTCATGCCCGCCTCGCTGTTGACCAATTCCAGGAAGCGGCAAACCGTATCATAGTTATCCAGCGGTTCTCCGATCCCCATCAGCACGATGTTGGACACCGTCTGCCCGGAATCCAGCTCGGTAAATAGCACCTCATCCAGCATTTCACCGGCGGAGAGGCGGCGCACCAGGCCTCCAATGGTGGAAGCGCAGAAGGCACAGCCCATGGCGCAACCGACCTCCGAAGAGATGCATACGGTATTGCCGTGGTGATAGCGCATCAATACTGTCTCCACGCAATTGCCGTCGTGGAGCTGCCAAAGGTACTTGATGGTGCCATCCAGCTTGGATTCCTGGCGGCGGATCGGCACCGGCGCGGTCAACAGATAATGCTGGGCCAAGCTCTGCCGCAGCGTTTTGGGCAAGTCGGTCATCTCCTCAAAGGAGCGGACTCCCCGGTGCAGCCAGGTGTAGACCTGTTTGGCCCGAAAGGCGGGCTGCCCCAGCTCTGTTAGCGCGGTTTTCAGTTCAGAAAGATTCAGTGTTTTGATCTCAATCATGTCGTTTCTGTAATTTGGCAATGAAAAAGCCATCTGTGCCGTCCGTATGGGGCAGCAATGTCTTCATGCCGCATTCCACCCGGCCGATGCCGGGCAGATCCAGCGGCACCGTGGAGAACTCGGGGTGCGCTGCTAAAAACGCCTCCACAACGGTCTCGTTTTCCCGGCGCAAAATAGTGCAAGTGGAATAGACGAGCGTACCGCCGGGGTGCAGATGGCTGGCCTGTGCCTCTAAAATGCGGCGCTGGATCTCCGGCAGCCGCTCCGTTGGCGCCAGATCCTTATAACGAATATCCGGCTTTTTGCGGATCACGCCCAAGCCTGAGCAAGGCACATCTGCAATAATCCGGTCGAAGCGCCCGGACCATGCAGGGTTTGGTCTGGAAGCATCCTGTTCCAATGCAGAAAGAATGGTAATTCCCAGACGCGCTGCACCGGCTTCCAGCAGGGCAAGCTTGTGGGGGTGAATGTCGCAGGCCGTCACGGAACCGCTGTTCTGCATGCAAATGGCGGCGGCAAAACTCTTGCCGCCAGGCGCGGCACAGCAGTCCAAAATACGCTCTCCCGGTCTGGGGTCCAGGGCAATCCCGGCCAGCTTTGCAGCCGGGTCCTGGACATAGAACAGCCCATCCCGGAAGGCGGCGCTCTGCTCGATCCCGCCGCCGGAGAGCAGCAGACAATCGGGAAGCCAGGCATGCGCTTTCGCGTTCATGCCCTCCGCCTCCAGGGAGGCGATCAAGTCCTCCAGGCTCGTCCGGAGCGTGTTGACCTGCACACAGGCGGCAGGCGCCTGGTTATGGCTCTGCAACAGGGCTTCCAGCTGCTCTTCCCCCAGATTCTCCCGCAGAATCTCCACCAGAGCCTGAGGGTGGCTGTAGCGAATAGAAAGCTCGTCCGGCAGGCTCAGCCGGGACGAGTCACGCAGCATTGTGCGCAGCATACCGTTCACAAGGCCGGCGGCGCGAGGATTGGCAAGGCGCTTGGTCTGCCCCACCGCCTCATCCACCACAGCGGAGGGCGGCAGCTTGTTGAAGAATTGCAGCTGGCAGATCGCAAGCCGCAAAATATCCAACACCACCGGCTGCAGATCGGACAACTTTCCCTTCAAATACCGGCTGATCCATTCGTCCAGCAGCAGTCGGTTTTGCATCACAGCCGCGCACAGACGGGTCGCCAGCGCCGCATCCCGGCGGTCCAGGCGGTCCTTTCCCAGCTGCTGCTTCAGCGCGGCATCCATCCATGCGCCGTTCTTTCGGCAGGCGATCAAAACCTGCAATGCAGAATCACGCGCACCCATATAACATACCTATATTCATGATCTATATCCTATCGTAAGACGACGCCTTTTGCTTTTTATTCCGGCTTTTCCATCTGCAGCGGGTGGCCGCGAAAATAGTCGGCAGCGGGCATTGCCTTTCCGCCAGGCGCTTGCAGCTTTGTGATCAAGATCGCACCGTCACCGCAGGCTACCGCAAGGCCCTTCTTGGTCAAACCGATCAGCGTGCCGGGTGTTGTATCGGAAAGCTCCGGGTAAGCGCGAGCCTCCCAGATCTTGAACTCGGTGCCGCCGAGGCGCGCGGTAGCGGCAGGCCAAGGATTCAGCCCACGGATCTGAGCCAAAATGGCCCGGGCCGGGCGGTTCCAGTCAATGGGAGAAAGCTCCTTCGTAAGCATCGGCGCATAACTCGCAAGGGCGGGATCCTGTGGGGTGCGGGAAGCCGTCCCGGCTTCGATCGCCGCCAGGGTATCCTGCAGCAAGGCGGCGCCAAGGCTTGCCAGGCGGTCCATCAGCTCCCCGGCCGTTTCATATTCCCCAATCGGCGTGGTGCGCAGGTCGATGATATCGCCCTCGTCCATTCCGGCATTCAGATACATGGCCGTGACGCCGGTTTCTGGAAGGTCCTGAAGCACCGCCCACTGCACAGGCGCGGAGCCGCGCAGGGCGGGCAGAATGCTTCCGTGAATGTTGATGCATCCCAAGGAGGGAATGTCCAGCACCCGCTGGGGCAGGATCTTCCCATAGGCCACCGCAACGATCAGATCCGGGGCCAGCGCCTTTAGCGTCTCACAGACCTCATCGTCCCGGAAGCTCGTGGGCTGATAGACCGGAATGCCGTGGGCCTGTGCCACGACCTTGACCTCAGAGGGGATCATCTTCATGCCGCTGTTTTTGGGGGTGTCCGGTTTTGTATAGACGCCGACCACCTCATGCTTTGTCTCCAGGACAGCGGCCAGGCAGGAAGCGGCAAACGCTGGCGTTCCCATGAAGACCAGTCTCATACCTGCTCCTCCTGCTCCTGCTCTTGCTGCATCAGCTCTTCGTATTCCTCCCGCGTTAGCATTCGATAGGCCCGCTCGGTGTAGAGATGGCCGTCCAGATGCTCCAGCTCATGGCAGAAGCAGCGAGCAATCAGCTCTTCCCCTTCGTATTCGTACCAGTCTCCGTGCCGGTCCTGGGCCTCCAGCTTCACATAGTTCGGGCGCTTCACCATGCCGAATTGCCCCGGGACGCTGAGGCAGCCCTCCAGACCGTCCTGTTCGCCGGATTGCTTCAGGATCTTCGGATTGACCAGTTCGATGATCTCCTCGCCCAGATCCACCACCACAACTCTTCGCAGCACGCCTACCTGTGGAGCGGCCAGGCCGATCCCATTGGCCTGTACCACCGTTTCCTTCATATCGTCGATCAAGGTAGCAAGGCGCTCGTCAAAGGAAGTAACCGGACGGCATATTTTGGACAGGGTCGGATTTCCTTCCGTGATGATTTTTCTGGTTGCCATATTGTGTCTCTCCTATTCGTATCCGTTGATATCCACAAAAACCCGAACGCTTCTGTTTTCCCTCTCTTTGGAGAAGCCGCGTACCAGCTCACTCAGGAGCTGCCGCAGGGGCCTGGAATTCTTTGCGACCAGGGTCAAGCGGAATCGAAATTGATTATTAACTTTTGCAATGGCGTATGGGGCGGGCCCCAGCAGATCCACGACCCCGGAAAGCAGCGCCGCGCCCTCCAGTCCGCACCACAGACGCTGTGCAAAGCGATGCGCGCAGTTCTCCACATGCTGTTCCGGGATGCCCACAAATCCGATCTGGATCTGATCGAAATAGGGCGGGCAGTTTCGCAGCTGCCGCAGGGGAAGCTCTGTCTGGTAGAAACTCTCATAATCCTGGGCGGCAGCCTGTAACAAGACTGCATTTCTGGGCGTTAAAGTCTGGATCAGCGCCGTTCCGGGTTTTCCACCCCGGCCAGAACGGCCAACCACCTGGGTAATCAGGGAAAAGGTCGTCTCGGCGGCGCGGTAATTGTCCACATAGAGGGAAGCATCGGCGTCCACCACGCCAACCAGGGTCACATCGGGAAAATTCAGTCCCTTTGCCACCATTTGCGTCCCGATCAGGACGGAGATGTCTTCCTCGGCGAAGCGCGAGAGCATGGCCTCATGGGGATTGGTGGCCGTCACCGTATCCGCGTCCATGCGCAAAAGCTTTGCCTCCGGCAACAGCTTCCCTATATCATATTCCAACTGTTGCGTTCCGATGCCCACCCGCTTCAAATGGCCGCCGCATTCCGGGCACTGCCCGAACACCGGCTGAGAATGGCCACAATAGTGGCACATCAGCCGCTCATTGACCATGTGATAGGTCAAATGGACGCTGCAGCGCGGACACACCGGGACATAGCCACAATCCACACAGAGGATCATTCGGTTCCCGCCCCGCCGGTTGAGCAGGAGGATGGACTTTTCCTTGCGGTCCAGGCGTACCCGGATCGCATCCAGGAGGCGATTGCTAACGGCAGTGTTATTGCCGTTGATCAGTTCCTGTTTCATATCCACCAGCTCGGCTGTGGGCAGGTCGCGCCCGTTAAAACGGCCGGGAAGCCGGTAGAGGGTATAGTCGCCCCGCTGTGCGTGATACATGCTCTCCACGCTGGGGGTCGCAGAACCAAGCAGGACCAACGCAGCATCCCGGCTGCCGCGATAGATCGCAACTTCCCGTGCGTGATAGCGGGGACTGTTTTCTGATTTATAGGTGTGCTCCTGTTCTTCGTCCACCACGATCAGCCCAAGCTTCTGCAGGGGCGCAAACACAGCGGAACGGGTGCCTACGACGACCCGGGCTTCGCCCCGGGCAATGCGCTTGTATTCGTCATAGCGCTCCCCCACCCGGAGCCCGCTGTGCAAAACAGCGATTTCCTCGCCAAAGCAGGCGGAAAACAGGCTCAAAAGCTGTGGGGTCAGCGCGATCTCCGGCACCAGAAGCAGGGCTGTTTTTCCGCTGGCAAGGCAGCGCCGGATCAGTTGGATGTAAACGGCAGTCTTGCCGGAGCCGGTCACGCCGAACAGCAGCGCGATACCTGGCGTCGGTGTGTCCATTTGGCGCAAAAGGCCATCAAACACCTGTGCCTGCTCCGGGGACAGCGTAAAGCTTACATCGCCGGAATAAGGCGCAATGGTCGTCCGGCGCAGGATCTCCTGCTGGGAGATACGAAGCAGCCCGGCACGTTCCAGGGCGCGTATGGTTTGCGAAGAAGCGCCGGTAAAATACTGCAGCTCTTTCTGGGAGATCACGCCGACGGTAGACAGCAGTTCCAACACCGCACGCTGCACAGGCGCAGACTTTCCTTTGCGGCGCAGATGCTCCGTGATCTGTTCCGAATCGGCAATGCAGGTCAAGATCAGCTCACTTTTATCACTGTTCTTCCGACGCAGTTCTGTCTCGGCCTTGATCCAGCCGCGGGAGCGGAGCTGTTGCAGTGCATCTGTAAGCGCCGCGCTGCTGCCGCATTGCCGGTACAGCGCATCGTCACGGAGCCGTCCGCCCACCTCCAGCAACAGTTGGAGCAGGTTTTTTTGGAGCGGTTCCCGCTCCAGGCGCTCTGCCCAATCCTCGGGGAGCTTCCCAAGGACAAACACCTCCCGGGTCTGCAGCCATAATCCGGCAGGCAGCATGGCCCGAATGGCCTCATAGAAGGTGCAGAAATAGCGTTCGCGCACAAAAGCTGCCAAACGCAGCATCCGTTCCGAGAGCACAGGTTCCGGATCCAGCAGAGCAGAAACTTCTTTCAGCTCTGCCGTATCCCCTTCTGCCAGGGAAAGGATCATTCCCTCCCGCTGACGGTTTCCCGCGCCGAAGGGAACGCTGACCCTGCAGCCGGGCTTTGTCCCGGCCAGGGAGGCCGGGAGCGCATAGCTGTAGGGCTTATCAATGGAATAGATCAGGCCATCGAGGGCGATTTGTGCAATCATGACAGTGTCTCCCGGCGCTGCCGGAGGCGGATCACCGCAGGTATTCCTTCTTGACCTCTGCAACCAGCTTGCCGTCGGCCACTTCCCGGATAGCAAGGGTCACGGGCTTCTCGGGCAGAGAAATTCCAAAATCCTTCGCCTCGATGGCGATCTGGCGGGCCCGGCGGGCCACCACATTGACCAGAAGATACCGGCTGTCGATGTGGGTCAAAAGTTCACTCATAGGGGGATAAAGCATATCAAAGTGCCTCCTTTAAAAGATGCTGTTGATGTTCTGATTTCAGTGCTTCGGCCCGGAGAATCGCCTGGATGTCCGATACGGCATCCTCCAGCCGGTCATTGACAACGATGTATTGGTATTGCGGTGCGACGAGATACTCCGTCCGTGCCTGCTGCAAGCGCAACAGGACCTTTTCCTCGTCGGTATCCCCTCTGCCGCGGAGCCGTCCGCCCAGGATCTCAAAGGAAGGGGCGGCAATAAAGACGGAAATGGCATCCGGACGGCGTTTCATCACCTGCAGTCCGCCCTGGACCTCAATTTCCAGGATCACATCATACCCGTCCGCAAGCATGCGGTTGACTGCCTCCTCCGGCGTGCCATAGTGGTTCCCCACATACTGTGCATGCTCCAAAAACAGGTCCTGTGCGATCATCTCCTCAAATTTCTCGCGGGAGATGAAATAGTAGTGGACCCCATCCACTTCATTGGGCCGCATGGGCCGTGTGGTGGCGGAAACCGAGAGCCGCACCTGGGGTTCTCGCTCCATCAATGCCTTGACCACGGTTCCCTTTCCGACTCCAGAGGGGCCGGATATCACGATCAGTCTACCCTTCTTCATCCGATTGTTCCTCTTCTGTTTCATTTTGAAAGCGATTGGCAACAGTTTTCGGTTCCAGCGCGGAGAGGATCACATGATCGGTATCCATGACCAGCACCGACTTGGTCTTCCGGCCAAAGCTGGCATCGATCAGCATTCCGCGATCTCGGGCTTCCTGCACCAGTCGCTTGACCGGGGCGGAATCCGGACTGATCACAGTCAACAGCCGCTGGGCTGAAACCAGGTTGCCAAATCCTATATTAATCAGTTTCATAGCTTCTCTTATTCGATATTCTGGATCTGTTCGCGGATCTTTTCCAGCTCGGCCTTCATGTCCACCACAGTCCGGGCAATTGCCAGATCAGAGCACTTGGAGCCAATGGTGTTGGTCTCCCGGTTGATCTCCTGCATGAGGAAATCCAGCTTCCGACCAATGGGTTCGTCGGCACAGAGCATAACGCGAAGCTGGTCTATGTGGCTACGAAGCCGGACGGTTTCCTCGTCCACGGCCACCTTGTCTGCAAAGATCGCTGCCTCGGTCAAGATCCGGGCCTCGTCCATCGTCGCGGACTGCAGAACCTCCTGCATCTTGGCAAAGAGCTTTCCCCGGTACTCGGCCACAGAACGGGGCGAGCGCTCCTCCACAAAGCTCACGCACTCCAAAATGCCTTCCGCCTTGGCGCTGAGATCCCGTGCCAGGGCCTCACCTTCGGCGCGGCGCATGGCATCGTAGCCCTGCAGGGCCTCCGCGACCACGCCAAGCAGCTGTGCCTTGAGCAGCTCCTCATCTTCTTCGGTTTTCTCCACGATAAAGATATCCGGCAAGCGGGAAAGGGTGCTAACGCTAACATCGTCCCGCACGGGATAGCCTTCTGCAATGGCACGGAGAGCAGAGAGATAGCCCTCCAGCACAGGCCGGTTCAAGCCAATGCGCACATCCGTGCTTTGCGTTAAGGTTACGGTGACAAAAACATCCACCTTGCCGCGAGTGACAGACTGCTTGACTGCCTGTTTTATGGCATCCTCACAGAAGGCGTAGAGCCGGGGCGTTTTCACGCTGCAGTCGAGATAACGGTTGTTGACGGACCGGAGCTCAACGGTAATTTGCTTGTCTGCAAACACACCCACAGCCCGTCCGTATCCGGTCATGCTTTTGATCAAAACTGATCGCTCCTTATTTATAATTTGATAATCATTGGACAGGGAAACTATGTCAATGCAGCTTGGGAAGGATCCTGCTGCGGAACCAGGCAATTATCACGGAAAAAGCGTGGTCATAGACGACAAAGGCCGCAAGCAGAGCCGCAATCAAGACGGCAGGCCCCCAAGCACTTTGGGAAAAATCATAGGGAATCGCGCTGAGAAACAGCGCCCGGAACAGCAGATACAGCAGGGCCATGCAGAGCGCAAAGCCTGCCAGCTTCCAGCACCATCCCAGAACGGGCTTTTTTGTTTTTTCCTGCAGGCCTTCTATCCAGGCCTTCCAAATGGGATAGTGACCAAAAAAACAGACAAACCAAACCCCCGCCGTCTTCTCTGGCAAAACCAGCAGTGCGAGGATCGCCGCCGCGGCGGAGGCTCCGGCTGCCCAAGCGTAGCCACAAGCAAGAACAGCCACTGCAGGGAATAGTCCGGCAAGGGCGGCCAGCGAGAGCGACACCCTGGGTAACAGAGCCGACCCGGCCAGGCAGAGCACACACAGCGCGGTCACCATGGCGGAAATGGTTAGCTTCTGGGTTTGGCTCATCGGCAACCTCCGCACAAGCAGTTCAGACACAGCAGAGCATTGCAGAGATTGCAGGCCTCATCCATGTCGCTACGCTGATAGTTGGTCTGCCGGTAGGGCGTATAGCCGCCCTGGACCGTACGAAGGGCGTTCTGATACTCAAAGTTGGAGGGGACCATGGCACAGGCTGTCTGATAGTGCTGTCTCGCCTCGTCCAGCCAGCCTCGGCGGTAGGCGATGGTGCCCTTGAGATAATACCACTCCCCATCCCGATTCGGCGCGGTGTTCAGAATGGACTCCGCGGCGTCCAACTGATTGGCGTTGATATAAGCGCGGACCTGAGCATAGGAGGCGCCTCCGTTCCCGCCGCCGTAGCTGTAGGACCCGCTTTGGTAGCCGCCGCTCTGATACCCACTGCTCTGGTAGCTGCCATTTTGGTAGCTGCCGCTTTGACTGCCGCGGGTCCTCGTGATCGCGTCATAGGCTTCATTGACTTCCTTCATTTTTTCGGAAGCAAGGTCGGCCAGGGGGTTGTTTGCGTAATTGTCCGGGTGATATTTCTTGACCAGTTCACGATATGCGGTCTTGATCTCGCTGTCTGAGGCGGTGCGGGACACGCCCAGCACCTCATAGGGGTCCTTCATTTCATTACTCCTGTATTGTCCGTTTTCTGATTTCTTTTTTCCAAAATAACTCTCTCGCCTGAAATTTTCCCGATTTCACAGCAGAAAATACAGCGGGAAACCCGAGAAAGATCATGTTCTCCAATAGCTGCCGGTTCGACGCAAGCGGTAAGAGCTCCAACGCGGCCCCAGCCAGATTCACAGAGCTGTCCGTGAGCTGGGTCAAATAGTCCAGATCCGCCGCCGAGAGTGCGCCGGAGGACGGCGAGAAGCGATACCGAAGCGGGTTGTAGGCGTCCTTCCGGCAGTCCTCCTGCAAGTCATCCAAAGCGTCCGCCAGGTAAAGGAAGCGGCCTGTGTGGTAGAGGATCTGTTCCATCGGTCGGCGAAGCGCCGGGTCCTGCAGGTCCCCCACGCAAGCGGAGACGATCCGGGCAAAGGCGTCCGCTGTGGCGTCGATGGATGGACTGGCCTGTTGTTCCAGCTCATGCAGCGCCGATAACTGCCTTACGCACAGCGCGGCAAAGTCCGGCAGCCGACGCGACGCCTTTCGGTAGGCACGCCGAAAAAGCCAGCACAGCAGACGGTACGGCAGGGCGCGCAAGACGCTTTCGTCCCGCACATTGTCCCTCAGCTTCTCATAGCACAGGATCACCGTGCAGGCGGCTGTTACAGCATCGTTTTGCCCGTCGATGCTGCAAGCCTTCCGGCCGAAAACTCTGGCGGGACACCAGCAGTGCTTGACCGGGCAGCTCTCCCTGGCCGAGGCGCGTAGCAGGGCCAGAAAGGTCATGTCGTAATTGACCAGAAATCTCGCCCGGAATCCATAATGTTTCCCCAGCGCATGGCACAGCCCGCAGTAGGCCGCGTGATAGGCCGCAAACGCGTCCTTCGCCAAGAGATCCCGCCGCGGTCTTACATAGCCGAACATAGATCACTTCCTATTCCTCATCCGCCTCAGTGTGCTGTGAAATATTCACACCGATCTCCACGCTTCCGCTTACGCTAACGGAAGGATACGCTTCGTTCACCACACGCCCCTGGACAGAGAAGGTGCCGGTCTGGTTGCCATATGTGTCCAGATTCACCTCTACATAGATCCCGTTATTCTTGTCCGCTTTGATCTTTTCAATCTCCTCTGTCTTGCCTCGGACCGAGATCTGCACCGTGGATGTGGTGAGCCTCGTGATAAAGTTTTTGGCGTCCGGAGGATTCAGCAAGCGGATATCGGAAACATCGATGGTGTCTGTGCTAACACCGCTCAGCCGGATCACTGCCTGTACCTCCTTCTCCCCGGTGACATTGTTCACCCCGGCAGGAAGGTTCAGAGTAAAGCTTGTGGGATAATAGTTGGGAATGGTGGCAAGGTCCACCTTGCCAATCACAAGTTCATCCGGAAGCGCATCGATCACATTGGCAGCGCCCTTGACATCAATGGAATCCGGTGTCAACTCACAGCTGGCGGAATCGCTGGTCACGCCGCCGCCCTCGAGGTATTCCACACGAAGATCGATCTTCTTGATCCGCAGGACAGGCAAGGTCACGCTGGTCTGGCTGAGGTTGTAGCTGGTTAGATCGGAAAAAACGACTTCCTCCCCGTTTTCGTCCAGGAAGCGGATCGGCGCGGTGACGACGGTCGTTTCCTCCAGGTTGGAGATATCGTATTCCACGACCGCCCTTTCGATCGTTCCAACTTCCTTTTCCGGACCGGTGACGACGACTTCCATGGGGTCGATGACCACGCTGGTCGTCTCAAAGGAGTATCCCTCCTTCACGGAGCCGGACCACTCAAGCTCGATGGGAAACGCGCTGCGCTGCAGACGGTCGACTGTGATCTTGACCGTGTCGATGCTCTTTCGCAAGATGTCCACATCGCTGGAGCGGACCGTGTCCGGCAGGGTCACAACGCAGGCCAAGGGAATATTCTCCCCGGGCTCTTTGATATTGCTGGCGTCCGCATTGACCGTAATGGTCTCCGCGTTCAGCTTGGAACGGTTTGCGCGGGAGGTTCTGAGGTCCAGAGACAGGCTTTCCGCGCTCTGGGCGGTGATGATCAATCCCCGTTCTTCCAGGGTCCGGTCAATTATGCCGATGGGAATGGCGCCGACGCGGAAGTCGGTCTGCGGTTTGACCTCCGTCACAACATAGAGCCAAAGCAGCACCGCTCCCAGCAGGGAGATCAGCATGGTAAAGAATTTATGTCCCCGAAACATCGCCGTCGCCTCCCTTCTTACGGTTCTTGCCCTTGAGAATCTCCAGAACACCGTTTCGGTTCTTTTCCTCTCCAATCAATTCCTGGACCAGCAGTTTCAGCAAAGTCTGCGGCGCAAGATGTCGCTTGAGCATGCCGTCGATCGCAACGGAGATCGCGCCGGTCTCCTCGGAGACGATGATCACCACCGCGTCACAGGTTTCGCTCATGCCCACGCCAGCCCGATGCCGGGTGCCAAGATCCGTGGACAGGCTTCGGTTGTCTGAGAGCGGCAGCACGCAGCCCGCCGCCTCAATTCTGGAATTGCTGATGATCATTGCCCCGTCGTGCAAAGCTGCCTTGGGAAAAAAAATGTTTCGGATCAATTCCTGGGAGACCGCCGCATCCACCACGGTCCCGGTGACGACCGTCTGTTCCAGGGAGATCGAACGCTCAAAAACGATCAGCGCGCCAACCTTCTCCTTAGACATAGCGCCGCAGGCCTGCACGACCTGCTCCAGAGCTTCCAGACTGTCCTTTTGCGTCTGTGCGCCGGTCAAGCCCATCAAGCTCTTCACAGAACCGCGGCTGCCCACCCGCTCCAACAGTCTACGCAACTCCGGCTGGAACACGATGACCAACGCAACAAAGCCGAGCTGAAGCACACGGTCGAGCAAATAGTTTACCGTGTATAGATTCAACAGATCTGTGACAAAAGTGGCGATCAGCAAAAAGATGATCGCCTTGGCAATGCGGTTGGCGCTTGTGGAGCGGATCATGTTGATCAAATAGAACAGCAGGACTGCCACCACCAGAATATCCAAAATGTCTGTGATCTTCAAGGTTGGGATATAGCTTTTCAAATTTAAGAAGAATTCCTGTATATTTTCTTTCATAAAAAACGCTCCCGTATACACGCCGGAGGAAGCCCTCCACACAATAATCCTATTTTATCATTGTGATTATACTCGCTTTTGGAATAAATAGCAAGGGTTTTCTGATATTTTATTTGAGGATTTCCCGGGAGTTTGACAGTTGCAAACAGGCGCAAAGGCCGCAAAGCCTTGTGCAGCCTAATATTTTTTGTCAAATTTGAAAATAATGCTTGTAGTATGGAGTAGTTTATGATATAATATAGACGGGTGATTCAATTGAATTTGTA
>JAFOKO010000132.1 GCA_017419715.1 Oscillospiraceae bacterium | reverse complement strand
GCCCGCTGGGCGACGCCGAAGCGGTGCTGCTCGTCGGCAATGACGAGCCCCAGCTTGGCGAAATCGGTCGCCTCGGAGATCAGCGCGTGGGTGCCAATGATGAGATCGGCTTCATGGGCGGCAATGGCGGAGCGGACGGCCTTCTTCCTGGCCGGGGGCATAGAGCCTGTCAACAGGATCACCCGAAGGCCCAGCTTGCCCAGCAAGGCTTCCAACCCCTTGGCGTGCTGCTCGGCCAAAATCTCCGTTGGCGCCATCAAAGCTGCCTGATGGCCGTTTTTGGCGGTGATCCAGGCGGCAGCGGCTGCTACCACAGTCTTGCCGCTGCCAACATCGCCCTGCACCATCCGGTTCATGACGCTGCCGCCGGAGAGATCGGCGGCAATGTCGGCCATGGCCCGCCGTTGGGCGCCGGTTAGCGAGAAGGGGAGGGCCGCTTCAAATTCCGCCAGCGCAGGAACCCGAAAAGCGGGACGCTGCTTCCGGCCTCTGCTGGAGCGGAGCAGGGAGAGCCCCACAGAGAAGATGAAGAATTCTTCAAAGATCAAGCGGTGCCGCGCCTCGGCCAGAGCCTCAAAGGAGGCGGGCGCGTGGATGTTCCGATAGGCAGTGACCGCGTCGCAAAGACCGTATTGGTCCCGAAGCGCCTGGGGCAGCAGCTCTGGCAGCTCGTCCAGGCAGGCGTCCAGAGCTTGCTGGACGGAGCGGGAGATCATGTTGTTGTGAAGCCCTGCCGTTAGGGGATAGATGGGCATGATCCGCCGGGTCAAGACACCCGGCTTCTCCACCGGCTCAAAGATGGGGTTCGTGATCTGGTAGCCCATGTAGTCCCCGTTGAGGGTGCCATAGAAGTAGTATTCCTTGCTGTATTCCAAGTTGTCCGCAACATAATTCTGATTAAAGAAGGTGAGGTTCAGCCGGGCGGTCTCGTCGGCCACGGAGAGCTTGGTCAAATCCAGCCCCTTGCGGATGTGGGCAGTTCGGGGATGGCAGGTCACAAAGGCGCGGAAGCAGGCAGGTTCGTCCACCTGCAGCTCCGCAATGGGAAGGATCTTGCTCCGATCCTCGTAAGAGCGGGGAAAGTAGGAGATCAGATCGTAGAGCGTGGTGATTCCAAGACTTGCAAAGGTCTTGGCCCGCGCCTCCCCCACGCCCTTGAGATAGCGCACGGAATCAAACAGCTTTGCCACGGCTCGCGCCTCCTTTCGTTTGCTCTGCTCATTTGCGCTTATTATACCAGAAAGTTCCCGCGGAAGCAAATGAAATTACAGACCGAATTTTGCGTGCTACCGGAGCATAGACTTGCTTGCGGGGTGATGAAATGGCAATGACTTGGATCTGGGTGGGTATGCTGGCGCTCTCACTGTTTTGCGGCCTGCTGACTGGAAGCGGGGACCTGGGCCGGGCGGCGATGGAGGGAGCGGGGAAGGCGGTGAGCCTCTGTGTCTCTTTGACGGGAAGCCTCTGCCTCTGGAGCGGCTTTGCGGCGGTGCTGGAACGCTCCGGCCTGCAGGCTGGGCTGGCGCGGCTGCTTTCTCCGCTGCTGGGAAGGCTCTATCCCACGGCCCGCCGCGACGAGGCGACCATGGGGGCCCTGTGCGGCAATGTGACGGCCAATCTCCTGGGGCTGGGCAGCGCGGCTACGCCGCTGGGCGTGGAGGCGGTCCGTCGGATGCAGGCCCTGGCCGGGACGGATGCGGCGACCGACGAGATGTGCAGGCTTGTGGTGATGAACACGGCCTCCATCCAAATCCTGCCGACGACGGTGGCGGCCCTCCGGGGAAGCCTGGGGGCGGCGAAGCCCTTTGACATTCTTCCGGCGGTATGGGTGACATCCGTGCTCTCTGTCTCCGCCGGACTGATTGCCGCCGGGTTCTTGCGGCACTTCTGGGCGGGCCACCCGGTGAAGCGATGAGCGCGTATTTGACCCCCACCCTGCTGTTGGCTGTCTCAGCTCTGGCCCTGGGGCGGCATGTGGATGTCTACGACGCCCTGCTGGAGGGCGGGAAACGGGGCTTGGAGCTGGTCAAGACCATCCTGCCTGCCCTGGTGATGCTGCTAACAGCGGTGGAACTGCTCAGAGCCTCCGGGGCAATGGAGGCGTTGACGCGTCTGCTGGCCCCGGCTGCATCCTGGCTGGGCATTCCGCCCGAGACCCTGTCGCTGGTGCTGATCCGGCCCCTGTCCGGCAGCGCGGCCCTGGCGGTCGGCGCGGATCTGATGGCCGTCCACGGGCCGGATTCTTTGATTGGACGCACCGCTGCCATCATGCTGGGCAGCACGGAAACGACCTTCTACACCATATCGGTCTACTTTGCCGCCGCCGGGGTCAAGCGCACCCGCTATGCCATCCCCGCCGCTCTGATTGCCGACCTGGCGGGGTTCGCTGCCGCAGCCATCACGGCACGGTTGCTCAATTGAGAACTGTCAATGCGCAATTGCCACTGTTCAGCTGCCAATTCGTCCTTTACATTTTAGGGTTTATCTGGTAAAATAGAGCAAATTCCGAAAAGACAGGTGAACACAATGGACAAACTGCTAACGATCATTTCCGAGCATGTAAGCGTGGCCTTTCTGGCTGCCGGATATGAGGCTTCCTATGGCCGGGTGACGGTTTCAAACCGGCCCGACCTGTGTGAGTACCAGTGCAACGGCGCAATGCCAGCGGCCAAGGCCTACCACAAGGCCCCTGTTCAGATCGCAAACGATGTGGCGGCCCAGTTGACGGACGACGCTGCTTTTTCCGAAGTACAGGCCGTCGCACCGGGCTTCTTGAATTTGCGTCTGGCCCCTGCCTTCCTGGCGAAGTATTTGGAGCAGGCCCGCACCGCGCCCCGCTTCGGCGTGCCGCTGGACCCCAAAGCCTGCACCGTGGTCATCGACTACGGCGGCGCAAATGTGGCCAAGCCTCTGCACATCGGCCATCTCCGTTCCGCCATCATCGGCGAGAGCATCAAGCGCATTCAGCGCTTCTTCGGCAATGAGACCATCGGCGACACCCACCTGGGAGACTGGGGCCTGCAGATGGGCCTGATCATCGTTGAGCTGCAGGATCGGCAGCCGGAGCTGTGCTATTTTGATGAGAATTTCACCGGACCCTACCCCACGGAGGCGCCCTTTACCATCTCTGATCTGGAGCAGATCTATCCTGCCGCCTCCGCCAAGGCCAAGGCGGACGAGGGCTTTGCCGCCCGCGCCCACGACGCCACCGTGATGTTCCAGCAGGGAAGACCGGGCTATCGGGCGCTGTGGCGGCACATCATGGATGTGTCCCTGCCAGATCTGAAAAAGAACTATGACAGCCTGGGTGTTCACTTTGAGGCCTGGCTGGGAGAGAGCGACGCCCAGCCCTTCATCCCGCAGATGCTGCAGCAGATGGACGAGCAGGGCGTCCTGGTGGAGAGCGAGGGAGCCCGGGTCATCGAGGTGCAGGAGCCCACGGATACCAAGGAAGTTCCCCCCTGCATCCTCATCAAGTCCGACGGGGCGACGCTCTATGCCACGACGGATCTTGCCACCATCAAGCAGCGCATGGAAACCTGGAACCCCGGCAGGATCCTCTATGTGGTGGACAAGCGCCAGAGCCTCCACTTTGAGCAAGTCTTCCGTTCTGCCCGGAAGGCCGGTCTGGTCAAGCCTGAAACGGAGCTGCGGCACATAGGCTTCGGCACCATGAACGGCAAGGACGGCAAGCCCTTCAAGACCCGTGCGGGCGGCGTCATGCGCCTGGAGGTCCTGGTGAAAGAGGTTACCGACTTTGTCCGCGCCAAGGTGGAGGAAAACGATCTGGTCACCGGCGACGATGTGGCGGACACCACCGCCAAGATCGCCCTGGCCGCGCTGAAATACGGCGATCTGATGAACGCCCCCACCAAGGATTATGTCTTTGATATGGACCGCTTTGCGGCCTTTGAGGGAAACACCGGGCCCTATATCCTCTACACCATCGTCCGGATCAAGTCCATTCTGAGCCGCTACGGCGCTTGGGAGGACTTGCCCATCGCGGCCCCGGAGACCGTGGAGGCCAAGGAGCTGATGCTGGCATTGAGCCGTCTGCCCGATGCCCTGGAGCTGGCCTACCGCGACTGCGCGCCCAACACGATTTGCGCCTATATCTACGAGCTGGCAGGCTACGCGAACAAGTTCTACCACGAGACGCACATCCTTACCGAGGCGGACGCCGGGAAGCAGAAGGGCTATATCGCCCTGATCGGCTTGACCAAGCGTGTCCTGGAAAGCTGCATCGACCTGCTGGGCTTCGAGGCCCCGGAGAAGATGTAATCCATGCTCCGGATTGCTCCCATGACCGAGGCCCAGGTGCCCCGGATCGCCGCCCTGGAGGCAG
>JAFOKO010000131.1 GCA_017419715.1 Oscillospiraceae bacterium | reverse complement strand
GGCGATTGCAGCTGCTCCGGCAGCACGGTGATAAGGGACACCGCATCATGGGACGGCAGAAGCTGCACGGTTTTCTTGCTCTTTTTGCGTTCCAGAAAGCCGGTGGACACCAGCTTTTCCAGGATACCGGCGCGGGTGGCCGGGGTCCCCAGCCCCTTGCGCTCGGCATTGTCCGGCATATCGTCCTTCCCAGCAGTCTCCATCGCAGAAAGCAGCGTATCCTCGGTGAAGTGCTTGGGCGGGTTGGTCTTGCCCTCCTTGACGGCAGCACCAGAAAGGGGCAGCGTCTGACCTTCAGACAGCTCCGGCAGAGCCTTGTCCTCGGTTTCCGGCTCCACATTTTTCAGCCCTGCGCGGTATGCAGCGTCCAGCGCCCGCCAGCCGTGATCTTTCACCGTGCGGCCTTTGGCGGTAAACTCCGCACCGGCGCACTCCACAACAACGGCGGTTTCCGCAAAAATATAGGGTTGAGCCACAGCGCACAGCAACCGCAGGGCCACCAGCTCCAGCACCGCCTTTTCGCCAACTGGCAAGCTGGACAGGTCCGCGCCCTGGAGGTTGCGGGTGGGGATCACCGCATGGTGGTCGGTCACTTTCTTGTCGTTGATGACCTGTGCCGCATTGCAGGCAAGCTCCATACCAGCGGCAAAGGGCAGCGCCCCAGCGGTAAGCCGGACCAGCTCCGGCAGACTTGCTGCCATATCCGAAGTCAGGTAACGGCTGTCCGTCCGAGGATAGGTGCAGAGCTTCTTTTCATAGAGGTTCTGCAAATAGTCCAGGGTTTGCTGGGCTGTGAACCCCAGCAGCCGGTTGGCGTCCCGCTGGAGGGTGGTCAGGTCATAGAGGGCGGGCGGCTTCTCGGATTTGTCCTTGCGCTCCACCTTTTTCACCGTAGCAGCCGCACCCTGGCAGGCCGTTTTCAGCTGCTGGGCGGTGCCCTTGTCCGCCATGCGTTCCCCTGAAACAGAGAAACCGGGCAGCTCCAGCGTCACCGTGTAAAACGGCACCGGCTTAAAGGTGTCGATCTCGGCCTCCCGCTGGACAATGAGGGCCAGTGTTGGGGACATGACGCGCCCGATGTTGAGGGTCCGGTGGTACAGCACGGAAAACAGCCGGGTGGCGTTGATCCCCACCAGCCAGTCCGCCTTGGCACGGCAGAGGGCCGCATCCCGTAAGCCGTCATAGTCCGCACCGGGGCGCAGGTTTGCAAAGCCCTCCCGGATGGCGGAATCCTCCATCGAGGAAATCCAGAGCCGCTTCATAGGCTTCTGGCAGCCCGCCAGCTCGTAGACGCTGCGGAAGATCAGCTCCCCCTCGCGTCCGGCGTCGCAGGCGTTTACCACTTCGGTCACATCCGGGGCGTTCATCAGCTGCTTCAGCACATCAAACTGTTTCTTCTTGTCCTTGCTCACCACCATCTGCCAGGGTTCCGGCAGAATGGGCAGATCGTCATAGCGCCACTTGGCGTAGTCCGGGTTATAAGCGTCGGCGTCGGCCAGACCAGCCAGATGGCCCACACACCAGCTGACCCGCCAGCCGCCGCCCTCCAGATAGCCGTCCTTGCGGGCGGTGGCCCCAATCACGGCGGCCAGACTTTGGGCAACGGACGGTTTCTCAGCGATCACCAGCTTCATGGTTTTTCATCCTCCTTTCCCGCAGCCATGCGGTCAGCTGCCGGTGGCAGAACCCCACGCAGGGCTGACCGTCACGGTAATTCCCGCAGCCATAACAGGGGTGGCCGGGAGATAAAGTAGGAGGACGGGAAGTTTCCTTCCCGCCCTCCGGCCTGCGTGTCATCATGCGTTCATAGGGGCTGTCGGTGAAGCGGGTCAAACCGTCTTGTCCTCGCTTTCCTCGTCGCCGCCCCCGTCAGCGTCCGGCTCGTCAGATTCCTCGGTCTCCCAGGAGTCCTCGTCCTCCTGATCGGTATCATCCTCGCCGTAGTCATAATCGTCCAAATTGTCGTTGCCCTTGGTCTTGGGTCTGCTTTTTACCAGCTTAAAGTAGGCAAAAGCGCCGCCGCCACCCATCAGAGCCAGCACCGCCAAAAGAATGGCCGGATTCAGTCCTGCGGGTTTCTGCGCCGGTTCTTCCGGCTCCGGGGTTTCTTCCGGGGTCTCCGGTTCCGGCTCCTTACCCGTGCAGGCGCTCATATTGATGGCACACACCGGGCAGGCCGTATTCACCGCACCGGCCACACATTTCTCCGTACAGGTACAGGTGGCGGGCTGCTCCTGGGTAGTCTGACTGTCCTCCATCAACGCCATCAGGTCCGCCTCGTCCACCTGGTTCAAGAAGTGGACAGCGGTTTCCTTGTCCTCGTTGGCCCGGTCAATGAGAATGTAGAAGTAGTTGCCCGCCTTGGTGGTGACGGTGATGAGCTGCTTGTTGCCGCCGAAATCATCCACCAGGGCGGCGTTGCCATCCGGGGTCAGGGCCGGACTGTCCTCGGTTTCCTCTACCACCACATTGCTGTCGTTGGTGGCGTCCTCCGCCGGAGGCTGGTCCGTCCCCTGGGCAAAGGCGGTCACCGAAAGGCCCATCATCAGCACCAAGGCGGCGCAGAGGGCCGAAAAGGTCTTGAAAATTCTCTTATTCTTCATGGTCGGTGTCCTCCTGTTCGTCGTAGTCAGCGGAGGCAGCAACCATGCCGGGGACCGTGCCGCCGGAGAGCATGGCATTCAGCTGCTCCGGGGTCAGCCGCAGGGCGCGCACCATCTGGACGATCTCCAGGTTCTCCGCTTCGGTTTTCTGTGCCTCCAGGGTTTTCAGCTTGTCCTGGTACTCCGCGATCTTCTCGCGGACCTTGGCAATCTCCTGGTCAATGCGCTGGATTTTGTTCTTAGCCATTTCAATCACTCCTTTTCTCATAAATCGGCCTTACCAGTTCATCAGGCCGTAGCCCTTGATGCACTCGTAGGTCAGGGAATAACTCTTGATCTTGCAGGCGTCGCCGGAATTGCCCTCCACGGTGTAGACCCGGCTGCCGTCCGTGCCGACCACAAGGCCCACATGGTCGGCGCTGCCATCCAGGTCCCAATCGAAGAAGATGGCGTCGCCGGGGGCAATATTGGCGTAATCACGCCCGCCCCATTGTCCGTGGGATTGGAACCACGGGATGCCCTGAGACTGGCAGGCGGCAAAACGCGGCTCAGACAGCCCCATCTGGCCGTAGCACCAGGACACGAAGCAGGCGCACCATTCCACACGGGAATTGAAGCCGTACCAGCTCCAGTAGGGCTGACCGCCCACATTGCCCACCTGACTTTTCGCTATATCCACCACGGCCTGATTGCCGGGGCGGGTGCCGTTGACGAACTCAACACCAGCTAAACTCTCGGAATCGCTGGTGTCGGAGGAACCACCGCCGAAAATCAGCGGCTTGTTGCCCAGCGTCTGCCGGTACACCTGGTACATCTCCAGCTGTTCCGGGGTCAACAGCTCCGAGGCAACGGACGAAAGGGGCTTGCTGGTGAGCTTCACATTCAGAATGTAATACTCATACGGGACTTCTTCGGTGGTTGTCTCGCCGGTCACGGGGTCCGTGGAAGTTTCGGTGCGGTATCGTATCTCCACTTCCTCAGTGAGCGTCAGTTCATACTGTGCGTCGAACACGCGCTCCAGCTCTGCCTGGGCGCTCTGTCGGGTGTAGCCCTGCAAGACAGCGGACAGGTAGGCCGCCAGCTCATGGGGGTCATGCCCGATCATGTCGAGGTCGTAGCGGTACTCGTCATACCCCGGATGGCTGCTTTCGATGTTGTCGATCTCGGCTTGCAGCGCCGCTTCCTTGGCCGCGTAGTCCGCCTCCACCGCCACCAGCTCCGGGTCATCCGACGGATAGGTGGTGCCGGACACCACAGAACCGATGCTCTGCGCCATCATGGAGCAGGAGGACATGGTGTTGAGCAGCATACAGACCAGCAGGAAGATCGCGCCAGCAATCAGAAAGCCCTTTTTGTGGCGCATGACAAACGCGCCCGCTTGCTGTGCCTTTTCCTTGACCGTCTTGGCGGCCTTGCCGGTCTTTTGGGCTGTGCTTGCGGTATTCCCGGCAGCTTGACCAGCGCGCTTGGCGGCAGCGTAGTCCTTTTTGATGGCCTGTTTCTGCTGCCAGCGGGAGATGGGGTTGCTGGCAAGCTGGGGATTTTCCCGCAGGGACTTCTGATACAAGGCGTTCACATTGGCCTTCTCCAGCTTCTGCTCGGCCTGGGCCGCCTTGCGGTAGGGCTTCAACTTGTGGCTGCGGTAGCCTTCCCGTGCAAGCCTAACGCCGGTCTCGGCAGCCTCCTCGGACTTGTGGGCGCTCTCCACGCCCACATTGTCCTGTTCGGTCTCCCGGATTTCCTTGTGGAGCTTCCCCAGAGCGGCATTGGCGGGGGTATCCCGCACCGCATGGGACAATTTGGAGGGCGGCTTCTTCTTGTCCTCCAGCACCAGCTTGGTGGTCACTTTGCCGGTCTCCGGGTCCACCGTCTTTTGCCGGACCTGCTTTTTGGGGATTTTGGCCTGCGCCTTGTCTGCTTTGGCGGCGGCCTTGTCCGCCTTACGGATGGGCTTCTCCAGAGCCGGGTCAGCCCGTTCCTCGTCCGTAAAGCGCAGGCGCGGTTCCTTATTCAAACCATTCCCCCAACATGAGGGAGGCCGTCATGTAGCGCAGCTCCACATAGACGGCCAGCCCCACAGGGTCACGGGAGGGGTGCTGAAGCAGATGGGCGTAGATCTGCGCCACCACATTGGCCAGCAGCTCGGACTGCCCGCCCTCGAAGATGACGATGGCCGGGACGCCGTTCATGGCGCACCAGATTTCCGTCAGGCGCAGCAGGCCCGCTTCGCCGTCCTCGTTCAGCTCCGCAGCCTGATCCGCCGCCGTGCGGGTCTCGCTGACGGCATCGGCCAGCTCGGTGAGCAGCTGGGTGCGCTCACCCTCCAGGGCATCGTCAAAAAACATCATGGTATTCAGTTCGGTGTTGGGTTTCATGGTCATTCATCCTCCTTTTTCAGTTCCTGGGGTTTGGTGGTCATAATGCGGTACAGCTCGGTGTTCTTGGGGAAATGGTCCACGAAAGGCAGGATCGTGGAGCCATAGAACAGCAGGCCCTCGCCCTCGCTGGAGTGGGTCACATAGGAAAGCTGGTGCGGGGAAATGCCCAGCTGCTTGGCAAGAATCTGCCGGTCGCCGCCCGCCTGGTTGAGCATATACACGAAGTCAGAGTTTTCAAAGATGTTCTCCACCTCGCGGCTGCTCAAAAGGTCCTTTACATTCTGCGTGATCCCGGTGGGAATCCCGCCCCACTTTCTAAACCGCTTCCAGATCTCGACGGTATAGGCAGCGGTTTGCTCCTCCTTCAGCAGAAGGTGCATCTCGTCGATGTAGTATCGGGTGGACTTGTGGGCGGCGCGGTTGATGGTGACACGGTTCCACACCTGGTCCTGGACCACCAGCATACCGATTTTTTTCAGCTGCTTGCCCAGCTCCTTGATGTCGTAGCAGACAATGCGGTTGTTGATGTCCACATTGCTCTGGTGGTTGAACACATTGAGGGAGCCGGTCACATAGATTTCCAGCGCCGTGGCGATGTACTGCGCCTCTTTCTCGTCCTGCGCCCGCAGCAGGTTGTATAGGTCCTCCAGGATGGGCATATTCTCCGGGCGGGGGTCATTGAGATATTCCTGATACACCAGC
>JAFOKO010000130.1 GCA_017419715.1 Oscillospiraceae bacterium | reverse complement strand
GTGAGACGCCCGGCGCCACCTTCCCCCGAGGGGGAAGGCAAGGGGACGGGGGTACGGATCCTTCGCTTTGCTCAGAATGACAGGCGGGGGAAAGCATTCCATGGCGCACGATGTGCGCTGCTACCGAACCCTGCTCCCTGTCCGCATCCCCCGCGTCTCCTATTGCCTATTGCCTATTCAACTATTGCCTATAATCCCTGGTGACTGACCCCTGGTCCCTGCTACCTTTTACACAGGAAGTCCTCGTTTTGCGTCGAACGACAAAAGTTTACCGTCCCCTGGTGCGTGTTCACCAGAGGACGGTGCTTTATTTTGCTTGCTTTGTGCCTGTGATCTCTGCATCGTAGCTGGCCAGATCGCTGCTGTAAGAGGCGGTTCCGCTGCAGGTCATGGTCGCGCCGTCCACTGTGATCAGCAGCTCCATGCCGTTGGAAAGAAGCGCATCAGATTTTGGGGTCAAGCGTAGGCGCATGGTTTTTTCATCGAACGCGCCTTCGAACACAGCGGGAGGCTGTTCATAGATCTCCGGATAGACAAAGCGCACCTCATAGCCATAGCTCGCGTCCTCCTTTGCCTCAGAAATCTCCATCACAAAGTCTCCGGCCGCGGTGCGAAGCTGCTCCAGGTAGGGGCCATACAGGGATTTCACTTCCTCGGGCATCATATCCACATACTGATAGAGCCAGTCCAAATCCAGATTATTCGTAGCAGAATGCATATCCCATTTTCCGGTGATGTCCACGCCGGTTTCGATTGGGATGGGTTCCCCGGGCCCGAGGCAGGGACCGTATTCAAAGGTCCCGGTCACGCACTGCTGCCAGGTAAAGCGCAACTGCTTCAACTGTTCCGCCGTCAAGGCCTTGCCGTTGAGTTTCAGCTTGCTGAGGTCAAGGGTCCAGGGCTCCTTCCAGCCTTCATATTTCACCTGCTCAAAGGCCAATTGCGCCTGATCCAGAAGGATGGTGATCACCACACTGTCCACGATCTCCGCTTCCGCCCCAGCCAGGGCTTCCGGCGGCTTGACGGACAGGACACTGTTTTTCACCTCCAGCTCCGGTTCCGGCAGCGCATAGAGCGGATAGATCGTGTAGCCGCTGTAGCTGTTGTAGATGTAGCCCTCTGTGGAGCTGGCCGTACCGCCGTCCGCCTCCAGAAGGTAGACGGCAGGGGCGGACAGATCCTTGGGATAGTCCCGCGCCTCAATGAAGATCCCCTGCTTCCAGTCTTTGTAGTCGTCAAATTCTTCCATATTCATCGGAGTAAGCGCAAAATCAGCCATCACATCCCGATAGTCGTCATTGAACTTGACGGCCAGGGCATACTGCTTGTCCTTTGCTTCCTCCAGCTTGGAAGACTTCGCCACCTTGACCCGGCGGACGCGGATCGTATAGTTCTTATTCAGCAGCTTGATCTCCGCCTTGCCCTTTGTCGCATCAGCAATCGGAGCAAAGACGGCGTTGACATCATTCCGGACGGCTTTCTGATAGAACCTGGTCTGATCCGCCACCGCATATTTGTGGAATTCTTCCGTCAAGCCTTCCTCCGAAAGGTTGAAGCAGCGTTTCAGGATCGTTGTAAGATATCGATGCCCGGAAAGGCTCTTGTAGCGCAGCAGGATCGTCGAATACGCGCCGTAATAAGAGCCACAGTTTTCCTGCAAATAGTGGAGAAAGGGCGCACGGGGATAGCTTACCGAGGCTTTCTCGCCGCCGATCTTTCCCTCCGGATAGCTGGTGCTGTAGGAGTCCAGGGGGATCGCAAAATAATGTGTGTCCACCAGGTTGCTCAAAAGCGTCTCCTTGGGAGTCGTGATCGTCCCCTCTTCGGTGAAGTACTCGCAGGCATCCCATTCGACACACTGGGCAAGCATCTCGTCGAAGCCGTAATTCGCCCGGCTATAGAGCACATAGCCGCGCTCAATGGCATGGAACAGCTCATGGACGATTGTAAGCAGGAAACCGTCGTAGGATGCCTTGGTGCCGCTGCCGATCCATTCCATATAGAGCATCAGATAGGGATGACCAATGAAGGGCGTCACCGTTGCGCCGTAGGAGTCCGTCCTGTTCTTTGCGCTCAGATGCACCTCCATCACATAAGTCGGCATTTTGGCCGAGACCTCGTCGCGCAAATAGACCCAGGCAAGCTGCAAGTATTCCTCAGTTTTCTTGACCTGCTCCAGAGACTCTTTGAGCGTCTCAAAGTTGCGGGTGTCCGCACCGGCCTGGAAATCCTGGTACTGTTGCTGCATCTTGTTATAGGCAGGATCAGCGTTGAATACTTCCTTTGCATATTTCTCAGCCAGTGCCGTTGCGCGGTTTTTGACCCAGGAAGCTTCGCCTTGATCCGACGGCTTGGAAAGGATATAGGCGCGGGTGATCGACATTCGATCCGGCTCATTGTGCTTCAGGATCTTGTCCTTGGTTTCCTGATCCAGGTAGCTTTCCCGGACAGCCTGGAACACGGCCTTTTCTTCCGCTTCCGCCAGCAGTGCTTTCTCGTGGCCGGTAAAGCCAACCTCCGCCTCCTGCATGACCTTTTTGACGGCGGAGGCGTCCAAGATGATGCGGAAGTGCTTTTCTCCGTCGATTTTGACCGCATAGCCGTCCCGGAACAACGACATATAGCCGCCGTAGCCAAGCTGAATGCCCAGATCAAGGCCCCCCATGATGCCGCCTACAATGAGGCCCCAGCCAATGGCGAGAACGATCAAGCTGTTCTGCTGGGTTTTCGCGCGAAGTGTGTGTCCATCCAGGCTCGTGGAATACTCATACCACTTTCCGGCGTCGTCTACGCGGTAGAGTGTGACTGCCTGGTGCAGACTCGCGTCGATCCCAAGCGTCTCCAGGTCAAGGGAAAGCTCCACCGCTCCCGGCAGAAGCTCGTCGTCCGCAAGCCCCAGATCAAATTCCCAGGCGTCCAGCAGCAGCAAGGGAGAAGGAAGATCGTCCATGGCAGCGGCATGCAATTGTTTCAGCTCTGCCTCCGTGGCAGGCGCCATGGACAGGGTCCTCCCTGCTCCGACGGCGTTTTCCGGGGCGGACACTGTCACGCCCTCCACCGGGGTCACGGTAAAGGCCTCGCTCGTTCCGTCCTGGGCAAGCGTCTCGGGCGGATCATCCGCAACCCCGGCATTGGACTTCTCGGGGCCGAGCAGCGGCAGCAGGAAGCCCGGCACGGTCAAGCCGGAGACGAGGATGGCGACCACCAGTGTCAAGCAGAGCAGAACTGTTGGAAATCTATGCTTTCTCACGGGGCCTCGCCTCCCTCCTCCGTCGCTTCGACCCAACCCTCCGGATCTCCGTTGAACCAGGTATAGTCATCATGCATTGTGGGTTCGGGCTCGTCCAGGGTCCCGTTCTCCAGCATGGCGTCGATTTGCGCGTATCGGGCGGCAAGGTCCTCTGGCTTCGAAGGCGCAACGCTCTGTCCTGTTTCGGCGGGTCCTGTTGGCGTCGTTGGGCTTGACTGCCCCGTAGAAGCATTCTGGACTTCAGACGGCTTCCCCCCTTCGATGCGTTCCCGGATCTTTCCCGGAGCTTTCCATGCGCCGAAGGCCAGCAGGCCCACACACAGAAAAGAAAGTACGATGCGCAAGCCGAGCCAGGGATCCTTTTGGGATGCCCCTGCTGCTTGGGGAGAAGCTCCACAGTATTTGCAGAATGCCGCGCCCCCGCGAATTTGCCGTCCACAATTCGGGCAGAGCATCACCGCGCTTTGGGTTTTGGCGCTCTGTTGTCCCGGGGAACTGGGAATTCCGTTTAGCGGACTTCCACAGCGCTTGCAAAAGGCTGAGCCGTCCCGGTTGGATGCGCCGCATTGTTTACAGTTCATGGCTTCCTCCTATGGCCGGACCAGGTAGACCCGGCCCTTTTCACCGCTGGGCATCATGAATTCTCCCACGCCATACTCCCACTTGGAATGGAAGTAGAAGGTATTGACGACCAGGTTTCCGCTGATCGAAGCGCTCATCAGCGCGCCGTTGTTCCATTTTCCGTCCAGGGTATAATCCCCGCTCGTATCCGCTTTCCAGCCTTCGCCGTATTCCACCTGAGCGGGATCCACGCGGACCTGGATGCTGTTCTGCCCCGCTTCCAGGTAAAGCCTGCCGAGATAACGGATGATATCTCCGTCCACATCAAACACATAGAGGACTTTCCAGGCGCCGAGGATCCGGTTCATGTCTGCCAGTTCTACCGCGCCATCCGGGAGCGTGTTTGGGTCATTCGTGCTGTAGATCCAAAGGAAATCCAGCTCCTCCGGCTCTTCTACCTCCAGGATGGGCTCTGTGGGCGTCTCCGCCGGAGCCTCCGTCGGCTTCTCTGTCGGCGCGGGCGCGGGCGGTTCCGTGGGCGCCTCTGTGGGGGCAGCCGTCGGGGCCTCCGTTTGCGCTTGTGTCTCGGGTTCAGAGCTTGGAAGCTCAGGCTCGGCGCTTTCCTCCCGGTAGAGCGTATAATTGCCCGTGAGCTTGACCTTTGCCCCCTGGACAGCCATCTCCAGCAGGAAATCACCCACCAGCATCTCTCCCTTGGCATCCTGGCAGCGCACTGCTTTCACTTCAAACAGACCGGATTCCCCTTCCTCGGCCATCGTGATGGGGCCGATGTTGACAAGTCCCTGCTCCGGTCCCTTGAACAGATGGATCGAAGCCTCCTCCGGCGACTTGGGTTCTTTGATCATCATGTCCACAGAGCGGAGATCCAGCGGCATCATTCCCTCCAGATCTATGGCCCAGGATCTGTCTGTTTCCAGCTTCAGCTCCATGTCCGCGGGCGTTTTTTTGAGCTGTTCGATCATCTGGTCGATATTGGCCGGCGCGCCCGGCACGGACTCATAGCCCTCCAGAGCAGTAAAGTAGAACTGCCCCTTCCAGTGCCCCGTCACATCGCGCAGACTGGCGTCCGCCATGCGCTTTGCGCCATCCGGGATCTGGATCCCTGCCGCTGCATCTGCATTTCCAGCCGCTTCGGTCTGTGCAGGCTTTGTCTCCACAAGGGTTTCTGCCGGACAGAAGAAGAAATGGTTTCGGAAGCGTTGGTGGCAGGGGCAGTGGTGGCTTGTTCATTTCCGGGTTCCTTATCCCGGAGCAGCAAGAAGTAGACGCCCACGCCAGCCGCTACCAGCAGTAACACAACCAGCGCAACAACCAGGCCGGTCTTGTTTTTCTTTGTCTGCGCTGGCAGCGGCGAAGCGCCGAGGGAAGCACCGCATAGATCGCAAAAAACAGCGTCATCATCCAGCGCCGCACCGCAACGGGGGCATTTTTTCCCCGGAGGCGGCGCATAGGTCGAAGCCTGTGGCGGCACCGGAGCAGAATATCCGCTCGGTGTTCCGGGGCCCGTTCCGTTTAGGGTCTGTCCGCAATTTGTGCAGAACTTGGCGTTGTCCGCCAGCGCTGTCCCACAGTGGGAACAAAACTTTGCCATAATGATTTCTCCCCCTTTGATTCATATTTTTTCATAATTATAATTACATATTCAGTATACCATACTCTGTTCCAGAATGCAACACAAATTCGTAGAATTCTCTCTACTTGTTCACACAGACGGATATTGGCTGATTTTCACTCATTTTACGCTCCTTCGTAGTTGACAGGGCGATGGTCACGATGATAGAATACCTGTATCAACAATCACGGAGGAATGCATATGTTCTGCACACAATGCGGCGTAAAGAATCGGGATGGCGCAAGCTTCTGCAAGAACTGCAGGGCGCCGTTGCCTTCCGTGCGGAAGCAGTCTGTCGCGTCTCATGATCCCGTCTCACAATCGGGCAGCGAGCATGTCCGGCAGATCCAGCCCGTGCCGATGCAGCGGAAAAAGTGGCTTCTGATTGCAGTCGTCGCGCTGCTTTTGGTGGCTGGCAGTGTGCTTGCATTGTTTCTGAGCGGGGTGCTGGACGGCGAGAGCCGGGCGCAGCGCTCCACAGAGCCCAGCGTTCCGGGCACGCCCGCGAATCCGGAAAAGATTGGGCAGCTGTCTGTATCGGCTGAGCAGCTGGACGCGGAAAGCGAAACCGGCGTACACATTACGCTTTCTCCGTTTCTGTATTTGGGCTAACGCTCAAGTCCTACACCCTCTGTGCCGTTTTGGCTGTTCTGAGCGGCGCTGGGGCTATTTGGAATCCCTTACGGCGTTGCGGCTATTCCCGCGCCGTGGCAGGCTTTACGATCGCCGCGCTTGCTCTGAGTTTTTTTTTGCGGGGGCGCGCCTGTGGAACCTGGCCGTGAACCCGGACGCCTACGGCGCCGCACGGCATTGGTATTCCCTTCGCATGGCGGGCCTCAGCCTGTACGGCGGCATTGCCGGTGCGGCAGTCGTGTTGGCCGTCACGGCACGCTTGCTCCGAATTCGCTTATTGCCCGTGCTGGACGCTGCCGTGTTCCCCTTTGTGCCGGCCTTCTGCATCGCAAGGCTGGGCTGTTTTCTCAACGGCTGTTGCGGCGGCATTCGCACTGCAATGCCCTGGGGTGTGGCTTTTCCATCCGGGCGAATCGATCTGGTGGGGCTGCTCTCCCTGGAGGCCCCAAAGGTCCACCCCACACAGCTCTATGAGCTGGCGCTGACTGCCGCGGGCTTTCCGCTGTGCCGCCGCTTGGCGAGGAAGCACCCCGTTCCCGGCCTTCTGTTTTTCAGCTTCTCCGCCTGGTTTCATGCGCTTCGCCTTCTGGTTCTCCCGCTCCGCGCCCTGCCGTACCCTGCCTGGGTAACAAAGGCGGCATATCCTGTCCTCTATGTGCTCTGCATCTTCCTTGCGGGGTCTGCCTGCCGCGCACTGCTCAAGAAACCTGCAGACGCTGTGAGCAATCCAACGGTCTGAAAGCAAACAAGGTCTCGCTGCCGGCGAGACCTTGTTTTTCGGATGGGCCGTCGCAAACAGTCGGTCCATCTGTCTTTTTTTCAAAAAATGCAGAAAGCAGAAAGGCGTCCGAAGGCGTTTTTCTGCTTTCTGTCCTTATGGATTGCAGCGCTTGCAGGGCTGATAACCGAGCTCGATCAGCTCGTCACGGCTTCCGGTGAATTCCCACTTGTTGGATTCCTTCATGTCCGCGACAGAGCTGCAGTCTGGAAGATGAAACTTTTTGGAATTCTTGTTTGCAATATAGGTGATCTCCAACTCCCCTGCCGTGGTTTCCGGCTCCGTCTGCTCGAGGGTCTTTGCGCCGTCGCGCTCCCCGCTTGGCTCCAAGGCAGCCGTCTCCTGTGCCGCCGTCGTCGATGGTTCGGGTTCTGCCGTCGCTTCCGAAGACGCTTCCGTTGGCACAGCAGTTGTTTCGCTCTCAAGCGCTTGCGTCGGAAGGCTTGTCGGCTGTGCCGCGTCTTCCGATGCGTCCGTATATTCCGTCTGGGCAGCGCCGCGAACAGGGACCCAGTGATCCGCTTCCTCCGGCGCGCCGCATCCGGAAAAGAGCAGCGCTGCCAGCAGTATCATGACGAAATAGCGGAGCAGATGATTCTGCTTCATCAGTATCGCGTCTCCTTTCCCGAAAAAGGCAGGCCGGCTTTCAGCGCGGTCTACGCCAAAGAAAGCGGTTGACGACCTCAACGCACATAAAGCCAAGCACGATCCCGAAGCAGATCAGTCCGAGCTCGACGCCTTTTGTGTAGGAAAGATCCGCATTTCGGGTAATCAGCCCATACATGGTATAATACAAGGCTGAGCCAGGCAGAAGCGGCAAAATACAAATGGTGGAAAAAATCGTGGCCGGAGATTTTTTGATGCGGGCGATCGTCTGGCCATAGAGGCCGCTGAAGACGGAGGCGGCCATGGTTGCCGCAAAGATAGACGGGTAGAAGTGATGGACCAGCAGAAATGTCCCCCAGGTCATGGACGCCCCCAGGGCGCAAAAAATGATCTTCCCCTTTGGGACGCAAAACAAGAGCGAAAAGCCAAAACAGGCAAGCGCACAGACCACCACCTGAATCCACGGGTTTGGATCCTGCATAGACACAGCAGCCGGGTTCCAGCTCCGGAACAGCATCATCGGCAGGGCCATACCGAGGGCAATGCCAATAGCCCCGGTAAAGGAGGCGGCAAGATTGATCAAGCCGGAAAGCGTATCCAGGTGGACCAGATCCCGCAAGCCGTTGAAGGCGCCAAGGCCGGAGATCAGGAGCATGACCACGCCGATGGTAATCGTCTCCATGTGGCTGCCCGGGCCAAAATGGCATACGCAAAGAATAAAGATCTCCGTCACAAAGGAAACGGCAAAATTCAAGATCAGCGGATTGCCTTCTTTGCGGGAAAGCGTCCGAACCAGGAAAAAGATGATCAAAGACGCAAAGGCGGCGATCAAAGAATCCCAGAGATCACAGCCAAAAATCAGAGAAAAGCCCCAGCCGCCCAGGACCTCGCTCAGGCACAAGATCCAGAGCTTGGGCGGAGGCGTGGAATTGATCTGCTCCAGTCGGGCGGCAAACGCCTCTGCAGAGGGCTGCTCTGTGCAGGCCCAGCGGGAAAGCGCGTTGAGCCGATCAAGCGCGTTAAAATTCAAGCCCCCGCCTTTGACATGGCGAATTTGGGTCCGAACGACGCCGTTCGGATCCGTAAAGGTGGCCTGGATCAGCGTCGGCACCACCCAGATGCTGCATTCACGGTAGTCATACCCAGCAGCCAGCCGATACAGCGTATCCTCAACGCGGTGGGTCTCTCCCCCACAGCGGATCAGATCTCTGCCAAGGTCCAGGATCAGCCCGAACAGTTTTTCGTAGTCCATATGACGCTCCTGTTCCGTCCGCAAAAGCGGCAAATTCTCTCGAATACACTATAGCACAAATAAATGGCATTTTCCAGTCTAAGCTGTGTAAAAAAATAACATTTTGGAAATCATTTCAAAAAAATCCCGCTTTTCTTCCGCTTTTTTTTGAAAAACCGTTGAAAAGACGGAAAAAAAATGTTATAGTATGGTGCATTTAGAAATTCATAAGCGCAAATCAACCAGCTACATGCGGAGCGGATCGCCGCATGATATTGAAAGGAGAAACCTACATGTCTCAAAAGTATGTCTACCTCTTTACTGAGGGCAACGCCAAGATGCGCGAGCTTCTGGGCGGCAAAGGCGCCAACCTGGCCGAAATGACCAACATCGGTATGCCCGTTCCTCAGGGCTTCACCATTACCACAGAAGCCTGCACCCAGTATTATGAAGATGGCCGCCGCATCAACGACGAGATCATGGCACAGATCATGGAGTATGTCGCCAAGATGGAAGAGATCAACGGCAAGAAGTTTGGCGACCTGAACAATCCTCTGCTGGTCTCCGTCCGTTCCGGCGCCCGCGCCTCGATGCCCGGCATGATGGACACCATTCTGAACCTCGGTTTGAACGACGAGGTCGTCAATGCGATGATCAAGGGCAATCCCGATCCCAAGTTCGAGCGCTTTGTCTATGACTCTTATCGCAGATTCATTCAAATGTTCTCCGATGTCGTCATGGAGGTTGGCAAGAAGTACTTTGAGCAGCTGATCGACAAGATGAAAGCTGAAAAGGGCGTGGAGCAGG